>PLTW01000249.1 GCA_003164655.1 Actinomycetota bacterium
CTAGTCACCTTCCTATTCTACACTACCAATTACGTAGGAACGCCGGTCAGTCCGCACGATTTGGCGAGAAGTTCGTAGTGGCTCGAATCGGCCTCTTCCACCATTCGCAGGGCCATCCGAACCGCCTCTTGTGCTTCCATCTTGTCCTTGTGTTCGCTGGCGCTGGTGGGATCGCTCACGTTTGGAGTACGAATCGAGTACGCCCGCGACGCCCGTCGACGACCACGAACGTGCCCACGGTTGCGTACATGCTACGGAGTGATGTGCGAGCCTACCAGCGCCCCGGGCTCCTTTCGTGGTGCCCGCCCTGTCTCAGCTCAGCGGCACCGCGAAGTCGATCTCGGGCCGGCTGTCGGGCGTTATTGGTGGCTCGGCGAGGTAGGTGAGCCGCACACCCAAGTCACTCGGCAGCCGTCCTTCGGCTGCGCTCCAGTCGCGCAGGCTCTCCGAGACGAGCTGCCACTGCGCGCCGCTGAGCTGCGTTTCGCCGAGGTGGACGAAGGCCTCCTCGTGGGCCGGTTCACTGCGCAGGGTGAGCTCGGGATAGAGCGCGGCGAGTTCCTCAGCTTGCTCGGCCGACACGGGACGGCAAAACTCAACGGGACCGTCGCTGTCGGGGCTCACCTCGCCGTAGTAGATGAGGATGAGGAAGGGTGCGCCCGCGACGCGGGGCTGCGGTCGCTCCTTGAAGATGGCGAGAAACTTCTTGCCTAAGGCGAAGGTCTCCTTCTCGTCTGCGACGTGGCGCAACTGGCAGAGCAAGCTGCGCTCGGGCAACGTGCGCGTAGCGACCTCGTACATGACATGCTCCCTTCCTGAGAGTAGATCGACGATGTAGGCGGCGAGGTTGCGACGGGCGTCGTGCTCAGCCTCGATGCGCTCCCAGTGGGCGGCGATCTGCCGTGCGGCGACAGCCGGTTCGAGGGTGAGGATCGCCTTGATCTCGGCCAGGGGCAGGGCGATCCGGCGCAGCAGGGCGATGAGATGCGCCTGCTCGAGCTGGGCGAGCTCGTAGGAGCGATAGCCGGTGTCGGGGTCGACGGCGGCCGGCTCAAGCAGAGCGAGTTCCTGATAGAGGCGCAGGGCCTTGGGCGAAAGTCGCGAGCGGGCGCTGAACTCACCGATGCCGAGCCGCTCCACGAACCACTCCCTTCTCGATTCCTGCTTGCCTAGCCACTGTGGACCCTGCCCCAGGGGCAAGGTCAAGCAGCCGACCTCGTGCGCGCAGCTCCCTTGAGACGGCAATCGCCAAGACCAGGGCCACAGTTGCATCGCAGCAGCGCCTGAGCGGCAGCGCGATCGGGTAGGCCACCGGGTACGCGGAAGATGGTTGTTTGCAGGGAGAAACGTTGTGACTGTGACAACGTTGGTGGACCTAAGTGGACAGCTTTCGAACCCTCGAGAGGAGGTCCGGCGACGGTTCGATGAGACGCCGAGAGAGTGACTGTAACCTGACAGCCATGTCTTTAGTTCACACTAGCAAGTACGTAAATACGGCGGTCAGTTCGCGTGCCTTGGCGAGCAGTTCATAGTGCCTTGTGTCCGCTTCCTCCACGATCCGCAGAGCGATGCGGACGGCTTGCTGTGCTTCAACTGACCCCAAGCTGGATCTGATCGGCGCCGTTGCCGGCATCGTGCAGCGTGGCTGGGTCGCCTGGGAATTCGGTCAGGCCGAGGCGGCGGTGCCCGGCCTTGAGGCCGTCTGTACCGACTTGGAAAAGAGACCGTCGAGTATCCGTTCGAGCGCCCTCGCAAAGAGCACTTCTTGATAGTTCTCGACGTGGGGAAGATCGGCATCACTAACCACGCGCCCGAAGTGGGGGTATCTTCCGCTGCTGAGTACGGACTCCATGTATCGGGCGACCATTCGCGACCACTCGTCTGCGGAGGGCCCCCCATGTCGCAGCGCTTGCTGTTCGGCGAGTTCTCTGGTGGTCAAGCCGCGAACGAATGCTTGAAGGATCTCGCTGGCAATGAGCATCTCGTCGATGCTGATCCCCAGATTATCCATGGCCGCCAGGCCGTGTTCGGTCCAGGCGAGGGAGTTCGGTCCGAAGTTGGGCCGGCCCGCAGCGACACTCGCCATCCAGGGATGGCGAAGAATCGACCCCCGAATTCGGTAGGCCAGCTTGGAAAGGTCAGTGCGCCAGTCGCCGCTCGGTGCTGGAGGGGGACCGTCCTCGCCTTCAACCCAGTCAACCATCAGGTCGTAAAGTTCGTCCTTGGTATCGATGTAGCCGTATGTGGACGCTGCTCCGATCTCGAGCACCGCCGCGACCCTACGTATGGATACAGCCTCCATGCCCTCGGCATCGGCAAGCGCGACGGCGGCGGCGGCGATCTGGTGACGACTCCTCGACGGGGCTGGTCCCTTCGCTGCTCGCTCTGGGCGAGCCCAGATCAGAACGCGCTCTCGGGCCCCGCCTTCTCCGCGTTCCTCAGTCATTCGCACCTCTCACTTGTAGAAACGACGGTCTGAGTGCACAATAAACCCATAGCGTACTCCGAACGGTGTACGGAGAATATGACCGGAGAGAGACATGACACTTCAAGACCAACCCGCGTACATCATCAAGATGCGCGCCAAGCCCGGAAGCGGCGACAAGCTGTTCGAACTGGCCACCATCGGCATGGACGAGTCCGGCGCGTCCGACCGGTTCATCATCCTTCGCGAAGACGACGACCCGGATGTGCTCTGGAACATCGAGGTGTTCCGGTCCATCGAGGCAAAGGAAAGCTATGAAACCAGTGGCCTCGCCGACGAGCTCCGTGACGAGATCATCGATCTCCTCGCCGAGCCGCCGATGCGCGTCCCGGTTCACCCGTACTCCGCCCTGCCGCTCGACCCAGCGTGAGCTGACCGGGCCGCCCGATGCGCGTCCTCGTGCCGTCCGTCGAAAGACAGTTGGAGGAGACTTCGCGCAGCCACGGAGGAGGACTGGGGTCCCGAAGATGCCATGAGCGATCGGGTAGGCGACCGGACTCTCGAAGTCGTTCACCTGCGAGAGAAACGTTGTGATTGTGACAACGTTGGTGGAGGCGGCGGGACTCGAACCCGCGTCCACGAAGGCCCTGGCGGAGTCTCTACAAGCTTAGCCGGCGCATTTCGTCTCGCGCCCCAGCTCCGCGTCGGCCGGATCTGGTTTGCCAGCCCTGGTTAGCTTCGGTTCCGGCCGGACAGAGCCGACCAGCCGGTCCCTAGCCCGCTAGCGGCGCCGCATCTCTGCCCGCAGGCTCGGCAGAGGCGACGTGGCTACTGTTTAGGCAGCCAGTGCGAGATTACTCTCGGCAGGTGATTCGTTCCGGCAGTTTAACGAGGCCACCGGACCTCGGCTTGCTGCTCCAACCGGAGTCACTCCATGTCGAAACCGATTCGCCCCCACGGACGAAAGCCGACGAAGAGTACGGTCGGTGACAGAGATGAGTATACCCGTTTGCCCGGACGACGCGACATCCCCACCCGGGCCGAGCCGCCAGGACGGGCGGCGCGACAGCCCCAACCGGGCCGGACCGCCAGGACGGGCGGCTCCGGCGCCGGAGCCGTCCTTGACGGACTCACTCCTCGAAGGCCTCGACGGTGCGGCGTTCGCGGCGCCTGAAGTACATGTTGCGACAGAGCGGGACTTCGGCGCACTGGTAGCAGCTCTGCACGGCGACGGCGCACTGTTCGAGCGGCTGGCGCGCCATTTTCACGACGCCGAACCCGCCTTTGGTACGCTCGAGCTCGCGGAACAGCTCGAGCTCGATCTCGTGACGGAAGACCTTTTCGATGCAACCAAAGAAGGTGCGACCCCTCTCTTTGAAGGCGTACAGATACCGGCAGCTCGACGCAAGACAGGTGGCCGGGTAGACGACCTTCTCACAGATGGCGGCGCACTCATGGCACTCGAGCGCTTCTTCGACCAACAACCTACCTACCTCCTACACGATGAAAGCCGGCTCGTGAGAGCCGGCCCCCCGGTGGGCCACATCGTAGCATATGGACCCCGGTCTCGCCTAGGGGTCCGCCCTACCTTTTCTTTTGTGTCGGCAGCGGCTCCGGCAAAGTTGAGGTCGAGCACGAAACGACGGCGTGGGCGACTGCCATGAAGGCTGGGCGGGTGCCTCAGAGCTCCCAGTAGCGGCGCTGCGTCTCGACCGCTTTGGCGACCACGACCTTGCCGTGCGCGCTCGGCTCGTCGACCGCCGCCGCCCTGCCGTCGGCCAGACCCCGCAGGGTGGCCTCGACCGCGCTTGCGCTGGCGACGTTGTTGTAGCCGCCCTCCAGCACCAGGCCTAGGCGGTCGCCGGCGCGGGCGGCCATGGCTGCCGCCCGCGCCGCCATCTGGGCAAAACCGGCCTCGGTGACCGTCATCGAGCCGAGGAAGTCGTCGACGTGGATGTCCTGGCCCGACGAGACCAGCACGGCCTGCGGCGCGAACTGGGCGACGATCGGCTCGATCAGCTCGCTGAAAGCGTGGATGTAGTCGCCGTCGGTCGAACCCGCCGGGAACGGCACGTTCACGGTGAAGCCCTCACCCGGACCCGTACCCGTCTCGGAATACCAGCCCGTGCCCGGAAAGAACGGCCACTGGTGCAGCGAGACGAACAGGACGCGGGGGTCGTCGTAGAAGACAGCCTGGGTGCCGTTGCCGTGGTGCACGTCCCAGTCGAGGATGAGCACGCGCTCGAGGCCGTCGGCCAGCAGCCGGCGCGCCAGGATGGCGATGTTGTCGAACAGGCAGAAGCCCATGGCGTGGTCGGGCATGGCGTGGTGGCCGGGTGGCCGTACGAGCGCGAACGGAGCAAGCCCGCGCTCCCAGGCGGAGACGATGTCGAGCGCGCCGCCGACGGCCAGCAGCGCGACCTCGAAGCTGCGCGGCGAGACGAAGGTGTCGGGGTCGAGCCAGGCGCCGCCGCCTGCGGCCGCCTCACGCACGCGCTCGACGTGGGCGGCGGTGTGCACGGTCAGCAGGTCGTCGACGCTGGCCGGCCGCGGCTTGATAACCTGCAGCCGCGACCACAGGTCGGTCTGTTCGAGGTGAGTCACGATCGCCGCCGCCCGGTCGGGAGACTCGACGTGCGCGCCGGTATCGTGCTCGGTGTAGATCGGGTCCCAGATGATCGCCGGGTCCATGGCTCTCTCTTCTGTCGTGGTCGCCGGCGGCGGCCCGCCGTCCGGCGGCAGTAGTGTACCCCACAGGGCGCCGTAATCGCCGCTGTACAATCCGCTGGACGGCCCTCCCAAGGAGGATGATATGGCGACTGGCAGAGTCGAGCCGCGACCGACGGCCTCCAGGACCGACAGCGATGCCGTCGCCCTCGAGGCCGACATCCAGGCGACCGCGCGCGCACTCTTCGCGGCGGTCGACCGCGCACGTCCCGCGCTGCTCTCCCAGGCCCGCTGGCAGGGCGAGATGATGGACTGGGCGATGGCCGACGAAAGGCTGAAGGTCGAGCTCTTCCGCTTCGTCGACGTCTTCCCCACGCTGGGCAGCGGCGCCGAGATCGCCCGCCACCTGCGTGAGTACTTTCTGCAGACCGATGTCGCGCCGCCGCGCCTGCTGCGTCTCGCGATCGGCGCCACCGGCCGGCGTTCGCCCTTGCGTCCGGCCGCGGTGCGCGTCGTGCGCGCCGAGATGCTGTCATTCGCGCGGCGCTTTATCGTCGGCAGCGACGCGCGCTCGGCGCTGCCGGGCCTCAGGGCGCTGCGCGACCGCGGCCTGGGATTTACCATCGACGTGCTCGGCGAGGCGTCGGTCAGCGTCCACGAGGCCGCGGCCTACCAGCAGCGCTACCTCGACCTCCTCGACGACCTGACCCGCGAGACCAAGGGCTGGCCGGCGGCGCCGGCGGTCGACCGCGCGGCCTGGGGAGCGCTGCCCAGGGTCAACGTCTCCATCAAGATCACCTCGCTCTACTCACAGATCGACCCGCTCGACTTTCGCGGCTCGGTCGCGGCCGTCAAGGACGCTTTGCGGCCGGTCGTGCGGCGGGCCATGGCCTGCGAGGCCTTCGTCAATCTCGACCTCGAGCAGTTCCGCTATCGCGACCTCACCTTCACCGTCTTCACAGAGCTGCTCGACGAAGAAGAGTTTCGCGCCTTCGACCAGGCCGGCGTGGTGGTGCAGGCTTACCTGCGCGACGCGGGCGACGACCTCGAGGCCCTCGTCTCCTGGGCACGCAGCCGCAGCCGGCCGCTCACCGTGCGCCTCGTCAAGGGCGCCTACTGGGACTACGAGACCGTCCTGGCCAGGCAGGAGGGCTGGCCCGCGCCGGTCTTCACGCACAAGCCCGACTCCGATGCCGCTTACGAGCGCCTCGCGCGCCTCATGCTCGAGAGCATCGACGTCGTGCGCCCGGCCTTTGCCGGTCACAACGTGCGCTCGCTGGCGGCCGCCATCGCCACGGCCCGCCGGCTGGGCGNNTCGTGCGCCGCCTGCTCGAGAACACGGCCAACGAATCGTTCCTGCGCGACGCTTTCGCCGAGGGCGCCGACATCGAAGAGCTGATCGCGCCGCCGGCGCCCTCGGCGCGGCTCGACGCGGCGCCGGCACACCCGGCGATCGTCGCACCGACCGACCCCGCCGCGCCCTCGCCGTTCGTCAACATGCCCCACGCCGACTTTGCCCGCCCCGGGCCGCGCCGGTCGGCTCTCGAGGCGCTGCGCGCGGTCGCCGGCCGGCCGGCGCTGCACGAGTCGCTGCTGATCGACGGGCGCGAGCGGCGCGG
>PLTW01000197.1 GCA_003164655.1 Actinomycetota bacterium
CGGTCATGCGTCGCGGTGGCTGGGTCGTGCTGAAGCTTGACACCAGCGGGGCACGTTCGTAATCAGGCTGTCAACGAACGGGTCCGGGCGCCTCAGAAGACGCCGAAGCGGATCACCGACGCCAGGCCGAACACGAAGCAGTAGACGGCGAACGGCAGCAGCGTCCGTGTCTTGAAATAGCGCGACAGAAAGACGATGGCAAGAAGCGACGCCGCCGCGGCGGCCAGTGCGCCCGCCAGCACCGGGCCGCGGATCGCAGCGCCGAGCGGTCCGGTCAGATCGGGCACCTTGAGGATGCCGGCAGCGAAGATCACGGGTGTTGAGAGCAAAAACGAGAACCGCATGGCGTTTTCGTTGTTCAGGCCGCAGAACAGCCCGCCCACCATGGCGACGCCTTCGCGGCTGATGCCGGCCAGCAGAGCGAGCGCCTGCGAGGCGCCGATCAGCACCGCGCTGCCAAAGCCGACCTGCGCGAGCCCATGCTCGGCGGCGGCATCCATGGGCACGATCGCCTCGTCGCGCCACCGGGGGCCGACCGGCGAGCCCGCTGTGCGCGCGGCAGCGCTCTCTGCGCCCGGCGTTGAGACGCCGGGCCGCGTGGCGGCGCCGGGCACGGCCGCCGTGTCGGCACGGCGGCTGTTGCGACGCCGGAACATCTCGCCGGCCAGCAGTATCCCGCCGTTGGCCACCAGGAACAGCGCCGCAGCGAGGGGCTTGGCGAACAACACCCGAAACTGGTGCTCGAAGGCCAGGCCCAGAAGGCCGACGGGGATGGTGGCGATGACGATCAGCCAGGCGAGCCGCTCGGCGTCGGTGGCGATGCGCCACGACACCACCGAGCGCGCCAGGCCGGATACGAGGCGCCCCCACTCGCGGATGTAGAAGCCCAGCAGCACGAGGGCGGTCGCCAGGTGCAGGCCCACGACGAAGGCCAGATAGGGACTCTCGGGCATCGATTCCTGCGATACGAGAGTGGCCCAGTTGCCACCTATCCACGACGGGATCAGCACCGTGTGGCCGAGGCTAGAGACCGGAAACAGCTCGCCGATGCCCTGGATGAAACCGATCACGATCGCCTGCAGGTAGCTCATGTGATAGACGTGATGCACCCCTCCTCCTTCGAGAGCCCAGCGCTGGGCGATGGCGCTCCTACCGCACGCGCGCAGACCAGGTAGCAAGACTGAGCATCACTGCATTCGAGAGCTCGTCGTCGAGTGTATTGGAGACCCAGTAGGCCGTGCCGCGCAGACGCCAGGCGACCAGGCGCAGCTTGGCGCCGTCGTAGAAGAGCAGGTAGTTGCGCCCGCCGATCGTCCTGGTCGCGTCGGGACTGGCGAGGATCGGGGGGTTCGTCCAGGCCAGCGCCTGCACGTCCCAGTAGCCGCCCTGGGGCGTGGTGCCCACGACGACGGCGGCCCTGGCAGGTCCCGACGGCGTGCGCACCGTGTAGGCACGAAACTGCGTGTAGCCCAGGCCCGGCGCCCAGGTGCTGGGCATGAAGAGCCGCAGAGAGGTCTGCTGTTGCAGCACACGCCACTGGACCAGGTCGTGCAGGGCGCCGCCGACAATGGCGCTCGCGCCCTGTGTCGGGCCGGCCGTCGTGGCTTGTGCCAGCTGACCGCCAAACGACGAGCCCAGCGTGACGGTGATGACGCCCGCAGCGGCGCTGCTGTGTTGCAGGCGCGCCGGGGCCAGCAGGGCGGCCAGCCGGTCGGCGACGGTCAACGCTGTGGGGTCGGCGGTAATCGTCGTCTCCGCGGCGCCGAATCCGGCGGCATTGCCACCGACACGAGCGCGGTAGCCGCGAGCCTTCAGCTCGGATGTGGCAGCAGCGGCCACGCCGGCCCGGCCTGAGCCGTTCAGCACAGTGACGCTCACCTTGGCAACGGGCAACTGCGGAGATGACGTCTTGGCCGGCGCCGGCGACGGCTGGCTCGGGGCCTGCACGGGGTCAAGGAACTGATGGACGGCGCTGCGCACCTGCTGCGGCGTGGCCACGACGTAGGAGATGCCGCCGATCATCGGAGTCGAACCGTCGATGTGGGTCTGGTAGATGTGGTTCGTATTCAGCCGCAAGGCCAGAGTGAGCAGCCCGTAGAGCTTGGCGAGACTCGAGATGTCGGACGTGACGTTGCGCGAGATGATGCTCATGGCCGTAAGGAACTGCCCGAAACTGGAGAGCTTGGCCGTGCTGGCGAGCTCGCGCTTCATCTCTCGCAAGAAGATCTGCTGGCGCACGATGCGTGTGAAATCGCCGTTCTGATCGTGGCGAAAGCGCACCCAGTCGAGCGCTTGCGCGCCGCTCAGGCGCTGGTAGCCGGGGTTGATGTCGATCGAGGCGTAGCCGGTCACCGCGGTGTTGTTGTAGTAGCCGCGATCGACCATCAGATAGGCGCCGCCGAGCTTGTCGATCACCTGTTTGAAGCCGTCGAAGTCGATGTCGACGAAGTCGTTGATGGGGATACCCAACAGTTGCTTGGTGACCTGCAGGGAGAGCTTGGCGCCGCCGAACGAGTAGGCGGCGTTGATCTTATTGGGACCGTAGCCCGGAATTGTCACAAGCAGATCGCGCGGCACGGAGAGCATGGAGATGCTGCCCGTCTGGGGATCGAGGCGTACCACCATCAGCGTGTCGGAGCGCGCTCCGATATCCGGCTGGCCGGCGCGCCGGTCGCTGCCCAGGACAAGGATGTTGACGGGCCGTCCGGCCGGCGCGCTGACGAGCTGTTGCCTGGCGGCCTGCACTTCCTGGGGATCGTTAGCCGCCACCTGCGCCGCCGTGCGATGCAACCAGCCCGCCGCCGCACCGACCGTCAGAGAGGCACTGACGACCAGCACCAGAACGACCCACTTGACGACGCGCAGCCACAAGGCAGCGGGCGTCGCGCGGCTCGGACCGGCGACATAGCGGGTGTAGTTGGCCACAGTGCGATCCCTCCAGCCAGGTCAGTCGCGGCACTCGCGCAGGTGCTGCGGGCCGCGATAGCTTCTGGAGTTGGCGATCATTCTGCTCTCGATCTGGCGGAACGGTGGCGTGGCGTGAGTCGTGAACTTGGTTCCCCGGCGATGGTCAGGTCCAACCACATCTTCGCGAACGGCCATCGAGCCCTTCACCTTGGCGCCACCTCCCCACCGCTCAGTCCTTGCACGACGACGTCTCCACAAGACCACGACGCCGGACGGCAGCCATGAGTCAGTGCGAGAACCTATCAGGAGGCAGGGGGGCACGCGTCGACTCTTAACACGCCTTAACCGAGGGAGTCGTTCCCGCTGTCCGGCCCCACGATGTAGGGTAGTTCGTGGAAGTATCGCCGACGCCACGGAGGCAATCACATGCCTGAAGGTCTGCTGTCCCCCGTCCACCTGATCATCCTCTTCGCGATCCTGGTCCTGCTGTTCGGCGCCAAGCGCCTGCCCGACCTCGGCAAGGGCATCGGCTCGGGCATCCGCGAGTTTCGCGGCGCCGTGAACAGCATCAGCGACGGCTCGACTGCCGAGCAGCCCCCCGCCTCGCCCAGCGCGGCGACGCCGCCGGCCGGCGAAAGCACGACCGGGTCAGACTAGCCGACGCTGCCCCGGCGCGTGCCCCGGGGCAGGAGAGCCTGTGGCGCGATCGTGTCCGCGCGCGTCCGCGCGGCTGGGCGCCGCCGCCGGCGCCCCGCGGGCGATCGGCGCCGCGCCGACTAGGGCTTGGTCGTCGTACTCGTCGTGGGCGTCGGAGTCGGCGGAGTCGTCGGGGTCGGCGGCGACGTGGGCGAGGCCGTCGGCGACGTCGTGGGCGGGGCGGTCGTTCTGGTGGCCGTCGGCGTCGGGGTCG
>PLTW01000082.1 GCA_003164655.1 Actinomycetota bacterium
TGGGCCGCCGCCGCTCCCGCCGCGAGCCTGTACTCCGGGCGGCCCCAAACGTAGACTGGGCGCGATCGGGGCACCGGCAAAGGGGACGTCATGGCAGGCGGCACTCAGTTCCAGCATGAATATGCGGACCATCTCGTGCACGAGGTACGCGCGGGTCGCATGACCCGGCGCGAGCTGCTCGTGCGGGCCGGCGTGGTCGGCCTGTCGGCGACGCTTGTCGGCCAGATCCTGGCCGCTTGCGGCAGCGCGAGCTCGAGCACGTCGAGCGGCGCTACGACCGCCGGCTCGGGAGGCACGCCCAAGAAGGGCGGCACCCTGGTGTTCGCCTGGGACTCGGAGCCGGCCACACTCGATCCCGCCATCGCCTGGAACCTCGTCGACTGGCAGGTCGAGCACGGCGTCTTCGAGAGCCTCTACAAGTACCACGCTGTACCAGGCGTGGCGGGTACGACTCTCGAGCCGGCCATGGCGGCCGCCATGCCGACCATGAGCAACGGCGGCAAGACCTACACGATCAAGCTCAAGCCGGGCATCCTCTTTCAGCCGCCGATCAATCGCGAAGTCACCGCCGAGGACTTCAAGTACAGCTTCGAGCGCATGATGCGCCTGCCCAACGCTCCCGGCACCTACTTCTATACGAACGTCGTGGGGGCGGCCGCCTACCAGGCGGGCAAGGCGGCTCATGTCGCCGGCTACAAGGCGCTCGACAAGTACACCATCGAGATCGACCTCGACCAGCCCGACCTGGCCTTTCTGAACGCTCTCACCGTCGACTTCTGCGACCCCATCCCCAAGGAGTGGGTCGCCAAGTGGGGCAACCAGAAGGTCGGTCGCCATCCGCTGGGCACGGGCCCCTTCATGTTCGAGAGCTGGACCCCCGGCCAGGAGATCACCCTGGCGCGCAACCCGAACTACCGCGACGCCGCCCACGTCTGGCTCGACGGTATCAAGTTCGAGCTCGCCGACACCGCCCAGTCGGCCTTCCTCAAGCTGCAGCGCGGCGACATCGACGTGCTCGGCAACAACGTGCCGCCGGCCAACGTGCTGTCGGTCCTGAGCAGTCCCGAATGGAAGCCCTACGTCTACCGCGAGCCGGTCATCGGCACCATCTACCTGTTCCTCAACGTGCAGTTCCCGCCGCTCGACAACGTTTTGGTGCGACAGGCGATCAGCTGGGCGATCGACCGCGACAAGCTCGTCAAGCTGCTCACCGGGCAGGGGCAGGCTCTCTACCAGGTGTATCCTCCCGGCATGCCGGGCTACCAGGCCGACAAGAAGTGGTACGGCTACGACCCGGCCAAGGCCAAGCAGCTCCTGGCCCAGGCGGGCTTTGCGAACGGCTTCAAGACGACGCTCTACACCGACAACGTCGACCCGTATCCCAAGCTCTTCCAGTCGATCCAGAACGACCTCGAGGCCGTGGGCATCAAGGCCGGCCTGACGACGATGAGCAATTCGAGCTTCGACACCTTCGCCTCGACCGCCCACAGCGCGTCCATCGGGCGCTACCTGTGGTACATGGACTTCCCCGACCCGTCCGACTGGATCTCGCCCCTGTTCTCAAAGGCCGCGGCCGTCTCGGAAGGCACGAACAACAGCTTCTGGTGGAGCCCGACTCTCGAGAAGATGATGACCGAGGCGCAGACCATGACCGACGCCACGGCGCGCCTCGCCAAGTACGACGACATTCAGGCCTACATCATGAGCCAGGCGCCCTACGTGACCCTGTACTCGCCGGTCATGACGACGATGTGCTCCAAACGGGTAGGCGGTTTCTACCTGCACGAGGTCTACACCTACGACCCCACCCACTACTGGGTCCAGTAGCGGGTCGCAGACCGGGCGCTGCGGCGCGCCGACCTTTGGCGCGCCGCACCCACGGCCGCCGCATCGACGGCCGCCGACCTTTGGCGCGCCGCACCGACAGGCGGCGCGCCGACATCAGGCAGGCGGATTCAAGCACGGCCCGCTTGGGTATCTGTACTTTCGTTGTGTCGTTCGTTGCGGGCGCCGGGAGCGCCCGGAGTGCGCGACTTTTGGGCTGTGCGTGTACCCGATCGTGGTCGTCGCCCGCATGCCGGAGCACACAAGTCATATGGAGCGCGAGAAGTCGCTCGAGACGGAGCGCGATTTCTTTGCCGCCGTGCTCGAGTCCGCCGATGCTTTCATCCTGGTGCTCGACTGCGCCGGACGTATTCTGCAGGCCAACCGCACCGTGGAGCGCGCGACCGGGCACTCCGACGACGATCTGCGCGGCCGCCAGTTCGCTTCCGTGCTGCCCATTCGCGAAGCCGCCGCGGCCTTCGGCGAGGGCCTGCGGCGCCTCAACCAGGGCGCGGTCGCCTACCCGTTCGAGAGCCACTGGGTGACGCGCTCGGGGGAGCGGCTGCTCGTCGCCGGCTCACTGACGCCGCTGCGCGACGGCGACGGGGTGTTGAGCCACGTCGTCATCACGGCGTCCGACATCACCCAGCGCCGCGCTCTCGAAGACGAGCTGCGCATGATGTCGTTGCGCGACGACATGACGGGTCTCTACAACCGCCGCGGCTTCTCGCTGCTGGCCGAGCAGCGGCTCAAGGACGACCGCCGCTCCGGGTCGACCCTGACGATGGTCTACGCCGATGTCGACCACCTCAAGGCGATCAACGACCAGTTCGGTCATAACGCCGGCGACATCGCCCTGGTGCTGTGCGCCCAGGCGCTCGAGGCGACCTTCCGCGAGTCCGATATCGTAGCTCGCATCGGCGGCGACGAGTTCGTGGTGCTGGCCGAAGCCGACACGCGCGAGCTCACCACCGTGGCGCTGCGGCTCGAGAAGGAGCTCGATCCGCGGACGGCCGCGTCGGGCCTGCGGTTCCCCGTCTCGCTGACGATCGGGTCGGCCCACTCCCGGCCGCCACACGGTCTCTCGCTCGATGAGTTGCTGCAGCGGGCCGACGAGTTCATGTACGAGCGCAAACACCGCGCGCCGGCTCAGCTGACGTAGTCTCCGGGCCGCGCCCGGCGGGCGCGTCGGCGCGGCCCAAAGTCGGCCTGCGATCCCACGAAGTCGGCCTTACGATCCCACGACGGGCGGCTTGAGCGTGGTCTCCAGCGAGGTCTCCGGCGGTCCGCCGCGGGGAGTCCTTGCGCCCGGCGGCTCGCCGAAGCGGCCGCCGAGGCGCAGCAGCGGAAAGCAGACGGCGCCGGCCAGCCCGGCCGCGGCGACCACGAGGTACGCTCCTCTGCTGCCCATGGCGTCCACGGCGTAGCCGCCGCAGAGCGGGCCGAGCGCATACCCGCCCAGGTAGGCCGTCGTCCAGGCTCCCATGTAGCGGCCGCGCAGCTCGACGGGGGCAAAGGCGGCCACCACCGTCGCGGCGACGGGGATCAGGATAACGACTCCCAGGCTGACCAGAAGCACGAGCGCGACGCTCAGCCAGCCCCAGGGCAGCCACGGCGCCAGACCGAGGCCAAGGCCGATCAGGGCGCTGGCTCCCGAGAGCAGCAGCAACGGGTTCCAGGCGCGCGTGAGGCGCACCACGGGGAACTGCAGCACGCTGAGTCCCACAGCGTAGGCGAGCACCAGCCGCGCCCACTGGCCGGCCGAGATGCCGTGTGCCTCCTGCATCGCCACCGGGAAGGTCGAGAGGATCTGGCCGTACCCGTAGAGCGGCAAGAAGGTGACGGCGCAGAAGGCCAGAAAGCGCCGGTCACGCAGGATGTGGGCGTAGCCGCCGCCGGCCGGGCGCAGCCCGGCCGGCGGCGGCTTTGTTTCGTGCAGCGCGCCGACGATGATGAGCAGAAATACCAGGCAGACCGCGCCGCCCATGGCGAACAGCAGCCGGTACTCGGGTGGCGCTCCCAGAAAGGCGAGGGCGATCAGCGGACCCACGATCATCGAGACGTTGATCGCCGTGCGCACGATGCCGAACGCCTCGGCCCGGCGGCGCCGGCTGGTGAGATCGGCGATCATGGCGTTGCTGGCCGTGAGGAACATCGACCAGCCGAAGGCGGCTTCGATCGCCACCACGAGCACGACCTGGAGCAGGCTGTGCGACAGCGCGAGGCCAACGTACAGGACGGCGCTGCCGCAGACCGCCAGCACCAGCACCGCGCGCCGTCCGAAGTGATCGGCGAAGGCGCCGCCGAGAATCTGAAAGGGCAGGCCGGCCAGGCTGGTCAGGCCCAGGACGAGGCCGACCACGGTCATCGAGATGTGCAGGCCGTTTCTGAGGAACAGCGTCTCGAAGGGGTAGGACATGTCGACGCCGATGACGTAGACGAGGATGCCGGCGGTCAGCAGCCAGAATTGCGGCGGAAACTCGCGCAGGCTGCGCGCGGCGCGGCCGATGGTCCGCTTCACAGGTTCACGGGTTGTGCCACGCCGGCCGTTGCCACATGGTCGTGAGTATATCGTCGCGCCTGCCGGAGCCGGCCGCCGGAGCTGGTTCGCCGGAGCCGGCCGCCGGCGCGGGCGCGGGCGGCGGTGTCGCGAGCTCAGCTTTTGGCGTACGCTGAGCAAAAGTGTCGTCGATCGCCTGCGTGCGGGTCGTCACGCTGCCTTGTGCGACAGGGGCGCGGGGCCGCGCCGGCGGCGGCAGGGAGGAAGTCATGGTCAACACGGCGCGGTTTCGGCGGGCGGTCGGCAACCTTGGGCGAGGAGCCGGTACACCGCTGATCGCCATTCTTGAGCTGCAGCTCGCCGAGACCGCCACCGCGTGCCGGCTGGCGCGGGCGGTGGCCGAGGGCAGAGTCGCCCCGGGCGAGGCGCCCGAGAAGATGGCCGAGATCGAGCACCGCGGCGACACGCTGCGGGCCGAGCTCGTGGCCGGGCTGGCCGGGGCGCCGGCGGCGCCCATCGATCGCGAGGACCTCTTTCGCCTGTCGCGCTCGATCGACGATGTGCTCGACAACCTGCGCGACTTCGTGCGTGAGTGGGACCTGTACGAGATCGCGGCCGCCGATGCCTACCTGGGCCTGCTCGACGCCACCGCGAGCGGCCTCGACGACCTGCGTCTGGCGGTAAAGACGATCGCGCGGGACGCCAGAGAGACCAGCCAGTCCGCCCTGGCGTCCAAGAAGTCGGCCAACGAGATCCGGCGCCTCTACGACGTCGAGATCGGACGCCTCTTTCGGGGCGAGCTCACCATGGACGTCCTCAAGTGCCGTGAGCTGCTGCGCCGGCTCGACGTCGTGGGACTGCGCTTGAACGAGGCGGCCGACGCGCTGGCCGACGCGGCCGTCAAGCGTCGCGCCTGACACGCCGACCTTGCCCCCCGCTCGACGACGTGATAAGAACCGCTTGGGGCTCATTAAAGACTGACCGTGTCGTCATGTCGTCACAACAATCGACCGCGACGATACGGGAGTCGCCCACGGGCCGGCAGAATCGCATACCTTTGGCGCAGGAGGGACGGAATATGAGTGAAGAGCAGCTTCCAGGCACAGGTTCCGAGAGATCCGGGTTGACCCGGCGCCAGTTCGTCGAGCGCGGCGCGATCGGCGCCGTCGGTCTGGCGAGCCTCGGTTCGATCCCCGCACTGCTCGCCGCCTGCGGCAGCTCTTCGAGCTCCAGCTCGAGCTCGAGCAGCGCCTCGGCGAGTCCCGCGGGGCTGGCCACGGCCCTGCCCAGCGGCGGCCTGGCCGCCCTGGAGACGGCCGCCAAGGCCGAGGGCAAGCTCAACACCATCGCCCTGCCGCCCAACTGGGCCAACTACGGCAAGATCATCAGCGGTTTCCAGAGCAAGTACGGCATCACCGTCAACAACGCCGCGCCCAACGACACCTCGGCGCAAGAAAACCAGGCCATCACGAGCCTCAAGGGCCAGTCGCGCGCTCCCGACGTCGTCGACGTCGGTCCGTCGTTTGCCGCCTCCGGCCAGGCCGCGGGCCTGTTCACTCCCTACTTCGTGCAGACCTGGGCCAGCATCCCCGACTCCATGAAGGACCCCACGGGCTACTGGTACGGCGACTACTACGGCGTGATCTCCTTCGGCACCAACACCAATGTGCAGAAGGTGCCGCCCAAGGACTGGTCCGACCTGCTCAACCCGCGCTATCACGGCCAGGTGGCCATCGACGGCGACCCGCGTTCGGCCAACGACGCCTTCTCGGCGGTCTATGCCGCGGCCCTGGCCAACGGCGGCTCGCTCGACAACATCCAGCCCGGCATCGACTTCTTCGCCAAGCTCAAGAAGATCGGCAACTACATCCCTGCCGACGCCCTGCCGGCCAACATCTCCAAGGGCTCGACGCCGATCGCCATCATCTGGGACTACCTGAACCTGGCCAACAAGCAGACCTTCGCCGGCAACCCGCCCTACACGGTGTCGATCCCCACGACCGGCGTCTACGGCGGCTTCTACGCCCAGGCGATCAGCGCGACGGCCCCCAACCCCAACGCCGCCCGCCTCTGGCAGGAGTACATCTACTCAGACGAGGGCCAGCTCCTCTACCTCGAGGGCTTCACGCACCCGGCGCGCTTCGCCGACATGGCCAAGCGCGGCGTCATTCCGGCCTCGGTGATGGCGGCCATGCCGCCGGCCAGCGCCTATGCCAGCATCCAGTTCGCCTCGCAGGCCCAGATCAAGGCGGCGACTGCGGTCGTCACCGCTCAGTGGGGCACGAAGGTCGCGGGCTAAAGACACGGAGCGTGCGCGATCACACTGACCTACGGGCTGCGTGTGCATGACCGGGGGCACCGTGCCAGAAGATAGGGACACGGTTTCGAGCGTGTCGCTCGAAACCGTGTCCCCTCTCGAGGCCCGCGCGCCGGCGCTGCCCGACGAACCGTCGGGCCGGTCGCGCCGGCCGCGCATGAGCCGGCGCGGGGTGCTCACATGGGCGGGCGTGGTGCCGTTCCTGGCCTACGCGGCCTTCTTCCTGCTCATTCCGGTGGTCGTGCTGGTGTTCAAGACGTTCACCACCGCCAACGGAGGGTTCACCCTCGAGAACGTCCGAGCCCTTGCCTCGGGTCAGTACCGGGCCTCCTTCATCGCCAGCATCCAGGTCAGCATCATCAGCGCCATCGGGGGCGGGCTGTTCGGGCTGTTCGTCGCCTACGCCGCCGTCCGCGGCCGCGGCCCGCGCTTCATCCAGCCCCTGCTCACCACGTTCTGCGGGGTGGCGTCGAACTTCGCCGGCATTCCGCTGGCCTTCGCCTTCATCGCCACGCTCGGCGCGAACGGCGTGGTGACCGTGCTGCTCGCCGACGTCGGTCTGCACATCTATTCGCACGGCTTCACGATCTTCAGCCTCGCCGGATTGTCGCTCACCTACATCTACTTCCAGCTGCCGCTGATGATCCTGGTCATCGCGCCCTCGCTCGAGGGACTGCGCGTCGAGTGGCGCGAAGCCGCCGAGAACCTCGGCGCGACCCAGTCGCAGTACTGGTGGCGCATCGGCTTGCCGGTGCTGCTTCCCAGCCTGGCGGGCGCCATGGTCCTGCTCTTCGGCAACGCCTTCAGCGCCTACGCCACGCCCTACGCGCTGTCCGGCGGCGGCATCAACCTCGTGCCGATCCAGATCGGCCAGGTGCTGTCTGGCGACGTCGTGATCACCAACCCGCGGCTCGGCGACTCGCTGGCGTTCGGCATGATCTGCATCGTCGGCGTGACCGTCCTCGCCTACGCGCTGTTGCAACGCAGGGCGGCAAGATGGCTTCGGTAGCGGCACCGGCCGAAAAGAAGGCCCGGCGCGCGCCGCGCGAACACCGCCGGCCGTCGTTCTGGACGATCTTCTGGCTGATCATGGCCGCCCTTTACTTTCTGATACCGCTCTATTCGACCCTGCAGTTCAGCCTCGAGACCGGCCAGCACAGCTACGGTTTCAAGTGGTACGGGCAGACCTTTGCCGACCCCATGTTCCGCACGAGCTTCCTCTTCTCGCTGCGCCTGGCGGTCGAGACCGTCATCATCGGTCTCGTCCTGATGGTGCCGACCGTCTACTGGGTGCACCTGCGTCTGCCCCAGCTGCGACCGCTCATGGACGTGGTCTCGATCCTGCCGTTCGTGGTGCCGCCGGTCGCGCTCGTGGTGGGTCTGTCGGGTGTCTTCAACGTGCTGCCCTGGATGCTGAGCAACTCGCAGATCCTGGCCTTCATCTACGTTATCCTGGCCCTGCCGTTCACCTACCGCTCGCTCGACGCCGGCATGCGCGCCATCAACGTCAAGACGCTGACCGAGGCGGCGCAGAGCGTCGGCGCGCCGGGCTGGAAGACCCTGCTGTTCGTGATCCTGCCCAACATTCGCACGGCCATGCTCTCCGGCGCGTTTCTGACGCTGGCGATCGTCATGGGCGAGTACACGATCTCCAGCCTGTTGCTGTTCAACACCTTCGCGGTCTACATGTACTATATTGGTAATACAGAGGCACAACCGGCCGCCGCTCTGGCCATCATCAGCTTCACCCTCACCTGGGGAGCGATGATGGGGCTGTTCCTGCTGTCCCGGCGCCGTGGCCGGGGGAGCAGTCCAGGCGTGACGGCGGTCAGCCGGTGAGGAGCGAGCGCGATGGCCAGGCTTGATCTACATGGCATCCACAAGGAGTTCGGCGAGGTGACGGCGCTGGCCGAACTCTCGCTCGAGGTCGAGTCCGGCGAGCTGGTCTCGTTGCTCGGGCCCAGCGGCTGTGGCAAGACCACGGCGCTGCGTATCGTCGCCGGGTTCGAACAGCCGACCCGTGGCGAGCTGCTGGTCGACGGCAGCGACGTCATTCCGGTGCCGGCCAGCAAGCGCAACATGGGCATGGTGTTCCAGGCCTACAGCCTGTTCCCCAACATGACGGCCCGCCAGAACGTCGAGTTCGGGCTGCGCATGCGCAAGGTCGCGCGCGACAAGTGCCGCGCCCGTGCCGCGGAGCTGCTCGAGCTCGTCGGCCTGGCGGCGCGCGTCGACAACTACCCGCACGAGCTCTCGGGCGGTCAGCAGCAGCGCGTGGCGCTGGCCCGCGCGCTGGCTATCGAGCCCGCCATCCTGCTGCTCGACGAGCCGCTGTCGGCGCTCGACGCCAAGGTGCGCGTCGACCTGCGCCAGCAGATCAGGCACGTCCAGCAGCGGCTGGGCATCACCACGCTCTACGTCACCCACGACCAGGAAGAGGCGTTGTCGATCTCCGACCGGATCGCCGTCATGTCAGACGGCAACCTCGAGCAGGTCGGCGCGCCGGCCGAAATCTACCGCAGCCCGCACACCGAGTTCGTCGCCAACTTCGTGGGCCTCATGAACGGCTTCGACGGCCGGGTGCAGGCAGCCGACATGGTGACGATCGGCTCGTCCGAGCGGCCGATCGGCGTGCACGAGGGTCACGGCTGCACCGCGGGCGGCAGGGTGCTTGTCCTCATCCGGCCCGAATCCGTGCAGCTCGAGGAGCTTGTCGACGGCGCCGCAGTACCCGACGGCGCCTTCGAGGGCAAGGTGCTCATGCACACGTTCCTGGGCTCGGTCACGCGCATGAACCTGTCGTCGGACGTCGGCGATCTGGTGGCCGACGTGCCCAGCCTCCGGGCGCTGACCATGCCGCCCGACACCCGCGTCGGTGTGCGCGTCGACCCTGCCGGGGTCAAGCTGCTGGCGCGCTGACCGGCGAGCGGCCGGCGCGACGCCGGCGCCGCCCGCGCACCGCCCGCGACCTGCGCAAGCCCGCGGCTCGAGCTGCCTGAACGCTCCTTAGACGCGCAGCTTGCTGAGCTTGCCCTCGAGGATCGCCGACATGTGCTCGCGGCGGTCCCGCACAACGCCGGCCGCCGTCGTCGAAAACGAGCTCCACGGGGCCTCGCTGGGGCGAATGAGCGAGCGGATGTGCTCGGCGAATGCCTCGCCGCCGGGCCCGGGCGCGACCGTGTCGACCGTTATGCGCCAGTCGTCGGGTTCGGTGATCTGCTGGTACAGGCGCACGAGGGCCACATCGAGCTCCTCGTTGATCAGGGCGACCGCGCCGCCCATCAAAGGCTGGGGCACGGTGTGGTCGACCACCCAGCCTCCCGTGTTGAAGACGCGCACACCGCCGCCCGGCCAGTGGTCGTCGGGCCACCACTCGCGGAACGGCTTGTGGGTGTGCCCGATGATCAGGCTGGTATCGGCCGGCAGCGGAGCCCCGTCCTGGGCAAGGCGCGAGCGCAGCGAGCCGAGGTAGGTGGACAGTCCGGTCCGCGTGTCGGCGGTCAGCAGCTGGGTCGTGATACCGCGCTCACGCGCCGTCGCGATGTGCTCGACGATCGCCCCGACCCCGCGGCGGATGCCCCAGCGCTCGGCGGCACCGACCAGGCGGCCGCTGCGGGCCGTGACGTTATGGGCCACGACGTCGACCAGGACGTCGAGATCGTGCGGGTCCTGAGAGACGTCGTAGATGCCCGCCGCGAGCGCGCCGGGCGCGCCCGAGCGCGTCATCGACGAAAAGAAGAAGTCGAGCCATGGCCAGTTCTCTTCTTCCATGGTCGCCACGTCGGCCGGTTCGGGGATCTGCGGCGCGAGCATGCGCAGGAACCCCGACATCACTTTGCTGGCCGACTCGACGTACTGGCCGTGCGTGACCAGCACCGCCCGGGCGCCGTCGGGCGAGCTCAGCAGGAGGTCGGGGTAGAGCACGCGCATGCGCATGTCGGCCAGGTGCGCCCAGCGGCGCATCATCCCCGACAGCAGGGCGGACTCGAAACGCGGCTCGGCCTCGAGGCGCAGCGGGCTGATGCGTCGCGACGTGGTGAAGCCCTCGGGAACCTCACCGTGCATGAGATCGAAGAGATTGTCTTCGAGCCAGCGCTCGCGCGTGTACTCCCAGATCAGGTGGTCGTGGTTGCCGGGCAGCAGGACGATCTCGTCGTCGATCAGCGGGCGATCGGCCGACAGCAGCGCCATGACGAACTGGCCGAAGACGGCGACGGCCCGAGCGGGTTCGGACAGGGCGAGGTCGACGAGGTCGCCGTGAGCGATCAGGGTCGGTCGGGTGTCGCCGGCGTTGCCGGCCACCAGGGCGCGCAGGCAGTCGACCAGGAGCACCATGACGGGGCTGGGTCGGCTCGTGTCGACGCGCCCCGTGTCCTCGATGGTAGCGGTGAGGATGCTGTTGTCGGCGCCGAGATGGACGTCGGAGACAGCGATGTAGCGGATGTCGTTGGTCACCGCCGGCGCCCTTGCTCAGGCGGCGCCGGGCCCCGGAGTCTGCGCCGCCGCCGTCTCGAAGCGCCGCACGAGCTCGCGGAAGGCCTCGCTGGCCTTGCCGCGCAGCGCCCGACCATGGGCGAAACAGGCGACCTCGAACTGGAGGGCCGCCAGCGACCGCAGGCTGCGCCAGGCTCCGGCTACGTCTTCGTTCAAGGGGCTCAGGCCCGTGCGCAGCATGTTCGAGGCGGCGTCGCCCACGAACAGTACGCCGCCCTCGCGCGGCAGCAACAAGGCCAGGTGGCCGGCGGTGTGACCCGGCGTGTGTACGGCGCGCAGGCCGTCGAAGGGCAGCACCTCGCCGTCGCTCACCTCATGGGCCACGGCGACCGGCTCGCCCCGCGACGCCGGCAGCAGGTTCATGGCCCGCGTGATGGCGCGGCTGGCGCGATCGCGCCCGGGGCCGAAGGGTCGCCCGTAGAGGCCGTCCCTGACGAGGGCGGCGTCGGCCGGGTGCATCCACACTTCGGCGCCGGTGCGGCGCTTCATCTCGGCCAGGCCGCCCACGTGGTCGCGGTGTGTGTGGGTGACGACGATGGCGATCACGTCCTGCGGCAGCCTGCCCAGCGAGTAGATGGCCTCGGTGATATGCGCCGGGCTGCCCTTCAGGCCGGCGTCGACGAGCACGAGACCGTCGCCGGCGTCGATCAGAAACACATTCACACCTCTCAGGCCCACCTGGTAGACGCCGCGCGCGACCTCTTTGGCCTTGGCCGTCATGCCTGAGCCTCCTGTGACCCCGCCTGGGCGAATTCCCGCACGGCGGACTCGGTCAGCGGGTGCGCCGCGAGGCCGCGCAGGACGTCGAGCGGCGCCGTGATGTCGTGGGCGCCGTGGAGGATCGAGTCGACCACCTGGGGGCCGCTCTTGAGGCTCGCGGCCAGAATGCGCGTGCTGCTCTGCAGGGCCGCGAGGATGGCCGCCAGCGCGTCGACGACCACCAGGCCGCCGACCGACAGTCTGGCCGCCCTGTCGACGTAGGGGATCACCCAGACGCAGCCGACCTCGTGGGCGAGCAGCGCCTGGGCGGGCGAGTACACCGCGGTCAGGGCGCAGCGCACTCCGTCGCCGGCCAGAATGGTCGCCACGCGGACGGCGTCGAGCGTGGCCGGCAGCTTGATCACCACGCGCTCCGGCGCGAGAGACCAGGCGGCGCGGGCCTCGTCGGTCGTCTCCGAGACGGAGCTGCTGGTGGGCTGGTAGCACAACGGACCGTGGGGAAAGACGGTGAGCAGGCTCTCGAGGTGGGGCAGAGGCTGCGTCGTCGCGCGCGCCATGAGGGTGGGGTTCGTCGTGATGCCCGAGACGAAGCCGAGCTCGGCCGCGGCCGCGGCGTCGGCGACAGATGCTGAGTCAAGCAAGACCGCCATGGTGCCTTTCAGCCTCCTCGTGAAGTTACTCGCGCACGGTCCGGGTGGCCCGAACATGGGCCCGGTCGCCCGGGCGCGGGGCAGGTTGTCGAACTGCCCTCAGTCTACCCGCAACACGTCGTTGATGGCGTCGATCACAATGGGTCGCAGTTCATCGGCCGGCACGTTCAGAAACGCCCTGCCGGCCGCAAAGCCCAGGACTCCCATCACCAGACCGACGGCGCCGGCCATGCGCACGCGGTCGGCAAGCGGCGTCGTTTCGTCGCCGAGCACCGCGTCCAGGCGGCCGTGCATGAGCTCGTGGACGTCGGCGATGTCGGACTCTGCCATCATGCGGTCGCCCACGGCGCGCACTACGCTCTGGTTGTTCTCGAACAGCTCGAACAGGCGGCGCTGAGGGATCACCGACTCGACGAGTCTGGCCAGGCCCGCGCTCCACTCTTCGAGGGTCGGGTGTTCCGTGACCAGCGACATGGCCTGCTGCTGCAGCTCGAACGCCGGCTGCATGAGCGTGCGGAAGATCGCTTCTTTGCTGGCGAAGTGGTAGTACAGCGCGGCCTTGGTGACGCCCACGCGTTCGGCGATCTCGCGCAGCGACGTCTTGTCGAAGCCCTGCTCTATGAACAGGTCGAGAGCGACCTGGAGGATCCGATCGCGAGTGTCGTTCATCTTGCCCACCCTACTTGACAACAGGTAGAATCTCACTTACCGTACGGTTAGTCAATTCTACTGACCGACCGGTAGGGGAGCGATGAACCAGCAGATGATGATCGAGGCCGCGGCGCTGTCGAAGCGCTACGGCGACACGCAGGCGCTCGACAAGGTCGACCTCGAGGTCCCCGCCGGGTCGATCCTCGGGGTCTTAGGCCCCAACGGCGCCGGCAAGACCACGGGCGTGCGCATTCTCACCACCCTGACCGCGCCCGACAGCGGCCGCGCCTGGGTGGCCGGCCACGACGTTGTCACCGACGCGCCGGCGGTGCGCCGCAAGATCGGCGTGACCGGCCAGGACGCCACCTTGGACGAGGCGCTCACGGGCCGCCAGAACCTGGTCATGGTCGGTCAGCTCAGCCGCCTGCCGCGTTCGCAGGCGCGCAGCCGGGCCGCCGAGCTGCTCGGCCTGTTCGAGTTGGACGACGCCGCCGACCGCGTGGTCAAGGGCTACTCGGGTGGGATGCGCCGCCGCCTCGACCTGGCCGCCAGCCTGGTCATGCGGCCTCCGGTCCTCTTTTTGGACGAGCCCACCACCGGCCTCGACCCCACCGGCCGGCAGCGCATGTGGGGCGTGATCCGCGGCCTGGTCTCCGAGGGCGTCACGCTCTGGCTCACCACGCAGTACTTAGACGAGGCCGACGCCCTGGCCGACAGCATCGCCGTGATCGACCACGGCCGCGTGATCGCGCAGGGCACGCCGCGCGAGCTCAAGTCGGCCACCGGCTCGCAGCTTCTCGAGGTCACCCTGAGCGCCCCCCACGCCGGCGCGGCGGCGACGGTCGCCGGCTTCGCCCTGGGCGTCGTGACCGTCTCAGACGACGGTCGCCGACTGCGCGCCGTCGTGCGCAGCGAGTCGGGCCTGGCCACGGCGGTGCTGCGCGCGCTCGACGCGGCCGGTGCGCTGGTCGACGACATCGCCATCCATCAGCCATCGCTCGACGACGTGTTCGCCACGCTGACCGGGGCCGACACGGCCGCCGAGAGCAGCGCCATCGTGGAAGGAGTCCTGGCATGAGCGCCACGACCGTACTGCCCGCCGAGGTCTACGCGCCGGGGCTCTTTGAGCGGCTGCGCTCCTGGTGGGGCGACGTCTGGGTCATGACCCGGCGCAACCTGATCCACATCAGCCGCGAGCCCATGCAGCTCTCCGACGTCACCATCCAGCCGGTGCTGTTCACGCTGCTGTTCATCTACGTCTTCGGCTCGGCCATGGTGCTGGCCGGCGGTGGCAGCTACAAGGCTTTCGCGCTCGCCGGCCTCCTGGTCATGAACCTGACGACCTCATCGGTGGGCACCGCCATAGGCCTGAGCACCGACCTGGCCACGGGGGTCATCAATCGTCTGCGCACGCTGCCCATGTCGCCCACCTCGATCCTGGTGGGACGCACGATCTCGGACCTGCTGGCGGCGGCGCTGTGCAGCACGATCGTGGCGGCCACCGGCCTGGCCGTCGGCTGGCGCCCCACGACCGGCCTGGCCGAGGTGCTCGCCGGCTTTGGCGTGGCCCTGCTGTTCAGCTTTGCGCTGAGCTGGATGAACGCCTGCCTGGGCATGGCGGTCTCGGGAGCGGAGTCGGCGCAGGGTATCGTCTTCATCGTCATCTTCCCGCTGGCTTTCGTGTCGAACGTCTTCGTGCCCACGCAGGGCATGCCCTCGTGGCTGGCGACGATCGCCAACTGGAACCCGGTGAGCGCCGTGGCCTCGGCCTGCCGCGTGCTGTTCGGCAATCCCAACCCGTCGGGCACCATTCAGGCCTGGCCCATGCAGCACCCCGTGGCCGCCGCGGTGATCTGGTCGCTGGCCCTGCTGGCCGTGGCCGTGCCGCTGGCCGGACGTCTCTACGTGCGCCGTACGCGCGACTAG
>PLTW01000138.1 GCA_003164655.1 Actinomycetota bacterium
TATTGATCGCAACCCAATAGGCTCCAGCGGCGTCGATGGTGACGGCGGTGGTGCTATCCGGCACAACCCCCGGCGTCCAGTTCGCCGCAATGCGCCAGATTCCCGAGACGCCATTCCAACTTGCGGTTTTGCTCATGATTTATGTCCCCGTGGAGTAGAGCGGGTGGCCATCTCGCCATTCTGCGGCCATCTCATCAGTTTCGCCCCGATCGTGGGTAAGATATTTCATGTTCAATTTCAGATTTTCCAGGTGAAAATCATAATGAAGCACACGATTTTCCTGGCCGCGGCACTCAATACGGACAAAGCGATAGTGAACGTCAACGGGCCCTGGCATGTTCACATGAACAAACGACCCACGAGCTTCTGCCGAATTGAAGCCCCCATATTTACCCATGAACTCCGCCAGAGCATGCGCAACCTCCCAATCCCCATAAATAGCAATCCGCGCTTTTGCGTCTATGAAACGACCGCGCGCGGTTTTTTTCAAATTGTTGTCATTAAATTGCTCAGCTATGGAAAGATCAGCCAAGGAGTTTGCACAATCCACATAAGCCGCGCTTCTCAGAAGAAGCATTGATTTTTCCTTTTCAGTGCGCATTCCAAAAAAACGCGGCACCAGCTGTCAACAACGTTACCGCGACTGAAAAAACTGCTTCCGACACCATCGATGCAATCCTACCCTCAATTGGGCGAACCCTATCGGCGCACCGCACTCCAGTAAAGTGGCGTCCGCCCCGCCTTCAGCGCCTTCGCCTCATATCGCGTCGCTGGCCATCCTTCGGGGCGCACCCGCACAGGTGGCGTCACCTCAAAATATTCCTGCGCCGCCAGCACGCCGGCCACCCAATCCTGATAAGTTGGATCATCCGACGCAATCCGCCACTCCGCCCCAGGCTTTAACACCCGTGCTAATTCCGGCAACAAATCCGGATGCACAAACCGACGCTTGGCGTGCCGTGCCTTCGGCCAAGGATCGGGAAAATTCAAAAACAACTTATCCAGCGCGCCATCCGGCAACCGCCGCAGCAAAATCCGCGCGTCATCATCCCAAACCAGCAAATTCGCCGGCAAGGCGCCCGTGGCTTCCTCGCCCTCGGCCACCAAACGACCCAGCAGCGAGCAAATTCCGTTCTCGAACACCTCGCACGCAATCAGCCCGGCGTGCGGGTTCGCGCTGATCTGCGCCCAGGAATGTTCTCCGCCGCCGAACCCTACTTCCAGCCATAATTCGGTAATCCCGGCGCTGAAAAACGGAGCTGCCTCGCCCGGCGACAGCCGAGGCAGCGTCCGCTCCATCAACCTTACCTGCCGAGGCCGCAGACTATGCCCACGCGCCCGCCCATAAAGCCGGTCGGGCTGCGGCTTAACGCCCAAAGGCGGCCTTCAACGCCGGCACCAGATCGGTGCGTTCCCAGGTGAACGTCCCCTTAGCCTCATCATGCACGCGCCCAAAATGCCCATAAGCCGAAGTTGGCACATAGATCGGTCGGTTCAGATGCAGATGCTCGCGAATCCCGCGTGGCCGCAGATCGACCAGATCCCGCAACGTCTTTTCCAATTTCGCCTCGTTCACATCCCGTCCGGTCTTATGCAAATCCACATAAACCGACAAAGGGTGCGAAACCCCGATGGCATAGGAAATCTGGATCGTGCAACGCTCGGCCAGCCCCGCCGCCACCACGTTCTTGGCCACATACCGGCCCATGTACGCCGCGCTGCGGTCCACCTTGCTCGGGTCCTTGCCCGAGAACGCGCCGCCGCCGTGACGGGCGGCGCCGCCGTAGGTGTCGACGACCAGCTTGCGGCCGGTGAGCCCGGTGTCGCCCATCGGCCCGCCCAGGACGAAACGGCCCGTGGGATTGACCAGGCAGAGGTCGGCGAGCGCGCCGCCGTCGTAGAGCTCCTTGGGCAGGATGGGCTCGACCACGTGCTCGATCAGGTCGGGCTTGATGAGCGTGTCGACGTCGGCCTCGGGGGCGTGCTGGGTGGCGAGCACGACGCGCGTGATCTCGACCGGCCGGCGGCCCTCGTAGCGCACCGTGACCTGAGACTTGCCGTCGGGACGCAGGTAGGGCAGCACGTCGGCCTTGCGCACCTCGGCGAGGCGACGCGTGAGGCGATGGGCCAGCATGATCGGCAGCGGCATCAGCTCGGGCGTCTCGCTGCAGGCGTAGCCGAACATCATGCCCTGATCGCCGGCGCCCTGGCTGTCGAGCGCGTCGTCGTCGTTGACGTCGGTGCGCACCTCGTAGGCTCTGCCCACGCCCTGGGCGATGTCGGGCGACTGCTCGTGGATGGTCGTGATGACCGAGCAGGTCTCGTAGTCGAAGCCGAACGACGAGTGCGAATAGCCGACGTCCTTGACGACCTCGCGCACGACTCGCGGGATGTCGATGTAGGTCTGCGTGCTGATCTCACCGGCAACCAGTACGAGTCCCGTAGTGGTGAGAGTCTCGCAGGCGACCCGGCTGTAGGGGTCGTCGGTCAACGCCGCGTCGAGAATGGCGTCGGAGATCTGGTCGGCGATCTTGTCGGGGTGACCCTCGGTCACCGACTCCGAACTGAACAGGTGCTCGTGCTTGTCCACTGGTCCTCCTGGCCCGCGCCTTTGTCACGGCATGCGCGAACGTCGCGATGTGATTCCTACCGCCTGTGCTCGGTCGACCCATCTGTCAGGCTCTTCGCCTGCTGGAGTTGGCACCGTGCCGTGCGACCGGTTGCCGGGCTTCGTAGGGCCAGTCCCTCAGCCAGGACCACCCGTGCGCAAGCGCCCCGGCGGTCCCTCTCTTGATGGGTCACAAACGACCTGCCGGCGAGTGTACCAGAACGACCGGGACGCCGACAACGCCCCGCATCCGGCCGCCGCGCATGCCCTCCGCACGAGGTTGCGCGCGGCGGCCACCGGCCGCCGCCCCCGGGGGCTTCAGGGCAGCAGTCTGCGGGCGTGGCGCTTGGCCGTCTTGGTCGCCGACTGGCGGATCTGAGTGACCAGGCTCATGATGTCCTGTCCCGCTTCGGCGGTGACCTCGCGGCCCATCAGATTGCGCACGCAGTCGACCGGCGAGACCCCGCGCTCGAGCACGTCGTAGACCGCTTCGGTGACCGGCATCTCGACACCGAGACGGCCGCTCAGATCGTGCAGCGCGTAGGCCGTGGGAATGCCCTCGACGACCTGGCCGATGATCTCCTGTACCCGGCGGGCGTCCTGGCCGCGGCCGATCAGCTCGCCCGCCCGCCGGTTGCGGCTGTGGACCGACGTGCAGGTGGCGATGAGGTCGCCGATGCCGGCCAGGCCGGCGAAGGTGGCGAAGTCGGCGCCGAGGCGCATGCCGAGGCGGGCCACCTCGGCCAGGCTGCGCGTCATGAGCGCGGCGCGCGTGTTGTCGCCAAAGCCGAGGCCGTCGGCAATGCCCACCGCCATGGCGACGGGGTTCTTGGCGGCGCCGCAGAACTCGACGCCGACGACGTCGGCATTGGTATAGACACGCAGTGTATCGCCGGTGACGATCTTCTGCAGACGGCGCGCCAGGCCGCCGTCGCGCGCGGCGATCACGGTGGCCGCCGGCATGTCGCGCGAGATCTCCTCGGCATGATTCGGGCCCGACAGAGCGGCCACGGCAGCGCCCGTCTCCTGGGCGATGATCTCCGTCGGACGCAGCAGCGTTTGCAGCTCGAGACCCTTGGCCAGCGACAGCTGCAAGGCCTCCGCCGGCCGCCGCGGCGCCACCCAGCCGGAGGCCTCGCGCACCGCCTGGGTGGGCACGGCATAGACGACGAGGGCGCAACCTTCGAGCGACGCCTCGCTCAAGGCCACGAATCGGATCTCAGGGGGGATCTCGACACCCGGCAGAAAGTGCGCGTTGAGGTGAGCGGCGTTGAACCGGGTGGCTTCGGCGGCCGTCAGCGTCAGGACCTGGACCTGGTGACCGTTGCGCCACAGCAGGCGGGCGAAGGTGGTGCCCCAGCTCCCCGAGCCGACGACGGTGGCGCGCACGCCGCTACCGCGACCGGGCCCCGCCGGCTCCGGCCTGACCCGAGCCCGGCGCACCGCGGTCGTGGTCCCAGGGGAACGTCACCTTGTTCTCGCAGCGCAGGGCGATGCGTCGCATGTTGGAGCGGTGTGCGTAGATGACGACCAGGGCGGCCAGGACGGCGAGGATCTCGTACCAGATCGGCTTGTGAAAGGCGATCGTGCAGATCGCGAAGGTGAGCGCCGCCGCCATCGAAGCCACGCTCACCATGCGCGTCGTGAGCAGCAGGACGAGAAACACGCAGAGGGCGATGATGAAGATCCAGGGCACCAGCGCCAGGACGATGCCTGCCCCCGTGGCGACCCCCTTGCCGCCGCCGCCGCGCAGGAACACCGAGTACATGTGGCCCAGCAGGGCCGCCAGGGCGACGATCAGCGCGAACCAGGTCGGAAAGTAGTGGGCGGCGATGTAGACCGGGATGAACCCCTTCGCCATGTCGCCGAGCAGCACGAGCGTGCCCGCCCGGCTGCCCAGGACGCGGAAGACGTTGGTCGTGCCGACGTTGCCGGAGCCGTGGTCGCGCACATCGACGTGCCAGAACCATTTGCCGATCACGATGGCGAACGGGATGGCGCCCGCGACATAGGCGACCAGTACGAGAACGACGCCCGCGGCCACGTGCAAGGCCACCGCCTAGCGCTCCTTGAAGTCGATGATGAGCGGCACGCCCTGGAACGACAGCGCCTCGCGCAGCCGGTTCTCGACGAAATAGCCGAACTCGCGGGTGACCAGGTCACGGTCGTTGACGGCGATCGCGAAGCGCGGCGGCGCCGTCTGGAACTGGGAGATGTAGTAGAGCTTCAGCTTCCTGCGTCCCTTGCCCGGCATGGCGCGCTGCTCGGTGATCGCGGAGAGCGCCCGGTTGAGGGCCCCCGTCGGAACGTGGGCAGTATAGCGACTCCGCAGATCGGTCACGAGCTGTAGCACATGCTCGAGCCCGCGCCCGGTGCGAGCCGACACCGCGAGCGCCTGAGGGCGCTGTCGCAGCTTGCGAGCGGTGATCCCGGCGATCTCGGTGAGGTCGGGCGCCGCCAGGTCGGACTTGTTGACAGCCAGCAGCGTGGCGCACTCGCGACGTGTGGCCTCGGCCACGATCTGCACGTCGAGCTCGCCCATGCCGATGGTGGCGTCGACGACGATGACCGCGACCTGGGCGCGGTCGAGGCTGGCGAGGCTGCGCAGATAGGCGTAGTACTCGACTCCCGAAACCCTGGCGGCCTTGCGCATGCCGGCGGTGTCGACGAACCTGAACTCGTGGCCGCGCCAGCTCACCGTGGTGTCGATCGCGTCACGCGTGGTGCCGGCCGCCTCACCTACGATGACCCGCTCCTCCCCGGCCAGGGCGTTCAGCAGCGACGACTTGCCGGCGTTGGGGCGGCCGACGATCGCGACGGGGATCTCGGCCGGCCGCTCATCGTCTTGCCCCGCGTCGCCGCCGGCGCCCCGTTCGCCGGCCAGGCGACCCGCCAGGGCGACGATCTCGTCGAGCAGGTCGCCGCTGCCGGTGCCGTGCAGCGCCGAGACCGGCAGGGGTGCACCCAGACCGAGCTCGTGGAACACTACGAGCTCGGTCTCGTGCCGGGGGTCGTCGATCTTGTTGGCCACAAGCAGGGTGGGGATCTTGACGCGCCGCAGGACGTCGGCGATCTCGTGATCGCCGGAGAGCGGTCCGGCGCGCCCGTCGACCACGAACACGGCGGCGTCGGCCTCGCCCAGCGCCGCCTTGATCTGGCTGCGAATGTCGCCGCCGAGGATCGAATCGTCGGAGGTGTCGAAGCCGCCGGTGTCGATCAGCTTGAAGATGCAGCCGGCCCACTCCGTCTCGATCGCCTTGCGGTCGCGCGTGACCCCCGGAGTCTCGTGCACGACGGTCGCGCGTGTGCCGGTGAGGCGGTTGACGAGGGTGGACTTCCCGGCATTGGGAACGCCCACCACGGCGAAGGCGGGGATGTGACTCATGCGCGCCAGTCTACCAGAGCCCCGGCGCCGTGCCGCCGTGCCGGCGCCCCGCCCACTCCCTAACCGGCGGCGCCGCTCCGCCGGCCGCCGCGCGCGGCGCCGTCCAGAAACTTCCTGATGGCGGCGAACTGACTCGCGCCGTCGAGACCCGCCTCGGCCAGCACCACCTCGCCCTGACCGCTGCCCAGATAGTGACCGTGGCGATAGGGGTGCAGCGTCGCCTCACGCCCCGCGTCGGAGCGCACCCAGCGATACAGCGTCGGCAGCGTGAACCCGGTGATGCCGATGGCCGCCAGCGCGTGCTCTTCGGGAAACAGCGCGCGCTGCCGTTCGCGCGGCAGTGAGTCGTATAGCTCGGCGCTGGCCACGTAATAGACCCGGCAGTCGATGCCGTCGCGCTCGAGCAGGGGCAGCGCCTCGCTCACGAAGGCGTAAGTCACCGCGCTCTCCTGCAGCACGATCGTCACGTCGCCGGCGCCGCGCGGGCGCCGTAGGCAGTAGAGGCCGGTGACGGCCTCCTCTGGGCCGGCCAGACCCAGTGCGACGCGGTCGAGCACCGTCTCTTCCGGCCGAGTCACAAACGGCGCGATCAGCGCCGGCCGTCGTACGAGGGCGGTCGCCAGAAGCGGCCAGATCTCCTGCGGCTCCCAGGGCGTGAGGGTGACCGCCGTGCCGCGCGGAAAGTTCTCCTGCAGAAGCTGCAGCGCCTGCGGGTCGGCGTGGGTCGGCCCGTCCTCGCCGGTCTTCAGGCCGGCGTGCCCGCAGATCAGGATCAGCGGCCGGTAGGGCGTACCCGAGGCCGCGTGGCGCGCCTGGGCGCCGATGGCGTGCAGGCGGGCGGCGATGTGTCCCAGCGGCGCCATGAAGGCGCCGTACGACGAGCCCACGCCGAGGGCGTGGCCGTACGACGAGATCCCCGAGAGCACGCCGGCGATGGCGTCTTCGCAGATGCCGCCGATCGAAAGCAGGCGCGCGTCCGGGTTGGTCGCTGCGTTCCAGTAGCCGGGCGCGAAGTCCGCCGCGACCATGCTCACGCTGGTCGAGCCCAGAAGGTCGGCCGAGGCCGTGAGCAGCGCTCCGCCAGACGCCACGTTCAGCATCCGCAACGAGCGGCCCAGGGCGTCGCGCAGCGTCGTCGTGGCGCCGGGTTCGAGGCGCAGCTCGTCGGGGATCGAGNNTGCCGCGCGAGCCGTTCACGGGCAGCCGCCAGCCTGGCGGCCAGCACCCGGGCCGTCGGCAGGTCGTCCTCGAGACGGCGGCGCACGATCTGCAGCGCCGCCCAGAAGCACTCTTCGCGGACCGCGTCGCCGTCAGGCCCCGCGCAGCGCGGGTCGTCGGGGGCGCAGCTCGGCAGCCCGTCCTCGGCGCCGCCGGTCAGCTCCGCCAGGGCCTCATAGAAGCCCGCGGAGCAGAGCTTGTGTCCGGCGCCGTGCGAGGCGCGGCCCTCGACCCCGTAACGCCAGCCTTTGCGCGTGCGATAGATCACGGCGGTGGGCTGGCCGTTGTCGATGGCAAGGGCGTAGCGCTGAGCGGCCACCACCTGCTGCAGGTCGTGGCCCTTGGCGACCCGCACGACGTTCCAGTCGTGCAGGTAGAAGAGCTCGCCGGGGTCCCACTGCACGTAGTCGCCGGGCCGCCGTCCCTCGCGGCAGACATGTTCGCTGTCGATCGAGGCCTGGTTGTAGTCGAGGTGCGCCACGACGTTGGCCAGGCAGGCTGTGCCGGCGGCCGCCAGAGCCTCGCTCACGCGCCCCGGGGTAAGCCCACCCTCGCCTTCGGAGATGTGGACCCGCGGGCAGTTCTTGCCGTAGCGGTCGCGGGCGGCGATGGCGAGGCCGATGGAGCTCGCCAGGCCGACTCCGGAGGCGCCGGTCGCCAGGGCTACGAAGGGTGTCGCCGGCGTGGGGTGACCGTCCAGGGCCCGCGCGTGCAGGGCCCTGAATAGCGGCGTGGCGGTGGTCGGATTGCGGCGAAAGCCGAGCAGGTCCTCGAGGCGCAGGCGCTGCTGGCGCGCGCCGGGCAGCAGCTCGGGGGCGGCCAGACGGGCGATCTCGTCGCGCAGGGCCCACATCGCATAGAGGCCCATGGCCTTGTGGCCGGCGGCATACGAGAGGATGTCGGCATCCTGGCGCTCGGGGTCGCCCAGGTCGTAGTCGAGTGAGTCGAACAGCACGGCGGCCACGAAGCGCCCCGACGAGATCGAACCGCCCGGATGCCCGGAGGTCGGCACGTAGTTGTAGAGCAGGGCGCACAGCGCGCGGTAGAGCAGGTCGAGGGTCTCGAAGGCGGCGAGCTCGTCGGGCGCGAGCGGCTCCTCGCCCGGCGTCGCCACCCGGGCGGCGTCGACCCAGATCGCTCGCCTCGGTCCGAACGCGCGTGCCATCACGGGGCTCCTTTCGCTCGGCCGGCGGTGCAACTGCACCGCCGGACCAGTCGTCGTTACGCCTGTGGTCTCACCGCAGAAACGCGGCCAGCTTGTCGAGCTCGCCGCCGAGCTGCTCGACGCCAAAGCAGAACCGCAGCTCGCCGAAGCGCTTGCGCAGGTCGCTCACCTGGGCGGTCACGACGGCGTCGCGCAAGATGACGTCGGCCATGAGGGCGGCGAGCTCACCGAAGTCGACCTCGCGCATGCCGAAGCGGGTCATCTCGGCGACGCCCAGGCGCAGGCCGCCGGCGGCCGTAAAGGCCTCCTCGTCGGGCAGCCCCTGGTAGTTGCAAAGCACGTTGCTGGCCTCGAGGCGTGCCGCCATCTCGTGGCCGCGGCCGTAGCCCACCCCGACGATGACCTGGTGAGTCTCGGTAAAGTCGATCGCCGGGTCGCCCCGCACGTCGAGCCCGCAATCGGCGAGCGCCCGGGCGAAAGCCTTGGCGTTGGCCAGGACCTGGGGCTGGTAGGAGTCGCGGAAGGCGCGCATCTCGTAGGTGGCAAACAGCAGCCCCAGGAGAGTGCCCAGGTGGTGATTGGAGACCGAACCGGGAAAGGCCCGCCGGCGCAGCGCCTCCCACAGATCGTAGCGCTCGTCGCTTTCGACGAACCGGCTGCCGACCACACCGCGCTGCGTGCCGAAGAACGTCTTGTGGGTCGAGCCGGTCACCAGGTCGGCGCCTTCGGCGAACGGCTCCTGGAAGTGCGGCCCGACGAGGCCGAGCACGTGGGCCATGTCATAGAGGACGACGGCGTCGATGCCCTCGTCTGTGAGGAATCGTCTGATCTCGGCGACCGGCTCGCGGTGCAGCACCATGCTGCGGCCGAAGATGATGAGCTCGGGCCGGTAGCGAGCAATCAGCTCCCGGGTCGCGGCCACGTCGACGAGGTAGGGATTGTCGTCGCGCATCGGGAAGTTCACGACGGCCGGCGCGTCGGTGCGCGGGTCGCGCGCCACAAAGTCGCGCAGCGCGCCCATCGGCTGAGCGCTCAGGTGACCGCCCTTGGCGATATGGTTGTTCATCACCATGCGGATGCGCCGCGGCTCTGCCTTGGGATCGGCGCGGTTGGCGTAGTCGACGAGGGCGCTGAACACGGCCATGTTGGCCATCTGACCGCTGATCAGGCGGGTCTCGGTCTCGGCGCAGCCCAGATACCCGGCGAGCTCCGCTGCGAGACGGCGCTCGACTGAGGCGATGAACTCCGTGCCCTGGTAGTAGAAGATCTCGTCGTCGTAGAAGGCCTCGGACTGACGGTGTTCGGCGTAGCGAAACGACGGGTCCATGACCGAGGCCAGGCGCACGAGCGGCGAGGCCGTCATCTCGGACGGGATGAGGTTGATGCAGGCGGTCTGCCGCCAGGACGTGTTGGCGACGGTCTCGCGCAGCAGCAGGCGCGCCTTGGCGAGCGCGTCGCCGCGCGGCAGCTCGACCGTGGGCAGCTCGTGATCGTAGACGATCGGCCGCGCCAGGGGCGGCGCATCGCTGCGCAGGTGAAAGGGCACGACGAGGGCCGGCACCCGCGTGCCGCGGATGTCGAGAGTCACGGCATCGCCTTCGACCACGTCGCAGTCGAGGTAGGCGAGAGCGATCGAGCGCTGGGCGTGGCCCTCGGTCTGGAAGGAGTCGAGGCCCTCGCCGGCAACCAGCCAGTACGGCACCGAGGTGCCGCTCGTCACTGAGCCGACGCGCCGCTCGCCCACAAAGACCGGCGCCCGGCTGCGGGCGACGCCGCGGCCCGCCACGGCGAGGGGCTGCACCAGACGCGGCAGGTCGGCTCTGCGGGAGTAGTCGCGCGCCACCACGCGCGCGAAGGCGTCGTGCTGAGCGGCCAGGGCCGCGCGGCCGATGAAGTCGCCCTTGAGGGGCGAGAAGCTCACGGCCAGCTTGGCGAGCGGGATGGCGAAGATCGGGATCTCGATGCCGTCCGCGTCCGTGCCCAGCTCAAAGCCGTAGAGCGGCAGGCCGGCTTCGAGGCGCAGCGTATCGCGCGCGCCCAGGCCGGCCGGCGCAGCCCCGCCGGCCACCAGCGCGTCCCACAACCCGGCTGCGGCGTCGGCGGCGACGAAGAGCTCGAAGCAGAGCGGCTCGCCGGTGTAGCCGGTGCGCCCCACGCGCACCTGGACGCCGGCCGCGCTGAGCACCGAGAGCTCGTTGCGCAGCGGTTCGGGCAGGCGGCCGGCTTCGACCACCTGCGACAGGATGGCGCGCGAGTCCGGGCCCTGCAGAGCGATCATGGCGGTCGCGTGGGTCGCGTCGTGAAGCTCGACAGCGGCGTAGCGAGCCGCCTCGCGGCGGCAATGGTCCCAGTCCTTCAGGCGGTTCGCGGCGTTGACCACCAGAAGGTACTCGTCGCCCGTGAAGCGGTACAGGTAGGCGTCGTCGAGCGCCCCGCCCGCCTCGTCGGCGATGATCGTGTACTGCGCCTGGCAGAGCTCGAGCGCCGCGGCGTTGTTGGTGAGGACGTGCTGCAGGAAGGGCAGCGCGTCGGCGCCACGAACGAGAAACCGGCCCATGTGAGAGACATCGAACAGGCCGGCGTGCCGGCGCGTGGCGAGATGCTCGGCGACGATGCCGCCGGCGTACTGGATGGGCATCTCCCAGCCGGCGAAGTCGACCATGCGCCCGCCGGCCGCCAGGTGACGGTCGTAGAGCGCGGTGCGTTCGAGCTCAGCCATCGCGCTCACCCCCGCTGTCCGGGTCTCGCCGAGGTCGCCGTCGCACGCTACGCCTCGACCCGGTCGCCCGAGAGATAGGCTCTCAGGCGCTCGAGCCCCTCGACGATGCGCGACGTGTCGATGCCCGAGTAGGCGAAGCGCACATAGGACTCGCGCTCGCCCGGCTGGACCCGGCCGAAGTGCACGCGGGAGCACACCGAAACGCCGGTGTCGTGCAGCACGGCGCGGCGAAAGTCTTCGACGCTGGTGATACCCTTGGCCGCCATCGCGCCGCTGACGTTGGCGAACAGGTAGAAGGTGGCGTCGGGTGTGAAGCAGCGCACGCCGGGCGTCTCGCTCAGGATCGCGACGGCGGCGTCGCGGCGCTCCCGCAGCACCTCGACGATGTGCCGGGGTCCGCTCTGGTCGCCGGTCAGTCCTTCGAGGGCGCCGTACTGGATGAAGTGGTTGGGACACGACTCGTCGTTGACGTTCAACTTGGTGATCACCTCGACGATGTCGGGCGGCCCGATCGCGGCGCCCAGGCGCCAGCCGGTCATGGCGAACTTCTTGGAGAATGTGTAGAGGATCAGGCAGCGCTCGGCCATGCCGGGCAGCGCCGCCAGCGAGGCGCTCTTGCCCTCGTAGCGGATGTCGAAGTAGGCCTCGTCGCAGAGCACAGTGAGATCGTGCTCGACGGCCAGGTCGGCCAGGCGCGCGAGCTCCGCGGGCGAGCACTCCGCACCCATTGGGTTCTGCAGGTCGTTCAGCACGAGAAGACGGGTGCGCGGCGTGATGGCGGCCTCGAGGGCCTCGAGGTCGATGGCAAAGCCGGTGTCGCCCTCGAGGTAGCCATACGGCACGGCGACGCCGCCGTGAAACTCGATCTGCGACTCGTAGATCGGGTAACCCGGGTTGGGATAGAGCACCTCGTCACCCGGGTTCATGAGTGCCAGGATGAACTTGCCGATCACGGGCTTGCCGCCCGGCTCGATGGCGACGTTCTCGGCGGCGTAGGGCACGCCGTGCGAGGCGCTCACGTCGGCGGCCAGTGCCGCCCGCAACTGCGGGATGCCGGCGTTCGGGCAGTAACCGGTCTTGCCGTCGCTGATCGCCTTGAACGACGCCTCGACGACGTTGGCCGGCGTCGGGATGTTCAGGTCGCCGAGATGAAAGGCATACACCTCATTGCCCGCGGCGGCAAAAGCGGCAGCCTCGGCCGACACCGCGAACGCCGTCTCGGTGCCAAGGTGGGCGATGCGTGTGGCGATCCTGGTTGGCACTACGGCTTTCATCGTGTCCTCCTTACCCGCGTGGCGTCTGTTGAACCGTCCGACGGGCTCCGGGTTACCCGGGCGGGCGCGCGAACCATCCTTCAGTCTCCCGCCAAAAAACGGAAAAAAGGACAGAAGTGAAGCGTCTGGCTTCACCCTGTCCACGCGTTGCTCACTGCCGACGGCTCGGCGCGAGCACGTTCAGGGACCCGTCCGGTCGCGTTCCTTTGGCCTGAGAGTTTCGGCGGCCTTTACGCTGCCTTGCCCCTTCGGCGACCGCTCCTTTCCATCACAAGCGGGCGATCTCTCACGCGACCCTCGACCGGGAGACCTAGTCTCCTGCCGTTTGCACCTGCCTCAGACTGCCTCCTTTCGGGCGCCTCCGGACTGCGCGCCGCCCGCCCGCGAGACGCAAGACGCGCGACCCCATCGCGGCGCCCAGGCGACGCGGCTCTCACCGCGTAGTGTAGCCGTTTGAACCACGAACGTGAACCGGCGCGGCGAGCCTAGCGGCTCGCCGCGCCGGAGCGATGCGTGTGAAGCGCACGGGATCAGCTGACGGGCACCTCGAGGCCGAGCTCCCCGAGCTCGGTCCGCACGTCGTCGATGACCTTGAGGTAGTCGTCGTTGACGATCCGCTTTGTACGGGCGTCGTAGACCTCCTGGAAGGTCAGCCCCTTGTCGGGATCCTTGAGCTTGTCGCCGAACAGCGGATAGAGCTTCTGGGCCAGGGGCTCGGCCTCGGCGCGGGTGAGTTTGGCAGCGGCCAGCCCCATCTCGGCGTGGAACTTGTGATCGTCGGGCACCAGCGAGTCGGACTGCACGGCCATCGCCGGGTGGCCCGAGAAGACGTTGCCGCCCGAGGTGACCACGGCCAGCATGTAGCAGGCCATCTCGTAGTGGTACTGCTTGGTGCCCGAGCCGCCGCCGAGGTACGGCAGATTGACCATCGGGTAGCCCATGTTGCGCCCGATCGCGGCGTTGGACATGGCGATCGCCCAGATCAGCGGCCGGGTCGAGGACAGGTGCAGCTTGCTGTGCAGCGGCGCGTTGTAGTGATAGCTGCCGCGGAAGATCAGGTTGCCCATGATCATGTAGCAGGTGGCGACGACCGCGACGCCTTCAGCGCCGCCGGCATAACCGCCAAACAGGGGCGTCGAGGTCGAGCCGATGTTGGCGGAGAGGCTGTTGTAGAAGGCCACCTTCTGCAGGGCTTCGTAGCCGACCACGAGCTCCGACAGGAAGTCGATCAGAAAGCCGTCGCTGGGCCGCAGGCCGAAGTCAGGGTAGCTCGCCGCGAACATCGAAGCCGGCTGCGAGGCGGCCGAGATGCCGTTGATGATCGGCAGCCCGGCGCGGCCGGAGCGGCGGATGCCCTCACGGGCCAGGCGCACGGTCTTGCAGGCGGACAGGACCTCTTGCGGCGAACGCACGCGGGCGTCCTTGCCACGCAAGTGGAGGATCGAGGGCACGCTGACCGAGTCGACGATGCTAAACGACGCCATCTTCTCGACGGTGTCGACGAAGACCTGTTCGTCGGTGGTGTAGATGCCGCCGCCGACGTGCACCCAGGGCCGGTCGTCGGTGGTGTCGGGGCGCCGGCCGCGCATGACCTTGCGCTCGCGACCTTCGCCGAAGGTCGCCTCGCGCGGGCACTCGGCGCAGGCCAGCAGGATCTCCTCACGCGTGAACTCCATCACGCGGTTGGTCTCCGGACAGTAGGCGCCGGCCTCGGCGAGAAGGTCGACGGCGGCCTGGAAGACGCGGTCGGTGAGATCGTCGTCTGAGTTGACGAGAGTCTGCTTGTCCCACTTTATGGCGTGGCGCGCGATCAGCTCGGTCAGCTTGGGGACGAAGCGCTTCATGTAGTAGTCGGTCTCGGAGGTGAGCGGCCCGATCTCGGCTCGCTCGAACACCTCTATCAGGTCGATCATGGCGTTCTCCTGGGGGTCGGGTTCGACGGAGCGTGGCGGCTGACGGCGACGGCTCGCGTTGTCGCCCGCAAGCTGCCGGGGCGCTCCCTCACGAGACCAGTCTGGTGGCCAGGTTGATGGCCTCGTAGGCGCTGCCGGCCCAGCCGTCGGCGCCGATCGAGTCGGCCCAGCCCTGGGTGGTCGCGCCGCCGCCGATGATCACCTTGTAGCGCTCGCGCGTGCCCTGACCCTTGAGCGCCTCGATCACGTCGCGCTGGCCGACCAGCGTCGTCGTGAGCAGCGCCGACATGGCGATGATGTCGGCATCGACCTCTTTGGCCTTGTCGACGAACTTGAACAGGTCGACATCGATGCCCAGGTCCCATACCTCAAAGCCTGAGGTCTCGAAAAGGAGCTTGAGGATGTTCTTGCCGATCGAATGGAGGTCGCCTTTGACCGTGCCCAGCACGATCTTGCCCTTCTTGGGGCCGGCGTTGCCGCTCTCTTTGATCTTGGGCTCGAGCACCGCCATGGCCGCCTGAAATGCCAGGGCGGCCTGCATGAGCTCGGGCAAGAAGATGTCTTCGCACTCGAACTGTTCGCCGATGACGTTGAGACCCGGCAGCAGGCCCTGGTCGATGATCGTCTTGGGCTCGACGCCGGCGGCGAGCGCCGCGTCGACGCCGGCAAGCACGGCGTCCTCGTCCTGCGCGATGATCGCTTGCTTTAACTGCTCGAAGAGCTCCTCGTGCCCCATGGGCGCACTCCTTGGTCTCGAAAGGTGACAGGTATCGACCGCGTTTGCGACGATCGTCGACTTCTTCCTGGAAGTTCGGCTCGACTACTCCTGCGGCGCCTCCAGGGTGACGGCATCGCCGGCGACCAGGCCGGGGAAGCGCTCGCGGATGGCCGCGTCGAGCGCGGCATCCCACACGGCCGGGTTCGGCGCAGCCAGGATGCGGCGCGCCTCGGCGAGCGCCCGCGAGTGAATGTCGGGCCGGCCGGCTTCTTCCCACTGGCCGCGCATGCCGCGATCGGCCAGTCTGGGCAGAACGGCCGTCGTCTTCATGCGCGCCTTGGTGTGCTGACGGCCCATGTAGCTGCCGCCCGGGCCGACGGCGGCGATCTCGGCGAGCGCCAGGTTGTCTTCGCTGAACTCGAGGCCGCGCCAGACGCGCTTGTCCATGAGCGCGATCTCGTTGTCGATCACGCACTTGGCGTAGTCGAAGGCCATGAGCGAGCTGAACAGGCCGCCCATGTTCAGCAGGGTGGCGCCGGCGGTCACGCCGAGCACGGTGTTCATGCCCGTCTCAAAGCCGGACTGGGCATCGTCGCTGTGGGCATTGGTGAGGCCGATGTAGCCGCCCGCCGGCACGTTGTAGAAACGCGCGAGCTGCGCCTGAGCGGCGAGCAGCATGCCGGTCTCGATGGCGCCCGGGGCGTAGGCGCCGGAGCGCATATCGGCGACGGTGGGCAGGCTGGCGTAGATCACCGGCGTGCCCTCCTTGACCATCTGTTGAAACGCGGTGATGGCCAGGAACTCGGCGTTGCCCACCACGAGGCAGCCCATCATGGTCATCGGCGCCGTGAGGCCGGCATTGGGCACCACCGTCGTGTAGACCGGCAGGCCGCGCTCGGTGAGCCAGAGCACGGCCTCGGTCGAGTCGACATCCATGCTCAGCGGACTGACCATGGGACAGTAGTGGTGATTGATGACCGGGCGCTCGCGGTAGGCGTCGGCCCCCCCGGCGATCAGCTCGCCGAGTGCGATGACCTGGCGCAGGTCGTCCATGTTGGGCGTGTTGGAGCGCACCGGCTTGAGGCAGTTCTTGAGCGCCGGGTAGAACCGGCTCAGGCTGAACTGGCCTTCCGGAGCGTCGTCGGCGAGGGTCGAGATCGAGAAGATGTCAAAGCCCGGCAGCTCGTTGATGAGATGGGCGATGGTGGCGATGTCGGTCGACGTTGCCCGCCGCTCGACCCCGGTCACCGGATCGACCACGTTGGGCGCCGACGACCCGGTGACCACGATCGGGCCGTCGTCGGGGATGGTGCGGTCGAATTGCGGATCGCGTCCGCGGAAGGTGAAGCTCGGCGGCGCCAGCGCGCGATAGGTCTCGACGACGTCGGCCGGAAAGCGCACGACCCCCGTCTCCGAGTCGACGCTGCAGCCGTGGCTGGCGAAGATCTCGCGCGCCCGCGGGTTATGGGCGGCGATGCCTACCGCTTCGAGTACCTCCAGCGACGCCTCGTGCGTGCGCCGGACCTCGTGCGGGGTGAGCAGCTCGGCGAATCCCATGCGGATCAGCCCCTCTCCTGGTCGTGGTCGAGACCCGCCGGACCTGTCGGCATGGCCGGCGGATCGGCCAGGCGGGACAGCTCGTCGAGGTGGGCCTCGATGAACTCCATGAGCATGACCTGGTGCTTCAGGTACATCAGGTACTCGTCGTCGTTTACGTCCTCGTCGGCCTCGTAGTAGGCGCTCACATCCCAGTTGAGAACGTACAGGTTGGCGCTTGCGATCATGCGCGGCAGGGCGGCCAGCTCAGCCGCCGTCATGGCGCCGGGCTCGGCGAACTTGGCCGCCTCGTCCTGGTAGGCGCGCACGAAGATGGCGGCCTTGTCGAGCCACAGCTCGCCGCTGTCGCGGCCCTCCCACGAGCTGCAGAAGTAGACGATGCCCTCGGCCACATCGAAGATACGGTAGTCCAGCTTGGACCAGTCGAAGTCGAACAGCCCGCAGCACGAGGACCCCGGCGTCGCCACGGGCCCGGCAGCGACCGCCTCGCGACCGACCCACTTGAGGTTGCCGGGATGGTAGTCGCAGTGCACGGGGATATAGGACATCCCCTGCAGCTCCGGCTCCTGTGCGGCGCCTCTGCCCAGGGCCTCGTCGATGGCGGGCAGCCATTCCAGGTAGTACTCATCGACGACGCTGTTCCCGGCTCTGGCCTGCTCCGCGTAGCCTGCAAAAGCAGAACGCAAGTGCCGCAGGAATTGCATGATCGGCGGCTGTTCACGGCCAAGGCCCCTGGGGTCGAAGTCGTGGGCGAGATAGTGGAACTGCGCCAGGACGCGACCGCCGCTGTCGTACTCCCTGTCCGTGCAGCGGTTCTTGACCCAGGTGTACTTGTCGTGGCCCTCGAGCATCTCGTACACCGCGAAGAACCGCGTGAGGCGCTCGCCGCCTACCGTCTCCTGCCGTGTGACGAACGACTCGCCGCGCCTGTTGGGAAAGACCCGCGCGGCGAGGTGGAAGCCCTTGGCGTTGATGTGGTTGACGAGCGCGTGCTCGAAACGGATCTCGTGCTCGGCGATGGCCTTGCTGTACTTGCGCACGAAGTACCGGTGCTCACCGTCGGCGTCGCGGGTGCGCACGGCGAAGCTCAGATTGACGTAGCCGCCGAAGATCTGCTCCACGCCGACGACCTCGCCCAGGTCGTAGTCGGTGGCGACCACCTCGGCCAGCTGGCCGCTGATGAACTCGTACTCCAGCTCGTCGCGCAGCTTGCTGGCGTCGGCCGCCAGCCTCTCGGCGACTTCGAACAGTTCGTTTGCCCTGGTCGGGTCCAACCTCGCCTCCGCTTCCTTGCCTCCCCGCGCCGCGAACCGGACGGGACCGACGGCCCCGCCCGCGGCCTTCAGACCACCATGCAGCGCAGCCCCAGCCGTCGCATGTCCTCGCGTACCTCTTCGTCGACGCCGTCGTCGACCATCACGACGTCGACCTGATCGAGTCCACAGATCACGACGTCGGCGACCACGCCGATCTTGCTCTGGTCGGCGAGCACGACGACCTCGCCGCGAGTGTGTCCGATCATCGCGCGTTCGACGCCGGCGATGCCGAGCGAGGGAGTCGTGAGCCCCTCTCGGAGGTCGAAGCCGTCGACCCCGATGAGCAGACGGCCGGCGTGAAAGCGACTCACGAACTCGACCGCCGCCGGCCCGTCGACCACGTTCGACCGTGGCCGGAAGCGCCCGCCCAGCAGGATGAGCTCGAGTCGCAGGCCGTGAGCCTCGGCGAGCGCGCCGACATTGTGGGTGACGACCCGGGCTTCGAGATCGGGGCTGACGTGGCGCAGCACGCGGGCGGCGGTCGTGCCGGAGCTCAGAAACACGGTCTCGCCGGGCAGGATCGTAGCGGCGGCCGCGCGCGCGATGCGCTCCTTCTCGGCGGCGTGCGTCGCGACATTGTCGACGTAGTGCGGCTCCTCGGCCATGTGGCGCTTGAGAATGGCGCCGCCGTGGGTGCGCGTCAGCAGGCCCTCGGCCTCGAGGCGTTCGAGGTCGCGTCTGATCGTCATCTCGGAGACTCTGAGACGGTCGGATAGCGACGAGACGCGCACGGCGCGCCGCTCGTTCAGCAGTTCGACGATGCGCACGCGGCGCTGAGCAGGGATCATCTCGCGCACTTCCGGTACTCCTGGCAACGACATCGGCCCCCCATCCCGACTCTGCGACGTTCGGCGGCGGCCAATGACCGGCCATTCCGAACATAGTCGCACACATCATAGCACCGCCCAGGCGCTGTCAAGTGTGACATTCTGGGAGAAGTCGGTTCTCATCCGTCCTGCGATGACCTATGATCCGACTCAAGTCCGCGAAGATGCCGGTGCCGACCACAGGAGTTGCCCGCTATGGCCAACAGGGACGAGCTC
>PLTW01000102.1:0-8273 GCA_003164655.1 Actinomycetota bacterium
AAGATGGTCCACAACGGCATCGAGTACGGCATGATGCAGGCCTACGGCGAGGGCTTCGAACTGCTCAAGGAAAGCGGTTACGACCTCGACCTCGGGGCGATCGCCGACCTGTGGAACCAGGGCAGCGTGGTGCGCTCGTGGCTGCTCGAGCTGGCCGTCGACGCCTTCGCCAAAGACCCCGGCCTCGAGCAAATCACGGGGTATGTCGACGACACCGGCGAGGGCCGCTGGACCGTGCAGCAGGCGATCGATCGGGGCGTGCCGATGCCGGTCATCGCCCTGTCGCTGTTCGCGCGCTTCCGCTCCCGCCAGCCCGACTCGTTCTCGGGCAAGGTCCTGGCCGCGCTGCGCAACGAGTTCGGCGGCCACGCGGTGAAGGCCACATGACGGGGACGCTGCTCGCCGACTCCGCGGCGGCCTGACCATGGACCAGATCGGCTACGACGAATCGGGCGCGACGCTGCTGGGGGCAAGCGGCGCGGCGGCGCTCGAATCGCCGCTCTCGCTCGCCCACCGGCCCGAACCGTGCGCCGTCGTACTGTTCGGCGTGACCGGCGACCTCGCCAGCCGCAAGCTCGTCCCGGCGCTCTACGACCTCGCCTGTCACAACGTCCTGCCACGCGGCTTCTCGCTTGTCGGGTACGGACGCAAGCCGATGAGCGGTCAGGAGATGCGCGTGCTGTCGCGCGACGCCATCGACAGCTTCTTCGGCACCGGCACGGCCGAGACGCGCACCTGCAACGACATGCTGAACGACGTGCACTACGTGCAGGGCCAGTTCGACGATCCCGCCGGCTACGAGCGTCTCGCCGACACGCTGGCCGAGCTCGACCGCACAAAGCGCACCGGCGGCAACCGCATCTTCTATCTCGCCACGCCACCCAGTCTGTTCCCGGTGATCATCGCGCGCCTGGGCGCCGCCGGGCTGCAGCGGGGCGGCGTTGTCGGTACGCCCGACGAGCACGGCGAGAACCGTGGCTGGGTGCGGGTCGTGATCGAAAAGCCGTTCGGCAGCGACCTCGACAGCGCCCGGGCGCTCAACGCCGTCGTGCGCAGCGCCTTCGACGAGCGCCAGGTGTACCGCATCGATCATTACCTGGCCAAGGAGACGGTGCAGAACATCCTCGTGTTCCGCTTCGCCAACGGCATCTTCGAACCGATCTGGAACCGGCGCTACATCGACTTCGTGCAGATCACGGCGGCCGAGACGCTCGGCGTCGAGCACCGGGGCGCCTACTACGAAGAGGCCGGCGCGCTGCGCGACATGATCCAGAACCATCTGGTGCAGCTCATGACCATGACGGCCATGGAGCCGCCGGTGGCCTTCGATGCCGACGCGGTACGCGACGAGAAAGCCAAAGTGCTGCACGCCGTACGGCCCATCCCGGTCGAGCGCGTCGAGCAGTTCGCCGTACGCGGCCAGTACGTGGAGGGCACGGTCGGCGGCCAGGTGGTGCCCGGCTACCGCCAGGAGGAGCGCGTGGCGCCCGACTCCTCGACCGAGACCTTCGCCGCCGTGAAGTTCCTGATCGACAACTGGCGCTGGCAGGGCGTGCCCTTCTATCTGCGCACCGGCAAGCGCCTGCCGCGCCACGTCACCGAGATCGCCATCACCTTCAAGCGTCCGCCCTACCTGCTGTTTCGCGAGGTCGACATTCCCGGCGGGCGCGTGCCGGCCAACGACCTCATCATGCGGCTCCAGCCCGAGGAAGGCCTCGCCCTGAACATCGAGGCCAAGATCCCCGGGCCGGCGATCCGCCTGCAGCCGGTGGCGCTGAACTTCAGCTACGGCACGGCCCTCGAGGAGCTGCCCTTCAGCGCCTACGAGACGCTGCTGCTCGACTGCATGGTCGGCGACCAGACGCTGTTCAACCGCGACGACCAGGTCGAAGAAGCCTGGCGGGTCGTGAGCCCGGTGCTCGAAGCCTGGCGCAACGTGCCCGACCGCGGCGTGATGGTCTACGAGGCGGGTACGTGGGGCCCCGAGGCGGCCGACACGCTGGTCGCCAACGACGGCCACGTCTGGCGCCGCCCCTGAGTCGCCTTCGGGCGCCCGATCGCGCGGTCGCGGCCGGGCGACGGCCGGCCCGGCGACGCGCAGACCGGCGAAGCGGCCCATCAGGGTCGGAAAGTGAGCAGGAGGAGCGATGAGCACGCACAGAAGCGAAGATGCGAGGGCCGCCGACCCGCTGCGGCTGCTCCGGCTGGTGGGCTGATGGCGGCCCTGTCGATCGAGGTCCTGCCCGACGCCGAGGCGGTCGCCCGGCGGGGCGCCGATCTGTTTGCTCTCGCCGCCCAGGAGGCGGCGGCGGCGCGCCCCGCGTTCAGCGCCGCACTCAGCGGCGGTCACGCGCCGCGCCCCCTGTACGCGCTGCTCGCCCGCCAGCAGTTCGCCCAGAAGATCCCCTGGCGGCGGGTCCACCTGTACTGGGCAGACGAGCGCTGCGTGGCTCCCGACAGCCAGGACAGCAACTACCGCCTGGCGCACGAGGCCTTCATCCGCCACGTGCCGATCCCCGACGACAACGTGCACCGCATGCGCGGCGAGGACGACCCCGAAGAGGCGGCGACAGCCTACGAGCGGCTGCTTTTGCAGCCGCCGGCCCGCGCCGCATCGTCACAGGCCGACCTGCCGGTGATCGACTTCGTCCTGCTTGGTCTCGGCGCCGACGGACACACGGCCTCGCTGTTTGCGCACTCGCCGGCTCTGGCCGTCGAAGACCGCCTGGTCGTGGCCAACGAGGGTGTGGGCACGGGGCCGCGGCTGACGCTCACCTATCCGGTGGTCAACGCCGCCCGGCGCGTCGTGTTCGTCGTCACGGGCACCGCCAAGGCCGGCATGGTGGCCGAGGTGCTCGAAGGCCTGCGCGTCCCCGAGGCGATCCCCGCTCAGGGCGTCGCGCCGGTGCACGGCACGCTCACCTGGCTGCTCGACGAGGCGGCGGCCGGCGAGCTGAGCGGGCGCGGCTGAGCGCCGTCGCCCGGCGGCGGAGGGCGGTCTCCATCTCACCGCGGCTGCGGTGTGCCGGTGTTGCCGCGGCGGTGGTATCCTGTGGTGGCAAGCCAGGTGGCCGCGGTCGGTTGGCATGGCGCTGCTCTTCGGGAGCGCGCCAAGCCGCCGGTCGAGGAAAGTCCGGACACCGCAGAGCAGGGCGCTGGATAACGTCCAGGCGGCGAAAGCCGACGGACAGCGCAACAGAAAGCAGACCGCCAACGGCCCCTTCGGGGGTGCGGGCAAGGGTGAAACGGTGAGGTAAGAGCTCACCAGCGGTCCTGGCGACAGGCCGGCTCGGCAAGCCCCGCCCGGTGCAAGACCAAATAGGGAAGCGTTCGAGGGTTGCTCGCCCGAAGCTTCCGGGTTGGTCGCATGAGCCCCGCGGCGACGCGGGGCCCAGATGGATGGTCACCCAACGACAGAATCCGGCTTATCGGCTTGCGCACGAAAGCCCCGCCGCGCAGCTGACGGCGGGGCTTTCCGTTTCTGTCATCATGACGGCATGGACACTGCCCCCCGCCGCGCCGCCGACGTCATCGCCGCCCTTGGTCTGGAGCCGCACCCCGAGGGTGGGTTCTTTCGCGAGACGTTTCGGGCGAGCGCCACGGTCGAGGCGGTCCAGGGCCGGCGAGCGGGCGCGACGGCGATCGCCTTTCTGCTGACCCTCGAGCGGCCGAGCCGGTTCCATCGCCTCCTGTCGGACGAGCTGTGGGTGCACCGGGGGGGAGCGCCGCTCGAGCTGTGGCTGCTCGCCCCCGACGGTGCGGCGCGCAGCGTGCTGCTCGGCTCGCCCGACGCCGACGCGCGCCTGGGAATGCGCCCGGCGGCGCGCGTCTCCGCCCACGTCTGGCAGGCGGCGCGCGTCGCGGCGGCGCCTGCCGGCGGTGGCCCGAGCGCTCGCCCGAGCGCTCGCCCGACGGCTCGCCCAGACGCCGGCTGGTCGCTCGTCACCTGTGTCGTGACACCGGGCTTTGACTACGCCGACTTCGAGCTCGGCCACTCCGACGTGCTGCTCGCCGGCTGGCCGTGCGCCGCCGTCGTCATCGGCGAGCTGACCTGAGGCGCAGACGGGCGCCGGCGTGGCTAGAGTGCGCGCCGCTCGAACAGCACGGTGGCCAGCGCGAGCGCGCCGACTATCCAGGCCAGCGACCAGATGAAGTCGGGCGCCGTGGGGCCGGGCATCACGAAGACCGTCTGGCCGCCGTTGATCGAGGTGCTCGTGCCGGCTACGAGCGGCGAGCTCAGCACGTGGGGCGCGATCACGACGAAGGCCGTGAGCAGCCTGGCGCCCAGACCGGTGATCTCGTGGGCCCGGATGAGGCCGCTCAGCAGGTACGTGTTGCCGACCACCTCCCAGGTGATGAAGCCGATGATCGCCGCGGCGACCATGCCGGCGATCACGGTGAGGGCGACCATCACCGCCAGGACGACGGCGGCGTTCCAGGCCAGCACGACGAAATCGTAGAGCAGCGTCCAGTCGGCGCGGCCGCCGAGGAGCGAGACCGCGAACGTCCCGAGGCCCATCACGCACAGCGTGATGGCCAGCGTGAGGGCGTTGCCGAGGTAGCGCCCCGTCAGGTACTGGCCGCGCGACACCGGGCGCGAGACGAACATGATCACGGCGCCCGAGTCGAGGTCGTAGCCGATGATGCCCATCCCCAGAACGACGATCGTGATGAGCGTGTAGAAGCCGGCGGCGCTGCGGGCGAAGAGCCGCGCCGTTTCCTGGGTGCTCAGGGAGGCGATGGGATGGATGAGTCCGACCAGAGCGAGCCCGATAACGAGCGCCAGAGCGCCGCCGGCGAGCGACCACAGCAGCCGGCGGTTGGCCTGCTCGAACAAGGTGGAGCGGGCGATCAGCAAGACGTTGCGTGCCCGGTTGCTCACGGCGCCAGCCACGGCGGGTGCTCGGTGGGCGGCGCCGGCGGGAGCTCGGTGGGCGGCGCCGGCGGGAGCCCAGAGGCCCAGCCCCGGGCGGGACCGTAGCCCGTGCCGCCGCCGGCCCCCTCGACGACCTCGATGAAGACGTCCTCGAGCTCACGGTCGCCGGCGAGCAACTCGTCGATCGCGCCCTCGCGCATGACCCGGCCGCCGTGGATGATGGCGACGCGGTCGCACATGCGCTCGACCTCGGACAGCAGGTGAGAGTTGAGCAGTACCGTGGCGCCACGCTCGCGCGCCGCGACGATCAGGTCGCGCACCTGGCGGCGGCCGATGGGGTCGAGGTCGGCCGTCGGCTCGTCGAGGATCAGCAGCTGCGGCTCGTGCAGAAACGCCTGTGCCAGCGACAGGCGCTGGGCCATGCCCTTGGAGAGCTGGCGCGCCTGGCGGCCGGCGACCGCCTGCAGCTCCGACGAGGTGAGCTGGCGCTCGACCGCCGCGGCCAGCGCGGCGCCGGACATGCCGCTCAGGGCGCCGCAGAGCTCGAGGACCTGACGAGGGTAGAGGTAGCGCGGAAATCCGGGCTCTTCGGGCGAGTAGCCGATGTCGGTGCGAGCCTCGGCCGCGCCCGGCGCGCGCCCGAACACCCGCACCGTCCCCGAGGTCGGTCGCAGCAGGCCCAGGAGCGCCTTGACGAGTGTCGTCTTGCCGGCGCCGTTGCGGCCCAGCAGGCCGAAGATCTCGCCGCGGCGCACGGTCAGATCGACACCGGCGAGGGCGGTGACCGTGCGCGCGCGGCGCCCAAACCGCTGACACAGGCCGGTGATCTCGACGATGGTGTCCTGGCTCACGGGCGGCTCGTGTTCGATTTTGGCGGGCCGCGCGAGCTCGGCGAGCGGCGGCCGCATTGTACCATTGGCGCCTGCGACGTATTCTTGGCGCGGCAAACGATCTCCAAGGAGGCGACGTGGCCCGACCACTGACCCCCGACGAACTGGCCCGCTACCCATGGGCCAGCCAGATCAGCGACTACGTTCCCGTGGGCACGCTGCGCGCGGCGGGTCTGCTCATCGCTCTCGCCGGCCTGGTCGTTCTGCTCTTCGGCGCCCTCATCTCGCTGGCGGCCGCCGAGAACATCCACCACGCCGTCACCATGCACCATCTGCCCACCGCGCTCGGCGTCTACGTCGGCGCGGTGCTGGCCGCCGTCGGCGCCGCTATCGGCGTCGTCACCGCGGTGCAGGGCATCGTCAAGCGCGGCTCGTTCTCGCTGCTGTGGTGGTCGGCCGGCGCGATCGCGCCGGCGGTCCTTGTGTATCTGTTCATTCGCTCGGTCGTCCACTAACCTTCCGGGCCTGCCGCCGCGGCGCTGCGGCGCCGCGTGTCGCGTCGGTGTTTTGCCCACGTTTGAGCGCTGCCGTGTCGCCGCGCTGCCGCCCCGCACCCTCGAGCTGCCGGTCTTTTCCGTGCCCGCCGTGACCGGGATGGTAAGCTAACTTGAGAGAGCGGTCTCAGAGGCTCGAAAGAGAGGTCGTGACGCCGAGCTCAGATCGACCGGAGCGCGACCATCCGGTCTCCGCACTGCAGCGGCTGCGTCATCCGCGGCTGCGCGTCAAGGTGCTGGTCGGCGTGCTGCTGGCCGCCGTGCTGGCGCTCGGCGCGCAGTTCATCATCTCGTACCGGGCCACCGTAGGCAGCCTCGACCGGCTCGAAACTGCGCGCACGGCCGATCAGCTGAGAGTCGCCGTCAACGTCCTGGCCGACCACCGTGCGACGCTCGAGCTGCTGGCGGTCGACGCCGGGTCGCCTGTCGTCGCCCCGCACGTCGCCGACCGCCAGGCGCTCTGGCTGCGCCGGCAGGTGATCGACCGCCTCGTGCGCGCCCACCGCGCCGATCTGGTGGTCGTGCTCGACAGTCGTGGCGCGCCGCTGGCGGGCTCGCCGGGAGTTCCCGGGGCCATCCAGTCGGCGTCCGTCGTGCACGCTGCCGCCCGCGGCTCCTCGTCGTCGCAGTGGGTCACGTGGCACGGCGGGCTCTGGCTGGTGGCCGCGGCGCCGATCACCATCGACCGCCTCGGCACGTCGGACGTGGGTACGGTGGTCGTGGCCAAGGCGGTCGACAGCCGCTTCGTCGCGGCGATCGAACGAGCCACCACCTCGCAGATCGCCTTCGTCGTGGGCGGCGACGTCGTGGCCACGACCGATCGCGCCCTAGGGCCGCTGGTAGCGCGCCTCGACGCGGCCTCCGCCGGGCATGGCGGCGTCGTGCGCACAGCCCAGGGCTACAGCGGCGCCAGCCAGACGCTGCCCGTGGCCGGCGCGCAGGTGAGTATGATCGCCGCCGAGCCGCGCGCCCCGATCGTCGCCGCTCAGCGCCAGCTTCTGCGCGGCACGGCACTGGCGGCCCTTGGGGCGCTGGCGGTGGCCGTGCTGATCGGCATCGTCCTGGCCCGTCAGGTGGTCCTGCCGCTGAGCTCGCTGACCGGCGCGGCGCGCGCCATCGCCGCGGGCGATCTCGGGCGCCGCGTGGCCGTCTCGCCGGTCAAGCGCGACGAAGTCAACGATCTGGGCCGGGCCTTCAACGACATGGCGACGCGGGTCGAGGACGCCCAGGAGACACTGCGTCAGGCCGCGGTGCGCGACGGCCTGACCGGCCTGCTCAACCATCGCGAATTCTTTCGGCGCTTGAGCGGAGAGGTCGCCCGAGCCGACCGCGGCGACCGGCCGCTGTCGCTGCTGATGATCGACCTCGATCACCTGAAACGGGTGAACGACACCTTTGGCCATCTGCAGGGCGACGCCGTGCTCGCCGAGGTGGCGCGCCTGATCGAAGGCAGCGTTCGTGAGGGCGACGTCGTGGCCCGCTACGGCGGCGACGAGTTCGCCGTGATCCTGCCGAACACCGACGGGCGGCACGCGCTGGCGGTGGGCGAGCGCGTGCGAGGCGGCGCGGCGAGCGTCGCGGCGGCGGCCGGCTTGCCGGCCGGCGAGGTCGTCACACTGTCGGCCGGGGTGGTCACCCGGCCGGCCGGGCGCTGGGATCCGAACCGCACAGTCGAGCTTGCCGACGACGCGCTCTACCGCGCCAAGCATGCCGGACGCGACCGCGTCGAGGTCGCCGCCGAGCCGACGTAGCCGTCGTAGCCGTGGGGCTGTCACGGTGCTTGAAGCGCGCGCCGCGGCGTTGTAGTTTGGGGATTCGCTGGGAAGACCAGCGCGACAAAGGGGGGGTAATGTACCGACTCGTACGATTGATGGTGGCTTCGCTGGTCCTGAGTGCGGCACTGGCCGTGCTGCTGGCGGCGAGCGCCGCGGCGGCGCCGGCGGGCGGCGCCAAGGTGAGCGGCAGCGTGCCGCCGTGGGCCAAGGCGGCCGCGCTCAAGGCACCCGCCAGCGG
>PLTW01000102.1:8291-54958 GCA_003164655.1 Actinomycetota bacterium
GCCGCGGTCCGCGCCTGGCTCACAGGTCAGGGCTTCAAGATCACCGCCGTGCCCGCGAACGGGCTGTATGTGGCCGCCAGGGGGACCGTGGCTCAGGCCCAGACCAGCTTCCGGGTCAAGCTCAACGAGTACGCCGTCCGCGGACTCACGCTGCGCGCGCCGGCCACGCCGGTCACCATCCCGGCATCGCTCAAGGGCGTCGTCACCGCCGTGGTCGGCCTCGATCAGGGCGGCGAGCTCACGCATCCGCTGAGCTCGAACATCATCGCCCCGCCGCCGGCGGGCTTTCGCAACGGTCAGCCGTGGTCGCTCTTCTGGGGTCAGACGATCGCCACCGATCAGCCGCCGGCCTACGGCACGTTCCTGCCCTACGCGCCGCGTGGCTACACGCCGGCCCAGTTCCGCGGCGCCTATGGCGTGGCGAGCGCCATCAAGAGCGGTAACGACGGCCGCGGCGTGACCGTCGCGGTCATCGACGCCTACGCCGCGCCGACGATCGTCTACGACGTCAATCGCTACTCGCACGACAACGGTGTGCCTACGTTCACCAAGGGCCAGTTCACGCAGGTCTGGGCTCCCGGCCTCGTCAGCGAACCGGCCCAGGGCGACGAGCAGGACTGGTACGGCGAAGAGACGCTCGACATCGAGGCCGTGCACAGCATGGCGCCCGGCGCCCGCATCGTGTACGTGGGCGCCCTGTCGAGCAGCGACAGCGACATGGACGCAGCCATGAACTGGGTCGTCGACCACCACGCCGCGCAGATCATCAGCAACTCGTACGGCGACGCCGGCGAAACCATCGCCCCCGACCTCATCAGGGCCGAGAGCGCCATCTTCGTGCAGGCGGCGATCGAGGGTATCGGCGTCTACTTCTCGTCGGGCGACGATGGCGACGAGGTCGCCGATCTCGGCTATCGCACGGTCGACTGGCCGGCCTCGAGCCCCTGGATCACCGATGTGGGTGGTACTTCGCTCGGCGTGGGCGCCAACAACAACTACCTGTTCGAGACCGGCTGGGGCACGACCAAGAGCACGCTCGTCGACGGCGTCTGGTCGCCCCCTCTGCCCGGCGACTACCTGTACGGCAGCGGCGGCGGCACGAGCCAGATCATGACCGAACCCTGGTATCAGTTCGGGGTCGTGCCAAAGGCGATCAGCCACTACTTCTCGGCGATTCCGGGACGGGCGGTGCCCGACGTCGCCATGGACGGCGACCCCACGACCGGCATGCTCGTCGGCGAGACGCAGACCTTCTCCGACGGCACCTACTACGACACGTACCGCATCGGCGGCACCAGCGTGTCATGCCCGCTGTTCGCCGGCGTGATGGCGCTAGCCGATCAGCGCGCGGGTCACCCGCACGGCTTCGTGAACCCCACGCTGTACGCGCTGGCCGGCAGCAACGCCTTCCGCGACGTCGTCAGCCCGCACGGCGTCGTCGCGGCCGTGCGCAGCGACTTCGACAACGGTGAGAATGCCGCCGACGGGCTTACGTTCTCGGTGCGGACCATGAACCAGACCGGCACGCTGCAGACGACCCCCGGCTACGACGACGTCACGGGCATAGGCACGCCGAACGGCGCGGCCTTCCTGCAGGCGCTCAGCTCCTTCAGGCACTAGGGAGCTCGCCAGACACGCGGCGGCAGGGCCGCGCCCACGCGGCGCGGCCCTGCCGGCTAGTCCGGGTGGCGCCGGGGAACAGTACGATCATGGCCCCTTTCGTTGCGATCGGGTTCGTGCCGCCAGGTCACTGTTGAGCGCTGCGCAGCGCATCCTGCTGACCGGCGCCACCGGCTACATCGGCGGCCGCCTCGCGCCGCTGCTCGTGGCCCGCGGCCACTCCGTGCGCTGCCTGGTGCGCGATGCCGCGCGTCTGGCCGACCGTCCCTGGGCGCCCCAGGTCGAGATCGTCGAAGGCGACGTGCTCGTGCCGGCGAGCTTGCCGGCGGCGCTCGAAGGCGTCGAGACGGCCTACTACCTCATCCATGCCATGGCCGCGGGCGGCGACTTTCGGGAGCACGACCAGCGGGCGGCGCGCGCCTTCTCAGAGGCCGCGGCGCGCGCCGGCGTACGGCGTATCGTCTATCTGGGGGGACTCGGCGACCCCGACGCCGATCTCTCCGAGCATCTGCGCTCCCGCCAGGAGACGGGTGTCGCGCTGGCCGCGGCCGGCGTGCCCGTCACCGAGTTTCGCGCCGCCGTGGTGGTCGGCGCCGGCAGCCTCGGGTTCGAGATGATCCGCTATCTCACCGAACGGCTGCCGGTCATGATCTGCCCGCGCTGGGTCTACACGCGGGTGCAGCCCATCGCCGTCGACGACGCCCTGGCCTACCTGGTCGCCGCCCTCGACCTGCCGCCCGACGGCAGCGGCGTGGTCGAGATCGGCGGCGCCGACGTGCGCACCTACGGCAGCATGATGACCGGCTACGCCGCCGTGCGCGGTCTGCACCGCCGCCTGGTGGCCGTGCCGGTGCTGACGCCGCTGCTGAGCTCCTACTGGGTGCACTTCGTGACGCCCATCCCCGACGACATCGCCCGTCCGCTGATAGAGGGCCTGCGCAGCGAGGTCGTGGTACGCGACGACTCGGCCCTGCGCCTGTTCCCCGACATCCGGCCGGTCGACTACGAGACGGCCGTGCGGCGCGCCTTGCGCAGCCTCGACGAGGGCCGCGTCGAGACCGCCTGGAGCGATGCTCTGGGCAGCAGCCAGGGCGACGAGCGGCCGGTCGTGCTGGCCAGCGCGGCCGGCTTTGCGCTGGAGCGCCGCGACCTGGTGGTGAGCGCCCCACCGGCGCGCGTCTTTGCGGTGGTCTGCGGCATCGGCGGGCGCCGCGGGTATCCGTTCTGGAACTGGTCGTGGCGGCTGCGTGGCGGCCTCGACCGCCTGGTCGGCGGCGTGGGCATGCGCCGCGGCCGGCGCGACCCGGACACGCTGCGGGTCGGCGACGTGCTCGACTTCTGGCGCGTCGAGGAGATCGTCCCCGGTCGCCTGCTGCGCCTGCGCGCCGAGATGCGCACGGCGGGCGGCGCCTGGCTGCAGTTCGAGTGCGAGCCGCGCGGCGCCGGCGCCACGCGGCTCGTGCAGACCGCCTACTTCGCGCCGCACGGACTGGCCGGCCACCTCTACTGGTACGGCCTGTATCCGTTCCACAAGGTGATCTTCTCGGGCACGATCCGCGGCCTCGCCGACGCGGCGGAGGCGGCGGAGGCAGCGGAGGTGGCAGGGCGCAGCCCGGTGTAAGTTCAGGCGGACAGGCTCGACGAACGGGGAAGAGGAATCGGAACGCTGACCGCTGTTTGTCGAAATGAGAGCCACGGACGCGTATCAGTCATTTGTCTGGGAGTTTGCCCACGACTCCCCAAGTGGAGGACTTCGCCACAGCCATAGAGTCAGCCAGCGACCAAACAGAGACCGGAGGGTCTGCACCGAACGATGCGTGTGCCGCTTGCGGTGACCTCGGCGTTCCGTCGTAGCGGCGAATGACGTTGAACTGTGCGGCCGGGCGACTTTCTGATATCGGCGTTCCGTCAGCGTAGCCACTCGGCCGCAGGAGCACAGGTAGCCCGGACTCAACCGCTGAATCGGTGTGGGTCGGAGCGTGCCCACTGCCCATGGTATTGTGTGATCATGCCGAACCGGGCCAAGTCTGCTCACGGGCACGTGATGCTGGTCGCGCTGCTATCGGCCTGTTTGCCGTTTGTCCTTGTCGCCGGGTGCGGCGGGCAGACTCCGGTCGCGAGGTCATCGCCGACGCCGCAAATCGCGCCCTCCGTCGCCGCCACTACACTTCCTGATCCGGCGACGGATTCGGTCCTCAAGGCACGCATCGTCTCGGTCTTCTTGAGGGATACCGCGAAGCCCAGGCAACGCGCTCATCTTGCCGGCCAGATAGCCAGGATACCCGGGGTTCAGGAGTTTGCCTTCGTCTCCAAGAAGCTGACGATGATGCGGTGGCTGGAGCGACACGGTATTCTCGTTTGGCTACGGAGCAATCCCTTGCCGGCGTCGTTCGAGATCATCGTGAAGTCGCGCGATGATGTGCTTCCGGTGGCACGGCGACTCTTCAAGAACCCACTCGTCGACAACGATCCCGGCACTCACGACGGCGTCGCGTTCACTCACTCTCCGGCGAGTCCTTAGGGCGGTCGCCGAAGGCGTTCAGTATCGGCGTCCCGCCGGCGTAGCCACCAGGCCTTCCCTCCTATCCCGTCGTGCGGTTGACCGGAGGGGCCGCCGGGCCATAGCATCGGCCCCGCGACTCCATCACCCCCGGCGACCTCGGAGGCGGCGACGAAACCTGACTTCACAGAGTTGACGCCCGTCCAGGTCGACCAGCCTCCTCCCGCCTGACCCCTGCGCGGCGCGGCCTTGCCGCGCCGACTCCGCAAGATCGAAGAGCGCGGACGCCGCCGCCGGCGGTACCACCATCTGCAACGCTCACTGGGCAATCGGTTGAACGTGGCGTCGGCGTCCGTATACTTGCATCGATTCTATTCGGGAATGCAATCCACCTGTGGAGGCACCATGATCAAGGTAGTGGAATGGGGCACCGGCGAAATGGGGCAGGGGCTCCTCAAGTTCATCCTCGACCGGCCCAAGGACATCGACCTCGTCGGCTGCATCGTCACCAATCCGGCCAAAGAGGGCAAGACGGTCGGCGAGCTCCTCGGTCGTCCCTGCGATGTCAAGATGACCACCGACTTCGAAAAGGTGCTGGCCGGCAAGCCCGACGTCGTGTGCATCAACACGCAGTCCAATCTCAACGAGGTTGAACCGCAGATCGTGCCCGCCGTCAAGTCCGGCGCCGACGTCATCTGCATCGCCGAGAAGCTCGCCTACCCGTGGGCCAGCGACCCGGGGCGCGCCGACATGTTCGACCGGCTCGCCAAGGAACACAACGTCTCCATCCTGGGCACCGGCATCAACCCCGGCTTCATGCTCGACGCTCTGATCGTCATGTGGAGCTCCATCTGCCTGCGCGTCGACAGCATCGAAGCTTCGCGCGTCAACGACCTCTCGCCGTTCGGCCCGACCGTCATGACCGGCCAGGGCGTGGGCACCACGGTCGAGCAGTTCGAGAAGGGCGTCGCCGACGGCAGCATCGTCGGCCACATCGGCTTTCCCGAGTCGATCGAGCTCATCGCCAAGGCTCTGGGCTGGAAGATCGACGAGATCGTCGAGACGCGCGAGCCGATCGTCACCAAGGTCGAGCGTTCGACGCCGCACGTGAAAGTCCCGGCGGGCTGGGTCGCCGGCTGCAAGCAGGTGGGCAAGGGCTACATCGACGGCGAGCTCAAGATCCACCTGATCCATCCGCAGCAGATCCATCCGGAGCTGGCCGACCAGGACACGGGCGACTACATCAAGATCGTCGGCGATCCCAACGTCAACATGGCCAACACCCCCGAGATCCCGGGCGGCAAGGGCACCTACGCGAGCACCGGCAACTACATCCCGCTCATGAAGGGCGCGCCGGCCGGCATGCTGACCGTCGTCGACATGCCGCTGCCGCGTTTTCTCGCCCCCACGAAGTAAACGGTTCCCCGTAGCCACGAGGTAACGAAAGAAGGACTGCATGACTGAGACACAGCAGGCCCGGGCGGGCGACTGGGTCGAGGTCGAGTGTGTGCTGCTCGAACCCGCCGACAGGTCGACGAACCTGCCAGCGGAGACCGCCGAGAAGCCGCTGACGATGTGGGTCAAGGGGTTCGCCGAGGGCCGGGCGGCCCTCGGCGAACCCGTCACGGTCGAGACCATGACGGGCCGCAAGGTCGCCGGCAGGCTGTCGGCGATCAACCCCGGGTACTTTCACACCTTCGGCGAGCCCATCCCCGAGCTCGTGCACATCGGCAAAGACCTGCGCGCCCGTCTTGCGGCCTATCGCGCCGCCGAGAGCGTCGCTCAGGGCGCCTCCGCGGGCGCCCCCGAAAGCGGGGGTGCCTGATGGCCACCAAGTTCGACGCCATCATGGCCCGCCGCGGTGAGATCATGCGCCGCGCCCTGGGCATGGACTACGGCGAGTTCGAGCTGTCGCCGATCGCCTTCGACTACGAGGCCATGATGGCCGACCACGGCTACAGCCTCGACGACATCGTCGCCATTCAGACCAAAGCCGGGGTCGGCCATACGCCGCTGCTCGAGCTCAAGAACTTCACCGACCTCGTGCGCTCTACCTGTGAGCCGGGCAGGGGCGCCCGGATCTTCGTCAAAGACGAGGCCGCCAACCTGGCCGGCGCCTTCAAGGACCGCCGCGCTTCGGTCTCCATCCATGTGGCCAAAGAGAAGGGCTACGAGGGCGTGATCGCGGCGACGTCGGGCAACTACGGCGCCGCCGTGGCCAGCCAGGCGGCTCGCGCCTGCCTCAAGTGCATCATCGTCCAGGAGTGTTACGACAGCCACAAGGTCGGCCAGCCCGAGATCGTCGAGAAGGCCCGCGTGTGCGAAGCCTATGGGGCCGAGGTCGTACAGCTGACGGTCGGGCCCGAGCTGTTCTTCCACATGGTCGAACTGCTCGACCAGACCGGCTACTTCGCGGCCTCGCTGTACAGCTCGTTCGGCGTCTCGGGCATTGAGACCCTCGGTCTCGAGGTCTCCCAGGAGATGCGCGCCCTGACCGGCGCCGACCCGACCGCCTGTGTCATCACCCACGCCGGCGGCGGCAACACCACCGGCACGGCCCGCGGCCTCAAGCGCGCCGGCGCCACCGGCACGAAGATCGTGGCCGCGTCGGTGGACCTGTCGGGCCTGCACATGGCCTCCGACAACGACTTCAACCGCAAGAGCTTCACCACCGGCCACACCGGCTTCGGCGTGCCCTTTGCCACCTGGCCCGACCGCGCCGACGTGCCGCGCAACGCCGCCCGTCCGCTGCGCTACATGGATCGCTACCTCACGGTCACCCAGGGCGAGGTCTTCTACGTCACCGAGGCTCTGGTCAAGCTCGAGGGCCTCGAGCGCGGCCCGGCCGGCAACACGGCCATGACGGCGGCCGTCTCGCTGGCTCGCGAGCTGCCTCGCGAGGCCACCATCGTCGTGCAGGAGACCGAGTACACCGGCGCCGGCAAGCATCACTGGGCGCAGCTCAACTTCGCCAGGCAGATGGGCGTCGAGGTGCGCGCCGGCGACCCGCGCGACAACCAGCCGGGCACGGTGATCGTCATTCCCGAGCGTCTCGAGCAGATCCAGGCCAGCGACTTCGACATCGCCCACATGCGCAGAAGCTACGTGCGCAACGCGGTCAAGGCAGCGCCCGCGGGCTACGTGCCGACCACAGACGACATCGCCTTTTTGGCCGCCGATACCAACTCGACCCCGGCGGCCGTCGAGGCGATGCTCGCCGAGCTCGCCGCCAAGGAGGCCTGAGCACGATGCGCGAGGACACCTATCTGCAAGAGCGCGGCCACCTCGCCGGACTGACCGACGAACAGCTCGAGGCGCGCTTCTGGGAGTTGGCCGGCGAGGTCGTCGAACCGCTCGTCGAGCTCGCCCGCACGCACACCTCACCGTCGATCGAGCGCAGCGTGCTCATGCGCATGGGCCTCGATTCGCGCACCTGCATGGCCGTCGCCGCCGAGTGCGAGAAGCGCGGCCTGCTAGGTCACGGGGCCGGCCAGATCGTGCTGCACTGCGCGACCAAGTGGAGCTGCCCCGTGACCGAGGCCGGGCGCCGCCTGGCCGCCGGTGAGGGCTGGGATGAAGTCGCGGCCAAGTGGGGGGTGCGCCGTGTCTGACGCGCCCCTGCAGCCCAACGAGAAGCTCGACATCCCGGCGCTGCTCCAGGACATCGCCCACTACCGGCCGCGGCGCAAGGGCTGGCACTGGCGCGAGCCGGTGCCCGACCAGCAGCTCGGGCCGTTCACCTACAAGGAGACCTCGAAGGGCCTCACCAACAGCGTGCCGCTGCCGGCCGCCCACTACTTCGGCGACATCGACCCGCAGCCCGACTGTGTGGTCACCACCGAGATCGCCAGCGGCCGCTTCGAAGACGACATCCGCCGCATGCGCATGGCGGCCTGGCACGGCGCCGACCACATGATGGTCATCCGCACCGCCGGCCAGAGCCACATGGACGGCCTGCTCGAGGGCACCCCCGAGGGCATCGGCGGCATCGCCGTCACCCGCAAGCAGGTGCGCGCTACCCGCAGGGCCATCGACCTGATCGAAGACGAGGTCGGCCGGCCGATCAACTTTCACTCCTACGTGAGCGGCGTGGCCGGCCCCGAGATGGCCGTCATGTTCGCCGAGGAGGGCGTCAACGGCGCTCACCAGGACCCGCAGTACAACGTCCTGTACCGCAACATCAACATGTATCGCAGCTTCGTCGACGCCGCCGTGGCCAAGCAGGTCATGGCCAGCGTGCGCATGGCCCAGATCGACGGCGCCCACAACGCCAACGCCACGGCCCGCGAGGCCTGGAAGGTCATGCCCGAGCTGCTCGTGCAGCACGCCATCAACTGCGCCTACTCGGTGGCGGCCGGCATGCCCCAGGCCGACATCTGCCTGTCGACCGTGCCGCCCGACTCACCGCCGGCGCCCTGCATGCGCATGGACCTGCCCTACGCGGTCGCCCTGCGCGACCTGTTCGGGCAGTACAAGATGCGTGCTCAGCAGAACACCCGGTACATGGAATCCTGTGGCCGCGAGGCGACCGTCTCGCACGTCATGAACCTCATGATCAGCCGCCTGACGAGCGCCGACATCCAGAGCACGATCACCCCCGACGAGGGCCGCAACGTGCCCTGGCACTACAACAACGTGCACGCCGTCAACACCGCCCGCCAGTCGCTGGTCGGCATGGACGGCCTGCGCGAGTTCGTCAGGCTCGACCTCGACAACCCCGAGTTTCGCGACAAGGTGCGCGAGCTCAAGGAGCGCGCCGTGCTGTTCTTCGAGGCCATGCAGCGCGACGGCGGCTACTTCGCCGCCGTCGAGCAGGGCTACTTCGTGGACTCGGGGCAGTACCCCGAGACCAACGACGACGGCATCGTGCGCTACGCCGACGGCGGGGTGGCCGCCGGCACGATCGTGGAGCGGGCCGACGACTACATGGCGCCGGTCTGCCATCACTTCGGCCTGAACCATCTGCCCGAGGGGCTGTCGAGGCCGTGCGAGCCGATCGGCGGCTGCACGCTGTGCGACGTCGAGAAGGTGCCCTTCACCGACGAGCTCGACCCCGAAGACAACGTCAATGTGCGCCTGGAGCATACGGCGGAGCTGCGGGCCAAGGGCCTGCTCAAGCCCGAGGTCGAGTGGGCCGGCGACGGCATCGTCGTGGTCACGCTCTTTCTGCCGGCGGCGGAGCGGGTGGCCGAGTTCGCGGCCCTCGAGCTGGCCAAGGCGATGAACCTGCACGACCCCGAGGTCATCCACAAGCAGGTCATGCATCCCGCCGAAGGCACGCTGGTCGAGGTCAAGGGCAGGCTCGACGTCACGATCGACCCGGCCACACTGGTCATTCCGCCGCCGCCCGACATACTGTCGGCCGACGAGGTGCGCGCCTTTGTCAAGGAACACGGCCTCAAGGTCGTGGGCGCCACGGTCGGTGAGGACGAGCACTCGGTCGGCATGCGCGAGATCATCGACATCAAGCACGGCGGCCTCGAAGGCTTCGGCGTGGCCTGCGAGTACCTGGGCACCTCGGTGCCGGTCGAGAAGGTGCTCGATGCCGCCATCGAGCACGCCGCCGACGCGGTGCTGATCTCGACGATCATCACCCACGGCGACATGCATCGCCAGAACATGGAAAAGCTGGCCGACCTGGCCGTCGAGAAGGGCGTGCGCGACAAGCTGCTGCTGATCGCCGGCGGCACGCAGGTCACCAGCGAGCTGGCCCGTGGCTGGGGCATGGACGCCGGTTTCGGGCGCGGTACCAAGGGCATCGATGTCGCCTCGTTCATGGTCAAGGCCCTGCGCCAGCGGGAGAAGTAGGGCGTGGCCGGCAACCACGCGGATGGGGCGGGCGGCGCCACAGGCGCCGCCCGCCCCATCGACGCCCTGGTCGCCGAGATCGGCTCGACCACCACGGTCGTGTCGGCCTTCGACGGCCTGAGCGGCTTTCCGGCTACTCGGCCGGCGCTTCTGGGCCAGGGCGTGGCGGCGACCTCGGTGGCCGCCGGCGATGTGACCATCGGCGTCGGCACGGCGCGCGCGGCCCTCGAGCAACAGAGCGGGCCGCTGGCGCCGCGCCTCACCTTGGCCACCAGTTCGGCGGCCGGCGGTCTGCGCATGACCGTCCACGGCCTCACCCAGCGCATGACGGCCATGGCGGCTCGCGAGGCCGCGCTAGGGGCCGGCGCGGTCGTCACCTATCAGACGGCCGGCCTGCTGCTCGACCACGACCTGCGTCGCATCGCCGAGATCCGCCCGAGTCTCATGCTGCTGGCCGGCGGGGTCGAGGGCGGCGACTGCGAGACGGTGCTGAGCAACGCGCGGCGGCTCTGCGAGCTGCCACTGCGGCCGATCGTCGTCTACGGCGGCAACTCGGCCGTCGCCGACGATGCCCGCGAGCTGCTCGAACGCGCCGGCTTTCGGGTGCGCGTCACCAGCAACGTCTACCCGGCGGTCGACGAGCTCGACATCGTGCCGGCTCGCGCCGTCATTCACGACGCCTTCGAGGAACACATCGTGCAGGCGCCCGGCATGGAGCGCATCGGCGAGGTCGTAAACGGCCGCATCCTGCCGACACCGGGCGCCGTGCTGCTCGCGGCGGAGCGCCTGGCCGACGATCTCGGCGACCTCGTCGTGGTCGACGTCGGCGGGGCGACCACCGACGTGCACTCGATCACCGACGGCAGTCCCGAATACCTCTCGATCCAGATCGAGCCCCAGGCCCACAGCCGGCGCACGGTCGAGGGCGACCTGGGAACGTTCGTGAGCGCGGCTCACGTGGCCGCCATGATGTCCGACGCCGAGCGGCCGGCGGAGCTGCCGCCGGCGCTGCCGGCGAGCGCTGCGCAGGTCGGGGCGGCCCGCGCCCTGGCCGCCTTCTGTGCCGTCACCGCCGTGCGCCGTCATGCCGGCCGCCTCACTCACCTCTATACGCCGACCGGTCGCCAGACCATAGTCCGCGGCCGCGACCTCACAGCCTGCCGGCTGCTGATCGGCACCGGCGGCGCGCTGACCCGGCTGCCCGACGGCCTGGCGATGCTCGCCGCCACCCGCGGCGACAACGGCGGCGACCGTTTGCTGCCGCCCGCCGAGGCGCGCTGCGCGCTCGACGCCGACTACATCATGGCCGATTGTGGCGCCCTGCTGGCCCACTTTGACGGTGCTGCCGTGGTGGCGCTGATCAACGAGAGCCTGGGCGCGCCGGCGGCGTGACGCCCGGTCCGGCGGCGAGACGCAGCCGGCTACCGTCAGCCGGTCACCTTCAGCTTGCGACCGCCAGCCCGCGACCGTCAGCTTTCGACCATCAGGCGGAGAGCGTCAGCCGTTCACCGTGATGGCGTTCGCCGGGCAGGTCTGCAGGCAGCGGTGACAGCGGATGCAGCGGGCGGCGTTGCGCGCCACCGCGTGACTGCCGCCGGCGTCCCAGGCAAACACGCCGGCCGGGCACACGCTGAGGCAGCGCCCGCACCCGACGCAGGCCGAGGTGTCGACGCTTACCAGGACGGCCGCAGTCGAACCGGACTGCGTTGCGTTCCCCGAGCCGCCGCCGCCGACCGCGGTACCGGAAAGGTCGCCGCTCGACTGCGTTGCGTTGCCGGCGCTGCCCGTCGCGCCGCCGCTCGACTGTGCCTGGGCGCCGCTGCTCTGGGTGGCTGAGCCGGAACTGCTCGGCGTCGTGGTACCGCCCGCAGCGGGCGCGCCGCCGGACCCCTGCGGGGCGTTGGCCGCCACGGCGCCCAGCCGAGAGAAGAGGCCACCGCCCAGGATGGCGACGCCGAGACCGGCGGCCGCGCCGGCGACGAAGCGCCGCCTGGTAATGCGACGCTGGTCGCGGCTCCTGGGCGAATCGGCCCGGTCGGTCGAGTGGCCGCTGGGGGAGGTGCTGCCGGGGCTTGCCAAGCGGCCGGCCGGCGGCCGCGCCGCTACCTCGGCGAGGCCGGTCGCGGCGCGAGGCTGGCTCGAGGCGAGCGTCGCAACGGGAGCCGCCGGGCGCCCCCGGTCTGCGCGACGTGCGGGAGTCTCGGCGGCGCCGAACGTGCGGCGTGTCATGGCGACGATCCAGCGGTAGTGCAGCGCCGAGTGGAGCAGCACGCCGACCGTGGCAGCGACGCCGCTCCAGTCGTGCAGCCAGTGCCAGGTACGCAAGGAGACGCCGAGCATGCCCGGCATGCCCAGTCCGAGGGCGCGGATGGCGCCGGGCGGCAGCATGAAGAGGATGCCGGTGATCGCGCAGACAGCAAAGGCGATGGCGATCAGGGCATCGACCGCGTAGTTGAGCTGTGCTCGTTTCATGGCGGACCGTCTTTCGTCGCATGGTCTCGCGTCGATCGTCCCGATTCGGTCGATACGCGCCTGACAAGGGGCGGTTCTCCATGGCGTGGCGCGAGCCCGCCGCAGAGGTAGACAATCATAGGCACGAATTTCTTAAGTCTGCGTGACGAAAACCGCAGGTGGCGTGAAGATGGCGGCTCGGCGCAGTGCGGCGCAGCGCGGCCGTCTGCTTGCGCAGGCGGCGGCGTTCGACATAAACTCATGTATCAAGAATATGCAGGGAGGGACATGAGCGCTCGCGCCACGCTCAGCATCGATCTCGAGAAGATCACGGCCAACACTCGCCGAGTGGTCGCTGCGCTCGGCGGGCTGCACGTGGTCGGGGTCACCAAAGTGACCTGCGGCACGCCCGAGGTGGGTCGCGCCATGCTGGCCGGTGGGGCGCAAGCGCTCGGCGAGTCGCGGCTCGAAAACGTCGCGCGCCTGCGGGCCGCCGGCATCACCTCTCCCATCTGGCTCCTGCGTTCGCCCACACCGGCGCAGGCCGCCGAGACAGTGCGTCTCACCGACGTCTCCCTGGAGAGCGAGCTCGAGACGGTGCTCGCCCTCGAGCGGGCCTGCGTCGAGGCGGGCAGGAGGCACGGCGTGATCGCCATGGTCGACCTGGGCGATCTGCGCGAGGGCCTGCTGCCGGCCGATCTGCCGGGCTTCGCCGCGGCTGTCGAGGGGCTCGAGCATGTCGAGCTGGCCGGCATCGGCGTCAACCTCACCTGCTACGGCGCGGTGCGTCCGACTGCGCGCAACCTTGGCGAGCTGGCCACTCTGGCCGCCCAGATCGAGCGGCGGCTGGGCCGCCGCTTGGCCTTCGTGTCGGGCGGCAACTCGAGCAGCATCGCCCTGACGATCGCCGGCGGCATGCCGGCGGCGATCAGCAACCTGCGCATCGGAGAGACCATCCTGCTCGGCGTCGACACGCTCACGCGCGACCCCACACTGGGCTTGCACCTCGACGCCTTCGTCGTCGCGGCGCCGGTGATCGAATGCCGCGTCAAACCGAGCCTGCCCACCGGCGAGACCGCTCAGGACGCCTTCGGCAACCGTCCCACGTTCGTCGACCGCGGACGCCGGCGGCGCGCGATTTGCGCCCTGGGGCGCCAGGACGCGCCACCCGACGGCCTCATGCCCGTCGATCCGCGCGTCGAGGTGCTGGGCGCCTCGAGCGACCACCTCATCCTCGACGTCGAGGCGCTCGAACCGCCGCCGCGCCTGGGCGATCTCATCGCCTTCGTGCCCACCTACGGCGCCACCCTGCAGCTCAGCACGTCACCGTACGTCGACACCTCGTTTGTTCACTCCGCCGGCCTGACACCCAAGATCGTGGCGCGGAGCACCCCATCCATCGAAGAGGAGTGAGCATGGCCGAGAGAACGAAAGTCCTGATCATGGGCGCCGCGGGCCGCGACTTCCACAACTTCAACACCTACTTCCGCGACAACGAGCAGTTCGAGGTCGTGGCCTTCACGGCCACCCAGATCCCCTACATCAACGACCGCAAGTACCCGGCCGCCCTGGCCGGCAGGCTCTACCCGAACGGCATTCCGATCTACGACGAGTCGGAGATGCCCGCACTGGTCAAAAAGCACCACGTCCAGGAGGTCGTCTTTGCCTACAGCGACGTGCGCTACGAGTACCTCATGCATCGCTCGGCGCTGGTCAACTCACTGGGCGCCGACTTTCGCCTGATGGGCCCCGACCGCACTATGGTCAAGTCGACCAAGCCGGTGATCGCCGTCTGCGCCGTGCGCACCGGCGCCGGCAAGAGCCAGACCACGCGCAAGATCCAGACCATGCTGCGCGAGGCCGGCAAGAAGGTCGTCTCCATCCGTCACCCCATGCCCTACGGCGACCTCGTCAAGCAGCGCGTGCAGCGCTACGCGACGGTCGAGGACCTGGCCAAGAACGAGTGCACCATCGAAGAGATGGAGGAGTACGAGCCGCACGTCGTGGCCGGCAACGTGATCTACGCCGGAGTCGACTACGAAGCGATCGTACGCGAGGCCGAAAAAGAGGCCGACATCATTCTTTGGGACGGCGGCAACAACGACTACAGCTTCTACCACGCCGATCTCTACATCACGGTCGCCGATCCGCACCGACCGGGCAACGGTCTGGTGTACTACCCGGGCGAGGTCAACCTGCGCCTGGCCGACGTCGTCGTGCTGAACAAGATCGATTCAGCCGACCGGGCCGGCATCGAAGCCGAGCTCGACGCGGTGCGCTCGGTGAACCCGACCGCGCAGATCATCATGGCCGCCTCGCCGGTGACTGTCGACGACCCGGCCGCCATCAGGGGCAAGCGCGTCCTGGTAGTCGAGGACGGCCCGACGCTCACCCACGGCGAGATGAAGTACGGCGCCGGCACGGTTGCCGCCCGCCAGCTCGGCGCCGCCGAGTTCATCGACCCGCGGCCGTTTGCCACCGGCGAGATCAAGGCCACCTTCGAGAAGTATCCCAACATCGGCGTGCTGCTGCCCGCCATGGGGTACTCCGACCAGCAGCTCAGGGACCTGGAGACCACGATCAACGCCTCCGGCGCCGACGTGGTCGTGATCGGCACGCCGATGGACCTGCGACGCATCGTCAAGATCACGCTGCCGGCCGTGCAGGTCGGCTACGACATTCAGGAGATCGGCCACCCGACCCTCGAAGACGTGTTGCGCGAGCACAAGTTCATTTAGGCCGTCACTTCACGCTCGCGCAAGTCATCTGATAGCATCGCACGACGCGCACGGGGGGGCCGCCGCAGGCGGCCCCCCCGTGCGCCGACTGCATGTCACCCTGAAAGCCAAGCAAAGGAGGCCACATGACCGCGCTGCGGGACCGCGTCACCGACCTGGGCCTCATCGGTCGGGACTTCCTCACGATCCACGACTACGCGCCGGCCGAGATCGGCGCCCTGCTCGACCTGGCGGTCGAGCTGAAAGCCGCCCAGAAGCGCGGCGAGGCGCACGCCCTGCTCGCCGGCAGATCGGTCGGCATGATCTTCACAAAGACCTCGACGCGCACGCGCATCTCGTTCGAGGTCGGCATCGCCCAGCTGGGCGCCCAGCCGCTCTTTCTCAACGCCAACGACATCCAGCTGCGCGTCGGCGAGACCCTGAAAGACACCGGCCACGTGCTGTCGCGCTACCTCGACGCCATCATGATCCGCACCTTCGCCCATGCCGACGTCGTCGACCTTGCCGCGAGCGCCACGATCCCCATCATCAACGGCCTGACCGACGACCATCACCCCTGCCAGGCGATGGCCGACGCGCTCACCGTCAGGGAGCATTGCGGCGGCCTCGAGGGCCGCAAGCTCGTCTACAGCGGCGACGGCAACAACGTGGCCAACTCGCTGGCCGAGGTGGGCGCCAAGACCGGCATGCACGTCGTCATCTGCACGCCCGACGACTACCGGCCCGACGAGGCGATCGTCGCTCGGGCCCGCGCCGACGCCGCCCAGACCGGCGCGACGATCGAGCTCACCAGAGACCTGCGCGCGGCCGTGCGCGGCGCCGACGTCATCTACACCGATACCTTTACCAGCATGGGCCAGGAGGCCGAGCACGACGTGCGCCTCGCCGCCCTGCGCGCCTATCAGGTCAACGACGAGCTGCTGGCGCTGGCCGGCCCGCAGGCGCGCCTCATGCACTGCCTGCCGGCGCACTGGGGCGAAGAGATCACCGAGGCGGCGCTGTACAGCCCGCAGTCGGTGATCTTCGACCAGGCCGAGAACCGCCTGCACGCCCAGAAGGCCGTCATGGCGGCGCTGATCGGCTGAAAGGCTTGCGCCGCCGCCGCGCTCCTGCCGCCGCGTCGCCGGGGCGCTGCGCTGTCGGCCCTACGTCTCTGACGCCGCGCCGAGGACGGCCGGGAACGGGAGGACCGCCCTCGGCGCGGTGGCGCGGTGGGCGGGCGCCGCGGCGGCCGTCAGATCCAGTTGCGAAACCACATGAGGTGGTAGAAGTGCGTGGTCGAGATGCTCAGGTCGATGAGGATCGGCAGGAAGGCAAGGCAGACGCCGGTGACCGCTCCCGCGTAGACCCAGGTGAGGTACGGCCAGAGGCGGCGGGCGCGCGGCCACAGAAAGACGGCGAGCAGCAGCAGCGCGGCCACGCCGAACCCGACGGCCAGGGTGACGCGGGCGAAGTCGAGCGAGACCTTGTTGGGCTCGCGCCACAGCCACCAGGTCGCCAGGTGGCCGATCTGGTACCACAGCAGAGCGACGATCGCGGCGGCCGCCGCGTAGCACAGCAGCGCCCAGCGCACGCGCGGCAGGCGCCCCTTCGACAGCTCGCGCAGGGTCATGGCGACGGCCAGCGCCATGAACGGCGCCACCGGCGTCATGTAGTACATGAACGAGGTGCGGGTGGTGTTCAGCCACGGCAGGTAGAGCAGGGCCACGATCAGCGGCGGCAGACCGAGCTCGCGGTCGCGCCGCACGACGGCCAGCACCACGAGCGCGACCAGCGCCGGCACCGAGGCCCACCACAAAAACGGGTTGCCGATCGAGATGATGCCGTGCACGGTGCTGTTGGCTTCCTGGTAGTAGTACCAGACCGGCCGGTAGTCGAAGATCCAGGTGTAGGCATGCGAGGCGTAGGTGTGGGTGGCGTGCAGGTTCTCGTTGAACCACCACATCTCGTGCTGGAGCGCCCACCACTGCGACAGCGTGTGGCGGCCTTTGGCGAAGTAGACCACGTAGCTGGCGCAGTACAGCGCCACGGGCAGCACGACGAGCGCCACGGCGGGCAGTACGACGTCGCGCAGCGCCTGCACGACGGCCGTGGCGGCGGGACGGCGCCACGAGCGGCGCCGGTAGAGCAGCATAACGGCCATCGCCGCCGCTACGGCGAAAGCGCCCGACCACTTGGTGCCGAAGGCCAGGCCGCCGGCCAGGCCGCAGAGGAACAGCCAGCGCAGCCGGTGCCCGGTCTGCACGTAACGCAAGGCGAGGTAGACGCACAGCACCGACCACAGGGCGACGAAGATGTCGAGGGTGGCGATGCGCGACTGCACGATACCGAGAAAGTCGGAGGCGGCCAGCAGAAGGCCGAGCAGCGCCCAGACGGGCGCCAGGCCCAGTCGGCGGCCGATCGGATAGACCAGGGCGAGGAGGATCGTGCCGGCGATCGCCGGCACGATCCTCCAGCCGTACGACGTGTTGCCGAACGCCGCCTCGCCGACGGCGATGGCGAACTTGCCGTACTCGGGGTGCGGCCAGGAGACCTCTTTGCCGGGCTCCCAGGGGTAGAGCGGCATGGGCCCGAGGTAACCGTGCAGAATGGTGTGGGCGTCCCTGGCGTAGTAGGTCTCGTCGAAGACCAGCACGTTGGGCCGCTGGAGCTCGTACAGGCGCACGGTGGCCGAGGCGATGAGAATGAGGATGACCGCCGTGATGACCACGCTCGGGGCGCGCTCGAAGCGTCGGCTCGCCGAGCGCCGGCGGGAAGCGCGGTCGTCGGCGTGGTCTGGGGGCGCGAAGGGCGCCTCGCTGATCTCCCCGGTCTGTGCCATCGGCGCCATTATAGACAGTTCGTCGGCGCAAGGCTCCGAGTCGGTCGGCGCAAGGCTCCGCTCACGGGCGCCCAGAGGCGATCGCCGAATCCGCTTTGCACTCCTCGGCGCGGCGCTCCCGTTTGGCCATGCCCGCGGCGATCAGCCAGGCCAGCCCGACCGCGATGAGGATGTCGCCGATGCTGAAGACGTTGGCCAGCGGCAGCCGGTGGGGCACGCCGAGGATGTCGCCCAGAAAGCGCAGATGGGTGGCCGGTCCGGCGACTTCGGAGTTGTTGTGCGGGCGGCTCGATACCGGCAGGCCGGCGAGCCGCAGGGCCGCGGCGCTGGCCGGCATGTAGCCCCCGTTTATGGTGATGGTGAGCGCGTTGAGCAGCACGCCGAGGCCGAAGCACATGACGGGCCGGCGCCACAGATTGGCCACGACGAACGTCAGCAGCAAGCCGTACGAGGCGATGTGCATGGTGATCACGACTGAGTTCGGCAGGGGGCGGCCGAGGGGCGAGAACGCCACGATCTGCAGCAGCAACGCGACCACGACCAGCCACGCCAGCCGCAGCGAGAGGCCGTCGAGGTTGGCCAGCGAACCGCCGAGCACAGCGCCGGCGATCAGGCCGCCGACGACGGCCACTACGAGGACGAGCACGATTCCCCTGACGCCCTGGGAAGCGCGACGAGGCGCGGCAGTCCGGCGTCGCGGTAGCAGGTCATGAACGCTTCGACCATGTCGGGGTCGAACTGGCGGCCGGCGCCTCTGCGCAGCTCGGCGAGGGCGATCTCGGGGGACAACGCCGCCCGGTAGGGCCTGTCGGAGGTCATCGCGTCGTAGGCGTCGGCCACGGTGATGACGCGCGCGCCGAGCGGAATCTGCGTGCCGGCGAGACCGTCGGGGTAGCCGCGGCCGTCCCAGCGCTCGTGGTGGTGGCGGATGTAGTCGCGGCCCTTGCGATACATGCTGAACTGGCCGGCCAGCTCGCTGCCGTCGGCCGGGTGGGCGATGATCGCTTTGCGTTCTTCGTCGGTCAGGGACGCCTGCTTGTACAGGATGCGGTTGTCGGTGGCGATCTTGCCGAGATCGTGGACCCGGGCGGCCGAGACGATGAGGTCGATCTCTTTGCGAGGCAGGTCGAGAGCCCGGGCTATCTCTCCGGAGTATTCGGCCACGCGCAACGAGTGCGCGTAGGTGTACTCGTCACGCTTGTCGACGGTGTCGGCCAGCAGCACCAGGGCGTGGTCGGTCTCGCTTTGCAGGTTGGCATAGAGCTTGAAGCCGTTGTAGATGACGAGGATCAGGAAGGGAAAGTAGAGGATGTTCCAACGACTGTCCTGGTAGGCGAAGGCCAGCAGCGCGCCGAGCGGGGCCATTGACACATACAGGACGCCCATCTCGCGAAACGAGGCCGCCCACTCGTGCAGGAACGAGCGCCCCGAAAGGCTGATGACGATGGTGACCAGCGTGTCGTTGACCAGCAGAAAGACGACCGCCGCGACGGCGATGGCCAGGGCGTCGCGGCTCAGGTCGATCGGTCCGGGCACGGCGAGCCTGGCATAGACGATCGCCGCGAGCGCCGCCGAGACGGCGAGCTGGCCGGCGTTGAACACGACGCGCGTCCAGTGGCGCCGCCAGATGAGCAGGTCGCTGATGACCACGCCGCCGATGGCGACGATGCCCGCGAAGGCCGGGCCGTAGAGGATGGCCGCGGCGAACCCGACCGTCAGCGACAGCGACATGTGGCCCTCGAGGCTCGACGCCACGGCCCAGCGTTCGGTGGCGATGGCGGCGGCGAGAAAGACGAGCAGGTCGATCCAGTGGTCGCGCGGGAAGGTGCTCGCCGTGGCGCTGAGCAGCGCGGCGGCGGCGACGACGACGAGAGCGATGTAGATAGCGACCGCGGGCGACACGCGTGGCGCGGCCGGCGGGGCCGCCGTAGATGGCTGGTCGCTCACGGGACTCTGGCGGACGGCTAGGGTCGTGCGGTGGCGGGAACGGGAGTGGACCGCTGGCCGGTCAGTCCCACTTCCACCAGGCGCCGCTGGCGACCGCCAGAGCGACGACGAGCGCAAGCGCGATGACGACCCTGCTGTACAGCAGTGATTTCATGATCCCTCTCTCTTGTGACCGGCGATGCGCTCCGCCATGGTGCGGGCGCGGTGATTCGGGCGCTGTCAGCTCCACTTCTTGGCTGCGCCACTGGCCAGGGCGATGCACACGACCAGCGCTACCATGGCGAGCTTCGGGTACTTGCCGCTCAAGAGACTCATTTGGACATCCTTTCTGGGTGATCCCCACCAGATCGACCCCCCGTGTCCGGTCGCCTGGGAGGCGTGAGCCGGACACGACTGGTCCCAGTGGGGCTGCTTATCGGCAGGTCAAGCATGAGACTTTAGCGCATTTTTCCGCCGGGAGCTGCCCGAAAGTGCTGCAGAGGTGGCCGACCGCCTGTCGTCGTACGGGGAGTGCCGCTCTTGCCGGCCGCCCGGCGCCGGGCGCAATGGCGAACGGCCGTTCGCAAGAGGACGGCGTGCAGGAGGTCCTGCGGGTGGTCGCCGCGGCGGCGAGCGAGTCCGGCGCCCGGCGCGGCGCCGGTCGATATCGTCTGCACATTTGGCGCTCGGCGCTTGCGTGTGATATCAATCGCAAGGCTCCAGAGGCTGCGGTGACCGCTCTGGCCGGCCGCAGGTACGAACAGGTGTTCTGACATATGCGCAGACCGCCGCCGCGCGCCGCCGCGCGCCGGCCACGACAAGGGAGGGACCGCCAGATGACCGACCAGCAACACGAGGTGCTCGCCACAGTAAAGGACAGGGTCGCCAATCCGGCGCCGCTCGGGCTCATGGCGTTCGGCGTCACCACGGTGCTTCTCAACCTGCACAACGCCGGTCTTTTCGGCATGAACACCATGATCCTGGCCATGGCGGTGTTCTACGGCGGCCTGGCTCAGGTCATCGTGGCCCTTCAGGAGTACAAGAAGAACAACGTGTTCGGCGCGACCGCTTTTGCTTCGTACGGCCTGTTCTGGCTGAGCTTCGTCGCCATGCTGGCGTTTCCGAGATGGATGGGCATCGACGCGCCGACCACGACCGCGGTCGGCTGGTATCTGCTTGCCTGGGGCGTTTTCACGGGACTCATGTTCATCGCCACGCTGCGCATCAACGTCTCGCTGCAGGTGGTCTTCGGCAGTCTCACCATCCTCTTCGTGCTTCTGGCGGTCGCCACCTGGTCCGGCAACGCCACGATCGGCAAGGTCGCCGGCTGGGAGGGCGTCTTCGTCGGCCTTTCGGCCATGTACGGCGCGATCGCCCAGATCTGGAACGAGGTGTACGGCCACGTCGTGCTGCCGCTCGGCGAGGTGCCGAAGTCGCGCGCCNNCGCGCGCCTTGCCGGCGGACCGCGGCCGCGGTCCGGCCAACAGGAATGGCGCCTCCATGCGCAGGTATATCCTTACGTGCGTGAGTCCAATGCGCGCGCCGCCCGTGCGCGTCGGCTTGTCTTTCAGGGAGTGGAGGTTGCCATGAGCGCCGTCGGATCGGACCGCGTGGTGCATGCCCCGCGGGGCACGCAGTTGAGCTGCAGGGGCTGGCAGCAGGAGGGCGCCCTGCGGATGCTCATGAACAACCTCGATCCCGACGTCGCCGAGCGCCCCCAGGACCTCGTCGTCTACGGCGGCGCCGGCAAGGCGGCGCGCAACTGGGCGGCCTTCGACGCCATCGCCGCCACCCTGCGGCGCCTGCGCGACGACGAGACCCTGCTCGTACAGTCGGGCAAGCCGGTGGGCGTCTTTCAGACGCACGAGTGGGCGCCGCGCGTGCTGATCGCCAACGCCAACCTGGTCGGCGACTGGGACAGCTGGGACGAGTTTCGCCGCCTGGACGCGCTCGGACTCACCATGTACGGCCAGATGACGGCCGGTTCCTGGATCTACATCGGCACGCAGGGCATCCTGCAGGGCACCTATCAGACCTTCGCGGCCGCCGGCGAGAAGCACTACCACAGCGACCTTGTGGGCCGCCTGGTTCTCACCGCCGGCCTGGGCGGCATGGGCGGCGCGCAGCCGCTGGCGGTGACCATGGCGGGCGGCGTCGCGCTGTGCGTCGAGGTCGACCCGGTGCGCATCGAGCGGCGCCTGGAGACCGGCTACGTCGACTGCTCGACCGCGTCGCTCGACGAGGCCCTGCGCTGGGCGGCGGCGGCGACCGGCGCCGGCAAGCCGCTCTCCATCGGCCTGCTGGGCAACGCCGCCGATATCTACCCCGAGCTCGTGCGGCGCGGCGTCACTCCCGATCTGGTCACCGACCAGACCTCGGCCCACGACACCCTGAACGGCTACGTGCCCAACGGCATGAGCCTGACCGAGGCGCGCGACCTGCGGGGCCGCGATCCCGCGGAGTACGTGCGCCGCGTGAGGGCGGCGATCGTCGACCACGTCGAGGCGATGGTCGCCCTGCAGAAGGCGGGCTCGCACGTCTTCGACTACGGCAACAACATCCGCGGCGAGGCCAAGGCCGCCGGGTATGGCGACGCGTTTGCCTTTCAGGGTTTCGTGCCGCTGTACATCCGGCCGCTGTTCTGCCGGGGCAACGGGCCCTTCCGCTGGGCGGCGCTGTCGGGCGACCCGGCGGACATCGCGCGCACCGACCGCGCCGTGCTGGAGACCTTCCCCGACAACGAGATGGTCACCCGCTGGATCCGCATGGCCGCCGAGAAGGTGCGCTTTCAGGGCCTGCCCTGCCGCATCTGCTGGCTCCAGTACGGCGAGCGCGCCAAGATGGGCGAGGTCTTCAACTCACTGGTGCGCGACGGCGAGGTCAAGGCGCCGCTGGTGATCGGCCGCGACCACCTGGACTCGGGCTCGGTGGCCTCGCCCTACCGCGAGACCGAAGCCATGCGCGACGGCTCCGACGCGATCGCCGACTGGCCCATCCTGAACGCCCTGTTGAACACGGCGGCCGGCGCCTCCTGGGTGAGTTTTCACAACGGCGGCGGCGTAGGCATCGGCAAGAGCCTCCACGCCGGCATGGTGGTGGTGGCCGACGGCACCGAGATGATGGCCGAGCGCCTGCGGCGTGTCCTCACCTGCGACCCCGGCACGGGCGTCATGCGCCACGCCGACGCCGGCTACCCCGAAGCGCTCGAGGCGGCCGCGGAGTTCGGCATCGACCTGCCCATGGCGGGGTCGTGAGCGAGGTGCCGGGCGGCACGGCCGCCCACGGTCCCGAGCGCGACGCGCCGGCGGCCGGCCGGCGTCTGGCGGCCGACTTCGTCCTGCGTCGCGCGCGCGAGCTGGTGACGCTGGCCCCGGCCACCGTACCGGCGGCGGGCGCCGACACCCTGCCCGACGACGACGGCCTCGGCGTGATCGCCGACGGCGCCCTGGCGGCGCGCGACGGCCGCATCGTCTGGGTGGGCCGCGAGGCGCAGCTCGGCGGCGCCGTCGAGATGCTCGACGGCGCCGCCGAGCTCGACGCGGCCGGCGCCTGCGTGCTGCCGGGGTTCGTCGACGCTCACACCCACGCGGTGTTCGCCGGTTCGCGCGCCGACGAGTACGCGGCCCGGCTGGGCGGCGTGAGCTACGCCGACATCCTGGCCTCGGGCGGCGGCATCAACGCCACCGTCGCCGCGACGCGCGCCGCGAGCCTCGAGGAGCTCACCGCGATCACCCGCCGGCGGCTCGATTCGTTCCTCGCCCACGGCACGACCACCCTCGAGGTCAAGAGCGGCTACGGTCTCTCCACCGCACACGAAGCGAAGATGCTGGCGGCGGCGGCGGCCGGTCATCCGACCCGCCGCCGCCTCACCCTGCTCGGGGCGCACTTCACACCGGCCGAGCTGGGCGGGCGCGACGACGAGTTCATCGACCTGGTGTGCGACGAGATGCTGCCCGCGCTGCGCGGCCGGGCCGATTTCGTCGATGTGTTCTGCGACGAGGGCGCCTTCACCGTGCCTCAGTCGCGCCGCGTGCTCGAGGCGGGGAGGATGCTGGGGTTCGGCCTCAAGATCCACGCCGACGAGCTGGCCCGCTCTGGCGGCGGCCTGCTGGCCGCCGAGCTTTCCTGCGTCTCGGCCGATCACCTCGTGCACGCCACCTTCGAGGAGATCGCGGCGCTGCGTGCCGCCGGCGTCGTGGCCGTCGTGCTGCCGGGCACCAGCTTTACTCTCCATCAGCCCTACGCGCCGGCCCGCGAGATGCTCGCCGGCGGGCTCGAGGTGGCGCTGGCGACCGACTTCAACCCGGGCACCTGCTACTGCGAGAACATGCAGCAGATGATCTCGCTGGCCTGCCAGGAGATGCGCCTCACGCCGGCCCAGGCGCTGCGCGCGGCCACACGCGGCGGCGCCGGGGCGGTCGGCCTGCGCGACGTGGTCGGCAGCCTCGCGCCGGGCAAGTCGTGCGACCTGGTCGTGCTCGACGCCGCGAGCCGCCACGAGCTGCCCTACCACTTCGGCGTGAACCTGGCGGCGCTCGTCGTCGTGGGCGGCAGGCTCGTGGCCCGCGACGGGGTGCCCTGCTACGAGGGCGGGGAGGGCTCGTGACGCTGATCGAGTGCGTGCCCAACTTCTCCGAGGGCCGCCGGCCGGCGGTCGTCGACGAGATCGCGGCCGCCGTGTCCGGCACGCCGGGCGTCACGCTCCTCGACCGCCAGAGCGACGGCCATCACAACCGCAGCGTGATCACCTTCGTCGGCGAGCCGGCGGCGGCGCAGGAGGGCGCGTTTCGCGCCATCGCCACCGCCGCCCGGCTGATCGACCTCACCCGCCACGAGGGCGCTCATCCGCGCTTCGGGGCCACCGACGTCGTGCCGTTCGTGCCGGTCAGGGCCCAGGACATGGCGGTCTGCGTCGAGAGCGCCCACCGGCTTGGTGCTCGCGTCGGCGCCGAGCTGGGGATCCCTGTGTACTTCTACGAGGACGCCGCCCGGCGCCCCGAGCGACGCAACCTCGCCGACGTGCGGCGCGGCGAGTTCGAGGGCCTGCGCGCCGAGATCGGCCGCGATCCGGCGCGCGCCCCCGACGAAGGGCCGGCGGCAGTGCACCCGCGGGCCGGCGCCGTGGCCATCGGCGCCCGCCCGGCGCTGATCGCCTACAACGTCAACCTGCAGTCCACCGACCTCGAGCTGGCGCGGCGCATCGCCGGCGAGATCCGCGAGCGCGACGGCGGCCTGCCCTGTCTCAAGGCGATGGGCCTTGCGCTCGACGACGGAGTGCAGGTCTCGATGAATCTGACCGACTACCGGCGTACCTCGTTGCTCACGGCCTTCGAGGCGGTGCGCAGCCGCGCCGCGGCTGCGGGAGCCGTGGTGCGCGAGAGCGAGGTCGTGGGGCTGCTGCCCGAAGATGCGATCACCGCTCTGGCGCGCGAGGTCCTGAGCGCGCCGCAGCTCACGCGCAGCCAGGTGCTCGAGGCGCAGATCCTGGACGGCCTGCTGTCGTAAGTCCGGCCGACCGGCGTCGGCGTTCGGCCGCGCGCCGGTTTTCTGTCCGACCCCGCCTGTAGCATGCCACTTGACACGAACACGTGTTCCGGCCTAGAGTCGGTACGAACACATGTTCGAGACAAGGGAGAGTGGCGTGACTGGTCTGACGGCGCGACAGGAGCAGGTGCTCAGCTTCATCCGCGAGTTCACGCATGCAAACGGCTACCCGCCCACGGTGCGCGAGATCGGCAGCCGGCTGCAGCTGTCGTCGCCGTCCACCGTGCACGTGCACCTCGGCAACCTCGAGCGGCTCGGGTTCATCCGCCGCGACCCCAGCAAGCCGCGGGCGCTCGAGCTCGTCGACACGCCGCGGCCACTGCGGCCGCTGCCGCTGGTCGGCCAGGTCGCCGCCGGCGTGCCCATTCTCGCCGAGCAGAACATCGAAGACTACATCGAGGTGCCGGCCCTGCTGCGCCGCAGCGACGACGACTTTCTGCTGCGCGTCGACGGCGACTCCATGATCGACGCCGGCATCCACAACGACGACCTCATCGTGGTGCACCGCCAGGCGACCGCCGACAACGGCGACATCGTGGTGGCGCTGGTCGGCGACGAGGCCACCACCAAGCGCTTCTTCCGCGAGTCTGGTCGCATCCGCCTCCAGCCCGCCAACGAGCTGTACGAGCCGATCGTCCTCGACGATGTCGAGCTCGTCGGCAGGGTCGTAGGAGTCCTTCGCCGGCTATGAGCCTTGTCGCCTTCGCCGAGCCCGCCCGCACGCTGGCCGCCGCCGTCGACGAGCTCGTTGTGCTCGTCCGCAATCAGGCGGGCGGCTCCTGCGTGTGGTGCGGCTCGCGCGACCTGTGGGTGGCGGCGCCTCATGGCGGCGTCACCGACAGTGGCGAGTGCCTCGTCGTCACCTGCCGCGACTGCGGCGCGGAACTGGTCACCGAGCAGCTTTCACAGACGAGGGGCCGGCGGGCATGACCGACGCACCGAGCCGCAATGGTCGTGTCGCCGGCCTCTCGAACGGCGCCGTCGCTCCCGCCCGGGAGCGGGCGGCCCAGGCGCGCAGACGGTACCCCCCCGAACGGCGACGGCGCGCGGCCGCGCGCCGTCGCCGTCTGCGCGGCCTCAGCCGGCTGGGGCTGCTTGTCCTGGTCCTGGTCATCGCGGCCTGGGCCGGGGCGCGCATCGCCAACGGGGCCAGCAACGGTCCCGCCTACTCGGAGCACACCTACGTCGTGCGCAGCGGCGACACGCTGTGGAGTGTGGCCGGTGGCGCCTACGCCGGCAGTCACGATCCGCGGCAGCTCGTATACCGCATCGAGCAGCGCAATCACCTGGCCGGCGCCGACATCCATCCGGGCGAGCTGCTGGTCCTGCCGATCGTCTCCGAGTAACCGGGGTCAGCCGGTCTGCAGGTCGGTGCTATACTCCGCGGCAGGCGCGGGACGTGGCGCAGCCTGGTAGCGCACCTGCTTTGGGAGCAGGGGGTCGGCGGTTCGAATCCGCCCGTCCCGACCAGCTCGTCGCCGCGTGCGTGCGGGAGTAGCTCAGTTGGCTAGAGCGTCAGCCTTCCAAGCTGAATGTCGCGGGTTCGAGACCCGTCTCCCGCTCCATTTCCCCTGGTCGTTGCGCCGCCCTCGTGCGCCCGTAGCTCAGCTGGATAGAGCGGGAGCCTTCTAAGCTCTAGGTCGCAGGTTCGAATCCTGCCGGGCGCGCCAAGAAGTCGCCGTCAGCGGCGCGGCCCGCGCCATGACGCCGCCTCGCCGACGTGCTATCCTTACACGCCGTTCCCTCGGGAGCGGGCGCCACGTGCGTCAGCGATCACCGTGGTGGGGGTAGCTCAGCTGGTAGAGCTCCAGGTTGTGGCCCTGGCGGCCGCGGGTTCGAATCCCGTCCCTCACCCCAGCACCTCCTCGCCGACAACGCCTGCGGGTGTGGCGGAACTGGCAGACGCGCTAGACTTAGGATCTGGTGGGCTCAGCCCGTGGAGGTTCAAGTCCTCTCACCCGCACCAGTCGCTTTCAGTCCCGTCTGCCCGCGGCCCCCGAATGGGGTTCGCCGCTCGCGGAGCAGGGGCCACAACCGAAGACAGACGGAGACTCCAAAGTGAAGACAGAGGTCAAGCCGGTTGCAGAGAACGAGGTCGAGCTCGCGGTCGAGGTGCCACGCGACGACGTCGAAGCCAAGATCGAGCGCACCATCTCGCGCCTGGCGCGTGAGACGACCATACCCGGGTTTCGCAAGGGCAAGGTCCCGCGCCAGATCGTCCTGACCCGTCTCGGCGAGGACTACGTTCTGAGCCAGACGCTCAACGACTTTCTGCCCGAGTGGTACGAGAGCGCGGTCGACGAGGCCGATCTCGACCCGGTGTCCATGCCCGAAATCGACTTCGGCGACTTCACCGGCAAGGAGCCGTTCGCCTTTACCGCCAAGGTACAGGTGCGCCCCGAACCGGTGCTGGGCGCGTACACCGGGCTCGAAGTGAGCAAGGGCACGGTCGAGATCACCGACGCCCAGGTCGAGGCCCAGCTCGCCATGCTGCAGGAGCGCTTCGCCAGCCTCAAGCCGGTCGAAGACCGGGCGGTCGTCAAGGGAGACTTCGTGCAGATCGACTTTGCCGGCGCGGTCGACGACGCGCCGCTCGAGGGCGCGCGCGCCGACGACTACATGCTCGAGGTCGGCCAGGGCAACCTCATCCCCGGGTTCGAAGATCACCTCGAAGGTCTGACCGCCGGCGCCACGACGTCTTTTGATCTCGAGTTCCCCGACGACTATCAGGCCGAGGAGCTCCAGGGCAAGGCGGTGACCTTTGCCGTGACCATGAAGGAGATCAAAGAGAAGGTCGTGCCGCCGCTCGACGACGAGTTTGCCCAGCAGGCCAGCGAGTTCGACACGCTCGCGGCGCTGCGCGACGACGTGCGCGCCAGGCTGACCACGGCGCGAGAGTCGATGGTCGACCGCGAGTACCGCAACGGGGTCGTCGAGCAGGCCGTCGCCAACGCTACCGTGACCGTGCCGCCGGCCATGATCGAACGCCAGGCGCACGCCCTCTACCACGAGCTCGAGTCGACGGTCGGTGAACGCGGCCTCGAGATGGCCCAGTACCTCGAGGCGCTGGGCAAGACCGCAGAAGAGATCGAGGCCGACCTGCGCCCGCGGGCTGAGGCCGAGGTCAAGCGCGGTCTGGTGCTCGCCGCCATCCGCGACGCCGAGAAGATCACGGTGAGCGATACGGAGTTGCGGGAGCGCATAATGGAGGACGCGGAGGTCCTGCAGCGCGATGCCAACCAGCTCGTGCTCGACGTGTATGCCTCCGGCAGGCAAAACATGATGCGCGACGAATTGGTCATCGCCAAGACGGTCGACTTTCTCGTCGAACACGCCACGCCGGTGAGCCCCGAGGCCGCTGCGGACAAGGCCGACGCTCAGGCAAGAGCAGACGACGAGCCGAGCGGCACGGCCGACGAGCCGGCCGGAAAAGCAGTTGGCAAGGTCGGCAAGGCTTCGGCGCCCAGGCGGCCGGGCAAAAAGACAGACGACGACTAGCGGCGATACCCGGCAGGTCGATGCCGGCCAGGCGCCGAAAGGAGAGGATCGAGAAGTGAGTCCACTGGTCCCGATGGTGATCGAGCAGACGAGCCGCGGTGAGCGTGCCTTCGACATCTACTCACGGCTGCTCAACGAGCGCATCATCTTTCTCGGCACGCCCATCAACGACGACATCGCCAACCTCGTGGTGGCGCAGCTGATCCATCTCGAGTCCGACGACCCCGACAAGGACATCAGCATCTACATCAACAGCCCCGGCGGTTCGGTGTACTCCGGACTGGCCATCTACGACACGATGCAGTTCATCAAGCCCGACGTCTCGACCATCTGCGTCGGCATCGGCATGAGCATGGGCGCCCTGATCCTCGCCGGCGGCGCCAAGGGCAAACGCTTCGCCCTGCCCAACGCCAAGATCCTGATCCACCAGCTCATCGGCGGGTTCGAGGGCCAGGCGGCCGACATCGAGATCCACGCCCGCGAGGTCATCCAGGTGCGCAAGACCCTCGACGAGATCCTTGCCCTGCACAGCGGCCAGACCGTCGAGAAGGTCTCCAAAGACACCGACCGCGACTACTTCATGACCGCCCAGGAGGCCAAGGAGTACGGCATTATCGACGACGTCATCTCGCATCGATAGGAGGGAGGCTCCCGAGTGCCAGGACCTATCGACAGCAACGACCAGCTCCTCTGCAGCTTCTGCGGCAAGTCGCAGCGCCAGGTCAAGAAGCTCATCGCCGGCCCGGGCGTGTACATCTGCGACGAGTGCATCGATCTCTGCAACGAGATCATCGACGAAGAGCTGGCCGTTCCCGCCACGCTCGACCTCGACACGCTGCCCAAGCCGCGCGACATCTACGCCATCCTGAACGACTACGTGGTCGGCCAGGACGATGCCAAGCGCATCCTCTCCGTGGCGGTCTACAACCACTACAAGCGCATTCAGGCGATGAGCGCGACCGACGGCGAGGTCGAGCTGCAGAAATCCAACATCCTGTTGCTCGGACCGACCGGCTGCGGCAAAACGCTGCTGGCTCAGACACTCGCCCGCATCCTCAACGTGCCGTTCGCGATCGCCGACGCCACGGCGCTCACCGAGGCCGGCTACGTCGGCGAGGACGTCGAGAACATCCTCCTCAAGCTCATCCAGGCGGCCGACTTCGACGTCAAGAAGGCGGAGACCGGGATCATCTACATCGACGAAGTCGACAAGATCGCCCGCAAAGCCGACAACCCCTCGATCACCCGCGACGTGTCGGGCGAGGGCGTCCAGCAGGCGCTGCTGAAGATCCTCGAGGGCACGGTGGCCAGCGTGCCGCCCCAGGGCGGCCGTAAACATCCCCACCAGGAGTTCCTGACCATCGACACGACGAACGTGCTGTTCATCTGCGGCGGAGCTTTCGCCGGCCTCGAGAAGATCATCGAGCACCGCGTGGGGCGCCAGGGCATGGGCTTCATGGCCGACATCGTGACGGCCGCGCAGCGCGATGTGGGCAACATCTTCACCAAGGTGCTGCCCGAAGACCTGCTCAACTACGGCCTGATCCCCGAGTTCGTCGGCCGCCTGCCGGTGATCTCGGCGGTGCACTATCTCGACAAGGAATCGCTCGTGCGCATTCTCACCGAGCCCAAGAACGCGCTCGTGCGCCAGTACCAGAAGTTCTTCAGTCTGGACGACATCGAGCTGGTGTTCGGCGACGACGCCCTTGTGGCGATCGCCGAGAAGGCCCAGGAGCGTCAGACCGGCGCCCGCGGTCTGCGCACCATCATCGAGACGGCGCTGCTCAACGTCATGTTCGAGCTGCCCTCGCGCCACGACGTGCGCAAGTGCGTGATCACCAAAGAGACCATCGAGAAGGGTCTCGACCCGACGCTGGTCACCGAAGCCGACAACACCGTTCTGCAGCTCGGCGAAGAGACGGCGTAGGGCGCGGGCGGGCGTCCGGCGACTCGTCGGGGGCGGGGCGGCGGCAAGCCGCCCCGCCCCCTTTTTGCGGCTCGCCGGGCCGGCCGCTTCGTCACCGAGGAGCCTGTCCGGGTATACTCACCCGGCGTGTCCGGCCGGGCACGCAGCCGCTGAAGCGGCCCGCAAACGACCCACAAGCGATCCAGGCGAGATGCCATGAGCGAGCAGATAAGAGACCTGAAGGCCACGACCAGGTTCGATCCGGGTCCGGTCGAGAGCCACTGGATGGCGCGCTGGCTCGATGCCCATCTGTTCCACGCCGAGCCCGACCCCTCGCGCCCGCCCTACTCGATCGTCATCCCGCCGCCGAACATCACCGGCAGGCTGCACATGGGTCACGCCCTGAACGGCTCCATCCAGGACGTCCAGACGCGCTACCACCGCATGCTCGGCGACAACGCCTGCTGGCTGCTGGGCAGCGATCACGCCGGCATCGCCACCCAGAACGTGGTCGAGAAACAGCTTCGCGCCCAGGGGCGCAGCAAAGAAGACGTGGGCCGCGAGGAGTTCGTGAGGCTGGTCTGGGACTGGCGCGAGCAGTACGGCAGCACCATCGTCACCCAGCTCAAGCGCCTGGGCTGCGCCTGCGACTACGAGCGCGAACGCTTCACGCTCGACCAGCAGTACGTGCGCGCCGTCGTCAAGGTGTTCGTCGCCCTGCACGCCAAGGGCTATATCTATAAGGACCACTACATCGTCAACTGGTGCCCGCGCTGCGGTACGGCGATCAGCGATCTCGAGGTCGAGCACGTCGAGGAGACCGGTCACCTGTATCACGTGCGCTACGCCCTGCAGGGCGGCGGCGCGATCACGATCGCCACCACCCGGCCCGAGACCATGCTGGGCGACACGGCGGTGGCCGTGAACCCCGCCGACGAGCGCTACCGCGACGTGGTGGGGGCCACGGCGCTGCTGCCGCTCGTGGGCCGCGAGCTGCCGATCGTCGCCGACGAGCGCGTCGATCCCCAGTTCGGCACGGGTGCGCTCAAGATCACCCCCGCCCACGACCTGACCGACTTCGACATCGGCCGCGACCACGGCCTCACGACCATCCAGGCCATCGGTCCCGACGGCCGCATCACCGAGCAGGGCGGCCCCTACGCGGGCCTCGGCGTCGACGAGGCCCGCGAGCGCGTCGTCGCCGACCTGCGTGCTGCCGACGTCCTCGAGAAGGTCGAGGACTACACGCACAGCGTCGCTACCTGCCAGCGTTGCCACACCCACATAGAGCCGCTCATCTCGTTGCAGTGGTTCATGCGCATGGACGAGCTCAAAGCGCCTGCCACCGAAGCCGTGCGCGACGGACGCGTGCGCTTCGTGCCCGAGCGCTGGGGCCGGGTCTACATCGACTGGATGGACAAGCTGCGGCCCTGGTGCATCTCGCGCCAGCTCTGGTGGGGTCATCAGCTCCCGGTCTGGTACTGTGAGGCCGAGGGCTGCTCCGAGACCATCGTCGCCGAAGACGAACCGCGGTCGTGTCCGAAGTGTGGTGGCACGTGCCTGCGCCGCGAGACCGATGTGCTCGACACGTGGTTCAGTTCGGCGCTGTGGCCGTTTGCCACCTGGGGCTGGCCCGACGACACCGCCGATCTCGGCTACTTCTACCCGACGAACCTGCTGAGCACGGCGCGCGAGATCATCTTCTTGTGGGTCGCGCGCATGGTCATGATGGGCCTCGAGTTTGCCGGTGATGTGCCCTTTCGCGAAGTCTACATCCACTCCGTCATCCAGGCGCCCGACGGGCGCCGCATGAGCAAGTCGCTGGGGACCGGCATCGACCCCCTCGAGATGATCGACAAGTACGGCGCCGACGCCACGCGGTTCGGCCTGTTGCTCATGTCGAGCAGTCAGGACGTGCGCTTCTCCGAAGAGAAGATCGCCATGGGCCGCAACTTCGCCAACAAGCTCTGGAACGCGGGCCGGCTCGTGTTGCTGGCGGCCGACGGCGCGCCGCCGGCCAGGTCCGATGCCGATGTCGTCGACCGCTGGATCACCAGTCGTCTGGCGCGGGCCACCGCGGCGGTGCGCGAGGCACTCGCCGGCTGCAACTTCTCGGTGGCCGTCGATGAGCTCTACCACTTCGTCTGGGACGAGGTCTGCGACTGGTACCTCGAGCTCGTCAAGGGACGGTTGTACAGCGACGACTCGGCGACCCGCGCGGCCGCCGCCGGCCACGCCATGTTCGTGCTCGACGGCGTCGTCCGGCTGGCTCACCCGTTTCTGCCGTTCGTGACCGAGGAGATCGCCGCGCACTACGGCGCCGCCCCGCTGCTCGAACGCGCTTATGCCGTCGCCGGGCCCGACGACCTGCGGCCCGCCGACGAGGCCGCCCTGACCCAGGTCCAGAGCGCGATCCAGGCGCTGCGCGTCTACCGCGCCGAGCAGCACCTTACGCCCGCCACGATCCTGAGCGCCGCGTTTGTGGCCGACGACGGCCCCGACGGCGCCGCGGCGGGGCCGCTCTACCTGTCGTTTACCACCGCCTTTCGCACGCTGTCGCGCGTCGAGATCGCCGCTCGCCCCGCGGGCCACGACGGCGAAACGGCGGTGCTGGTGCCGGGCGGGCGCTTCGAGGTCGCCACGCCGACCGTCGATCGCGGCGAAGAGGTGAGTCGGCTGCGGGCTCAGGTCGACAAGCTCGACGGCGAGGTGCGACGCTCCCAGGACAAACTGGCCAACAGCGGTTTCGTGGAGCACGCGCCGCAGGCAGTCATCGCCAAAGAGCGGGCCAAGCTGGCCGCGCGGATCGCCGAGCGCGACGAGCTCGCCGCCCGTCTGCGCAGCCTCTCGTAGGGGCGCGTCGCTTGAGCGCCCGCGGCGGTCGTGAGCGGCCGCCCGACGACTGGCAGGAGTATCTTCACTCGCTGGCCGTGTTCGGCATGCGCCCGGGGCTCGCGCGCGTCGCCGGACTGCTCTCCCGGCTCGGCCACCCGGAGCGCACGCTGCGCGCCATCCATGTGGTGGGCACCAACGGCAAGTCATCGACCACACGCTATGCGGCCGCCATCCTCTCCGCGTCGGGTCTGCGCAGCGGCGCCTACCTCTCGCCGCACATCAGCGGCTTCAACGAACGGGTGCTGGTCGACGGTCGGCCGGTGACGGCCGCCGCGCTCGGGGCGGCCGTTGAGCTGGTACGCGCCGAGAGCCTGCGGCTGCCGCCCGAACTTGGACCGGTCACCCAGTTCGAGGTGCTCACGGTAGCGGCCTTCGTCGCCCTGCGTTCAGCGGGCGTCGAGGCGGCCGTCATCGAAGCCGGGCTCGGCGGCCGCCTCGACGCCACCAACGTGCTGGCGGCGCCGGTCGTCGTGCTGACCACGATCGGCCTGGAGCACACCGACGTGCTGGGCGACACGCGAGAGCTGATCTTCGCCGAGAAGGCGGCCGTCATCGGCCGCGGCGCCACGGTCGTATTCGGGCCGCTCGATGGGCTCGAGGCGGCGGCCGAGGAGGCTTGCGCGCGTGTCGGCGCGCACGCCTGCCTTTTGGGCCGCGACATCCTGGTGGCCGGCGAGCCGGCGCGCTTTTCGGTCGCGCTCGCCGGCGAGCGCTTCGCCGACCTCTCGGTGCCCAGCCCGGCGCGGTACCAGACCGTGAATGCCGGCCTGGCCGTGGCCGCCTGCCGGATGCTGCTCGGCGGTCTGGACGGCCGCGCGGTGCGGCGGGCGCTGGCGGCTACCGCGGTGCCGGGAAGGCTGCAGATCGCCGCTCACGAGCCGCTGCTTTTGGCCGACGGTGCGCATAATCCCGACGGGGTGGCGGCGCTCGTCGAGGCGCTGGCCGGCCTCGAACGTCCGGCGCCGCGAGTGGGGGTGTTCGCGATCATGGCCGACAAGGCCGTCGAGACGATGCTGGCGGCGCTCGTGCCGCTGGTCGGCACTGTCGTCGCCACGCAGGCCAGCGAGGCGCGCAGCCTGACGGCGAGCCAGCTCGCCCAGCGCATCGGGCAGGTGGACCGCGGCGCGCCTCCCACGCCCGGCCGCACCGTCCTTACGGAGCCCGACCCCCACGTCGCGGTGGCGTTGGCGCAGCGCCTCGCCGGCCGGCGCGGCTCGGTGCTCGTGGCCGGCTCGCTCTACCTGCTCTCCGACCTTGCCGACCTGCTCGAGGGCGGCGGGGCGGGGAGCGGTAGGGTATACTAGCGCGCGATCTGCGACCAGGGAGGCGCTCGCTGTGGCCCGAGGTTCCTCAAGCCTCATCGTCCGACTGCTCTTCTGGCTGCTGTTCCTCGTGGCCGCGGCGGTCGTGGCCTTCTTCGTCGGGTACCTCATCGGCCCGTACGTGGTCACCCACGTTCTGTAGCGCGGCCGCCGCTTTCGGTATGGTTTGCCTTGTCAGGTATGATGCTCGCAGCGGCGCTGCGAGCGACCGGTCCGCACCGGCCGCGGCCGGCGGAAGGCCGGCCGCCGGGCCGTCGCAAGGGCGCCTGGGGGATCAAGCGACCGTCGCAGCCGACCGCCTCGTGGCGGGTTGTCCGCGGCAGGAGGAGAGCACGTGCTAGACCGTCTGCTGGTCGCCGCTTCCGATTCGACCGACCCGTTCGGCTCGATCAAGGACTTCTTTCACTCGTCGACGTGGCACTTCGTCGTGCTCATGTTCTGGTTCTTCCTCGTAGTCGTGTGGCTGTCGTGCGCGTATTGGGTCTTCAAGGACGCCCGGCGGCGCATCGACGACCGCATCGTGATCGTCGTCGCCGTGCTGACCGGCCTTGTGTTCGGGCCCTTCGGGCTGTTCGTCTATGCGATCCTGCGGCCGCCCGAGTACCTCGAAGACGCTCGCGAGCGCGAGCTCGAGCTGCGCATGCTCGAGCTGCGGCTCGACGGCGAGGAGCATTGTCCGTTCTGCAAGACGCCCGTCAAAGACGACTATCTCGTGTGCCCGCACTGCATGCGGCGCCTGCGCGAGGTGTGCTCGAGCTGCCACAGGCCGGTCGAACCCGGCTGGCGCATCTGCCCGTACTGCGAACGACAGATCCCGCAGGAGCAGACGTTCGGGCTCGAGATCGGGTAAGGGCGGCGGGCAGGGGCGGCCGCCAGGCCGCCCCTGCCCGCCGCGATCGTCCGGGCGCCGGCGGCGGGCAGCAAGGCCCGCCGCCGGCGCCCGGACCACGACGGAAGGACGATCCCGTGGAGCAGACGTTCATCATGGTCAAACCCGACGGCGTGCGGCTGCGCCTGGTCGGCGAGATCGTCGGCCGCTTCGAGCGGCGCGGTTTTGCCTTGCGTGGTCTGAAGACCCTGCGGATCGACCGGTCGCTGGCCGAGCGTCATTACGCCGAGCATGCCGGCAAGCCCTTCTTCGAGTCGCTGGTCGGTTTCATCACCTCGGGACCGGTGGTGGCGATGGTCTGGGAGGGCCGCGACGCCATCGCCGTGGCCCGCGCCATGCTGGGCCTGACCGACGCCGCGCAGGCGGCTCCCGGCACCATCCGCGGCGACTTCTCGCTGTCCAAGGAACAGAACATCGTGCACGGCTCCGACGGTCCGCAGAGCGCCGTCCGCGAGATCGGCCTGTTCTTCGGTGAGCACGAGCTCGTCTAGGGCCGTCCCGCCGGCGCCGCCGGCGCTCCTGGTGGTGCTGGCCTCGCGTTCTCCGCAGCGCGAGGCCATCGTGGCCCAGCTCGGCATGGCGTTCCGCGTCGCGCCCAGCCGTTTCGCCGAGTCGCTCGTGGCGGGCGACGCCGTGGGCACCGCGATCACCAACGCCCTCGGCAAGGCGCGCGAGGTCGCCGGGCGCGAGGCCGCAGGCCTCGCGCCCGGCGACCTCGTCGTGGGCGTCGACACCGTCGTTGCGCTCGACGATCGGGTGCTGGGCAAAGCCACCACGGCCGCCGAGGCGACCGCCTTCGTCGGCGCCCTGGCGGGACGCCGCCACGAGGTCGTGAGCGGCGTCTGCCTCATCGGCTCGGGCGGACGCATCTGGACGGGTCACGCGCGCACCGCGGTGACCTTTCGGGCGCTGGCCGCCGAGGCCGTGGTCGGCTACGTTGCGACCCAGGAGTGGCGCGGGCGCGCCGGAGCCTACGCCATCCAGGGCGTCGGGGCGGCGCTCGTGGCGGCTGTAGAGGGCGACTACTGGAACGTGGTGGGTCTGCCGGTAGCGCTGCTGCTCGACGGCCTCGAGCGGTTCGGCGTGGCACCGTTCTCGTGGCTGGCCGGCGGTACGGCGCGCGCCGCCCGCTAGGCGTTTTTCCTGCTCATCCGTTTGGCTCCGCTCGGGGCGGCGTGTACTATGGATGAGAGAACCGGATCGAAAGGAGCAGGTCATCGGTTTCTTCGACTTCCTTACAGGCTTCGGCGCGCGCGACGTCGCCGTCGACCTTGGCACCGCCAACACACTCGTATATGTCCGCGGCCGCGGCATCGTGCTCTCCGAGCCGTCCGTGGTCGCTATCGACCATCGTACCGGCGAAGTCCACGCGGTGGGCGCCGAGGCCAAGCGCATGCTCGGCCGCACCCCCGGCTCGATCAGCGCCATCCGCCCGCTCAAGGACGGTGTGATCGCCGACTTCGACGTCACCGAGCAGATGCTGCGCCACTTCATCCGCACGGTGAACCAGAACAGATGGGCCCATCCGCGGGTCGTGATCTGCGTGCCCTCGGGCGTCACCGGCGTCGAGAAGCGGGCGGTCGAAGAGGCCACCTACTCGGCCGGTGCGCGCTGGACGGGGCTGATCGAAGAGCCCATGGCGGCGGCCATCGGCGCCGGGTTGCCGGTGGCCGAGCCGACCGGCAACATGATCGTCGATATCGGCGGCGGCACCAGCGAGGTGGCCGTCATCTCGCTGGGCGGCATCGTCGTGTCGCAGTCGATCCGCGTGGGCGGCGACGAGTTGGACGAGGCGATCATCAGCTACGTCAAGAAAGAGTACAAGCTGCTCATCGGCAGCCAGACCGCCGAAGAGATCAAGCTCGAGATCGGCTCGGCCCACCCGCTGCCCCAAGAGGAGCAGGCCGAGATCCGCGGGCGCGACCTGGTCACGGGCCTGCCCAAGACCATCGTGCTGTCGTCCGAAGAGGTCCGCGCGGCGCTCGAGGAGCCCGTGCAGGCCATCATCGACGCCATCAAGGCGACGCTCGACAAGACGCCCCCCGAGCTGGCCAGCGACATCATGGACCGTGGCATCATGCTGGCCGGCGGCGGGTCGCTGCTCCAGGGACTGCCCGAGCGCCTGCGTCAGGAGACGCAGATGCCGGTCCACCTGGCTGAATCGCCGCTCACCTGCGTCGCCGTAGGGTCCGGCAAGTATCTCGAGGAGTTCGATGCCATTGCCCGCAGCAAGCGCAACTCGAGGCCCAGAGGCCGGTACTAGGCCCGTACGCTCGTAGTGTCTCGCAAGCGCGCACTGCGGCGGCGCATCGTCGTCGCCATTCTGGTCGTGCTGTCCGTCGCTCTGCTCACGGTCTACTTTCGCGAGCCGTCGAGCGGCCCGGTCCATCGGGCCGAGGCTTCGGCCATGCACGTCGTCGCCCCGCTCCAATCGGGCGCCGCCCGCGTGATCAAGCCGTTCCGCGACGGTTGGGACTGGTTCGCCGATCTGTTCAGCGCGCAGTCGCAGAACAGCAGTCTGCGCACCCAGGTCCAGCAGCTGCGCGCGCAGCTCGCCCAGCAGCTCGTCATGCAGCAGCAGGACGGCGAGCTCAAAAGCATGCAGCGATTACGCGACTCGGCGGTGTTTCCCAAGGGTGTGCGTTTTGCCCAGGCGCGTGTGATCGCGAGCTCGACGACGGCCTGGTATTCGACCGTGACGATCGATGCGGGCACCGCTCAGGGTGTGCGCGAAGACGACGCCGTGGTCAACGGCCAGGGCCTGGTGGGGCGCGTCTCGGCCGTCACGGCCGAAGCCTCCGAGGTGACCTTGTTGACCGACCAGGACAGCTTCATCGACGCGAAGGTCGAGCCCAGCGGCGCCCAGGGCCTCGTGGCCGGCAGCGTCACCGGCGACGTGACCCTGCAGTACGTCGACCGCTCCGAGAAGGTCGTGGCCGGGCAGGTCGTGGTGACGAGCGGCATGAAGGGCTCGATCTTCACGCCCGACATTCCCATAGGCCAGGTCTCGGCCGTCGCCCAGCAGGACGTCGAGCTGTATCAGAGCATCTCCGTGACTCCCTATGTCGACTTTCACACGCTCGATCTCGTGATGGTGGCCCTGTGATGGCCCAGCGCGTGCCGGCCATCGAAAAGCCGGCCGACGGACCCCACGTCGTGGCCGAGATCGGCCGGCTGTTTGCCCTGCTGGTGGTGGCCACGCTGCTGCAGACGGCCGTGGCGGCCAACATCCGCATCCTCGGAGCCAACCCCGACTTCGTGCTGATCTTCGTCGTCGCGGTGGCGCTTCTGCGCGGCGCCGAGATCGGCGCCGCATTCGGTTTCGTGGCTGGGGCGATCGTGTCGATCGCCCTGTTCGAGCCGCCCGGCGTGCGTTCGCTGGCGCTGGTGGCGGTGGGCTACCTGGTGGGCCGCTACGCCGAGACCGCCGACCTGTCTCCCAGCGTCGCGCCGATCGTGTCGGTGTTCGTGGCCACGCTGCTGGCCGAGTCGCTGGAACTGCTCGCCCAGTTTCTGTTCGGGCGCCAGGTGCCTCTGCTGTACCTGATGGGCCGCTGGGTCATTCCGCTGCTCGTCCTGGACTGTCTGCTGGCGGTGCCGCTGTACCTCGTGGCGCGCTGGTGGCTGGGAGGTGAGCGACATGTCCGCATATCCGAGACGTAACCGGCCCGGCGGGCAGCGCCGCTGGATCCGCACCGGCCGCGGCGACCAGGTCGCGCAGCCGCCGTCGGTCGCCCTGCGCGTGCTGCTGCTGGCTGCCATCGCCGTCGGGCTCATCGGGGTCATCGTCTTTCGCCTGTGGTTCCTGCAGATCCTGTCGGCCCAGCAGTACGTCGCTCAGGCCAACGACAACCGTCTGCGCACCGTCGCCGTGCTGGCTCCCCGGGGCACCATCCTCGATCGCAACGGCACCGTCATGGTCGAGAACCGTCCTGGCCTGGCGGTCGGCATCCGGCCGATGGACGTGCCCGCCGGGCGGCTCGGCCACCTCGTCAAGCGGCTGGCCACCGTGCTGGCCATGAAGCCCGCCGAGATCAGGCAGGAGATGGTGCGCCAGGTGGGCGTGCCCTGGAGCCAGATCGGGCAGGGCCTGGGACTGCAGTACGACTTTGTGACGATCAAGCAGGACACCGATCGACTCACCGTCTCGTACCTGCTCGAGCACACCCAGGCCTACCCCGGAGTCGAGGTGCGCCAGAACTACCTGCGCGACTATCCGCTGGGCGATCTCGGCGCCCACTTTCTTGGGCAGCTGGGCGAGATCACCCAGCAGGAGATCGGCCAGGCCCGCTTTCGCGGCTACCAGGCGGGTGACGTCGTCGGCCAGTCGGGCGTGGAGTACACCTACGACAAATGGCTGCGCGGCGTCGAGGGTTCGGTGCGCGTCGAAGTCGACGCCAGCGGCCGCCCCAAGCAGGTCGTCCCCGGCGGCACGCTGCCCCAGGCCGGCGACAACCTGCAGCTCTCGATCGACACGAAGGTACAGCGGGCCGCCGAGAACGCCGTCAACTACGGCATCGACCTGGCCCACGCCAGCAACGAGCCGCGCGCCGACGGCGGCGCCGCCGTAGTGCTCGACGCGCACACCGGTGCGGTCATCGCCATGGCCAGTGAGCCGACCTTCAATCCGTCGTGGTTCGTCGGCGGCCTGTCGGCCAAGCACTGGAAGAAGCTGAACGTCGCAACCACGCCGCTGCTCGATCGCGCGACCCAGGGCCAGTATCCGCTGGGTTCGACCTTCAAGGTCGTCGACGCCGTCGCCGGTCTCGAGAACGGCGTGATCACGCCGAGCACGATCTACGACTGCACCGGCAAGTACACGCCGCCACACACCCTCGGCAACTCGGTCTGGCACTGCTGGATCTATCCCGGAGCCCACGGTCCGCTCGACTTGACGCAGGCCATCGTGCAGTCGTGCGACGTGTACTTCTACAACGTCGGCTACGACTTCTACTCGAGCAAGGGCGAGGGGCTCGAGGACTGGGCCAAGCGCATGGGCATGGGCCACCCGACCGGCGTCGACCTGCCCGGCGAGGTGGCCGGCCTCGTGCCCACGCCGGAGTGGAAGAACGCGACCTTCACCGCCAAGACCGATCCCAAGGGCTGGCAGGTCGACCGCCTCTGGAAGCCGGGCGACTCGGTCAACCTCGCCATCGGCCAGGGCAACCTCGAAGCGACGCCGCTGCAGGCCGCCGTGGCCTACGCGGCCATCGCCAACGGCGGCTACCTGGTGACCCCCCATCTCGGCGTCCGAGTGCTCGACTCGCAGGGCCGGCTCGTGCGTCGCCTGCCCTACACGCAGCCGCGCAGCCTCGGCATCTCTTCGGCGACCATCGCCACGGTGCAGAACGCGCTGCACGAAGCCGCGACCACGCCGCTGGGTACCTCGTACAAGGTGTTCGGCAACTATCCGGTGCAGGTGGCCGGCAAGACCGGCACGGCGCAGGTCCAGCGGCAGGGCGACTACGCCTGGTATTGCAGCTACGCGCCGGCCAACGATCCCCAGTACGTGGTCGTCGTCATGATCCAGCAGGGCGGCCACGGCGGCACGACCGCCGCGCCGGCCGCGCGCATGATCTACGACTCGCTATTCAATGTGAAGGGCGCCCAGGTAACCGGCGCCACGCATAGCGACTGACGGGCATGGACCTGCGCACCTACCTGCGCCACCTCGACTACTTCGTGCTGGCGGCGGCTGCGGGGCTGCTCGTCTACGGCGTGGCCATGATCTACTTCGCGACTCGTCACGACGCGCTGCCGAGTCCGATCTACTACGCCCGCTACCAGGTCATCTACGCCGCGGTCGGCATCGGGGCGCTCCTGGTGCTGTCCCTCGTCGACTACGAGCACTACCGGCGCTGGCAATGGCCGTTGTTTGCCTTCGTCCTCGTCTCGATCGCCGCCGTGTTCGCCCTCGGGCCTGTGACCCGCGGCTCGCGCCGCTGGATCTCGCTTTCGTTCGTGAACTTCCAGCCCTCGGAGCTCGCGCTCGTCATCCTCACGGTCACTCTGGCCGCCTTTCTGGCCGACCGCCTGCCGGCCATCGGACAGCGCCGTATCACCCTCTTTGCCCTGCTGTACATGGCCGTCCCGGCGGCGCTCGTCTTTGCTCAGCCCGACCTGGGCACGGCCATGGTCTTCGTGGTGCTGACGCTCACGCTGCTGCTCTTCTACGGCACGCCCTGGACGCACTTCGCGGCGCTGGTCGCGGCGGCGGTCGCCCTTGCGGCCCTCGTACTGACGGTCCTGCCGATGGCCGGCATCCGAATCGTGCATTCCTACCAGATGCAGCGGCTCTTCGTGTTCTTGCACCCCGGTCACGACCTGCAGTCGTCGGGCTACAACCTCACCCAGTCTCTGATCGCGGTCGGCTCGGGGGCTTTCAGCGGTCGCGGCAACCAGGCCACTCAGACGGTGCTCGACTTTCTGCCCGAACATCACACCGACTTCATCTTCGCGGTAATCGGCGAGCGCTACGGTTTTGTCGGCGCGGCCGTGCTGCTGGCCCTGTTCGTGGTGCTGATCTGGCGGGCGCTGCGCATCGCCACGATCTCGCGCGACCTCTACGGCAGCATGATCGCCGGCTGCATCGCGGCCATCTTTCTGTTTGAGGTGTTCGTGAACATCGGTATGACTATTGGTATCATGCCGATCACCGGCATCCCGCTGCCGTTCATCAGTTACGGCGGCGCGGCACTGATCACAGATCTGATGCTTGTCGGCCTGCTCGAGAGCGTGCACTTGCGCGGCCGGCTGGCGGGAAGTGGCGGCTGACCTATGGCGACCTACGACGTGCGCAAGATCCTGAAAGCCGTCTCCGACGTGCGCAGGCACACCCCGGAGACGGCCCGCATCTGTCTGGTTGGCCCCGCCGACCTGCTGGCCGACGCCGGCCGCATGCTGTCGGCCGGGGCCGACGACACCGCCGCGGGCGGCGTCAGCCGGGCCCTCGACGTGCTCGGCCGGGCCGACGTGCCGACCCACCCCGAGGCGCTGTCGCGGTGGTCGGTCATCGTCTTCCTCGAAGACGCCCAGGCGGCGGTCAGGCCGGAGTTGCGACCGACGGTCGCCTTTTGCCGGGCCGCCCACCTGCCGGCCATCGTGGCCGCCGTGCGCGACACCGAAGCCGTGGCCATCGACCGCCACGCCTGGATGGCGCTGGCGGGCCTCTCCGGCAAGGAGTTCGTGCTCCACACGCGCGGCACGCCGGCCGCCAAGTCGGCGCTTGCGCGGCGTATCGCGCAGGTCGCCGGGCACGGGGGCTTTGCCCTGGCGGCGGCGCTGCCGGCGCTGCGCGCCGCCGTGGTCGACCACACGATCGCAGCGACGGCTCGGCAGAACGCCCTGGTGGGGGCCGTCATCATCCTGCCGGGCGCCGACATGCCGGTCATGACCATGAACCAGCTCAAGATGGTGCTGCGCATCGGCGCCGCCTACGGCTACCGTTCCGACCTGCAGCGCACGATCGAGGTGCTCGGGGTGATTGCCTCGGGTCTCGGCCTGAGAACGCTCGCCCGCAGTGCCGTCGACTACGTGCCCGGCCTCGGCTGGGCCATGAAAGCGAGCTTCGGGTATGTGGGCACCGAAGCCATAGGCAGATCGGCGGTGGCGTATTTCGAAAACGGCGCACCGCTCACGGCCAGCCGGTTCCCCCGGCTGTCCAGCCAGCTAGGAAAGTTTGAGAAGCTTGCCAAAGGAATCGCCCGGTGAGAACCGGCTCCAACACGACCTGACCGATCTTCTGGCGCGAGTCGCGCGGCCCGGACGCTACGTCGGCGGGGAGTTCCACGCGCGACGCAAACCCGGCGCCACGCCGCGGATCGTGCTGTCGTACCCCGACGTCTACGAGATCGGGATCGCCAACAGCGGACTGCAGATCCTCTATGCCGGCCTGAACGACGCCACTCCGGCGGCCGCCGAACGCGCCTACTGCCCGTGGCCCGACATGGCCACGCTGATGCGCGCCCGGGGCGTGCCGCTCTGGAGTCTCGAAAGCGGGGCGCCCGTGCACGAGGCAGCTCTTTGGGGCTTCACGCTGCAGCACGAGCTGACCTACACCAACATCCTCGAGATGCTCGACCTGGCCGGGGTGCCGCTGCACGTCGCCGAGCGCGGCGAGGCCGACCCGATCGTCCTGGGCGGCGGGCCGGGCACGGCCAATCCGCTGCCGCTGGCCCCGTTCTTCGACGCCTTCTTCGTGGGTGAGGCCGAAGGCCGGCTGGCCGAGATCGTGGCGGCGCTCGAAGCGCCGACGCGAGCCCAACGCCTGGGCCGGCTGGGCGCCGTGCCCGGCGTCTGGCTGCCGCACGCCTCCGGCGGCCGGGCGGTCGCGACGGGTAAGAGTGGCGCGACCATGGCCGGTAACGGCCGCGTCGAGCGCCAGGTCTTCATGGGTTTCGCCCACACCTCACCGGTCACCGAGCCGCTGGTGCCGCTCATCGAAGGAGTCCACGACCGGGCGGTGATCGAGGTCATGCGCGGCTGCACCGCCGGCTGCCGGTTCTGCCAGGCCGGCATGTGGTACCGCCCGGTGCGCGAGCGACCGGTCGCCATGGTCGTCGAGGCCGCCGCGCGCGCCCTGCGATCCACGGGCTGCGACGAGGTCTCGCTGATCTCGCTGTCGTCGTGCGACTACGGCGGCGTGCGCGAAGCGATCGCCGGCATCCGCGAACGATTCCCGCACGTGCGCGTTTCGCTGCCCTCGCTGCGCGTCGATTCGGCGGCGGTCGTGCTGGCCCGCCTCGGCGACGAGCAGCGCGGCTCGGTCACGCTGGCGCCCGAAGCCGGCACGCAGCGACTGCGCGACGCCATCAACAAGCGGGTCGACGAGCAAGCCTTCGCCGCGGCCGTGCGGGGCGTCTTCGGCGCCGGCTACAGCGGGCTCAAACTGTACTTCATGGTCGGCCTGCCCGACGAGACCGACGACGATGTGGCGGCCATCGCCGCCATGGCGGAGTCGGCCCTGCGCAACGCCAGAGAGGCGGCGCCGGGACGATCGCGCATCTCGATCGCCGTCTCGTCGTTCGTGCCCAAGGCTCATACGCCCTTCGAGCGCGCCGGGTTTGCCGGCGAGGCGGTCATCCGCCGGCGCCAGGAGCTGCTGCGGCAACGGCTGCCACGGCAGATCAGGGTGCGCTTCCACGACGTCGGCACCTCGCTGGTCGAGGCGACCATGGCGATGGGCGGACGTGAGGCCGGGGCCCTGATCGAAGCGGCCTGGCGGGGCGGGGCACGTTTCGACGGCTGGAGCGAGTCGTTCGACGCCGGCATCTGGCGGCGCGCCGCCGCCGAGGTGGGCATCGAGCTGGGAGGCCCGGCTTGGAGCAGCACCGAGGCCCTGCCGTGGCGCGACGTGGATCCTCTCGTCGACGACGGCTTTCTGCGCGACGAAGGCGCCCGCGCGGTGCGCGCCGAGACGACCGCCGACTGTCGCGACGGCTCTTGCACGTCGTGCGGCGTGTGCGGCGGCGAGATCGAGATGGAGCTGATCCGGTGAGCTGGTGGCTGGTGAGCTTCAGGCGCGACGGTCCGGCCCGCTACATCTCCCACCTCGACACGATGCGGGTGGTGCAGCGCACGTTCGCCCGCGCCGGCATCGAGCTGGCCCTGTCGCAAGGAATGCGGCCCAAGCCGCGGCTCTCCCTGCCGCTGCCGTTGCCGACCGGCGCGGCGGGGCTCGACGAGCTGGCGGTGGTCGAGGTCGTCGAGGAGAGCGCCGCGGCGCTGCTGCCCGTCCGCCTGGCAGCACTGCGAGCCGCCGCCGCCGACGGCCTGGCGATCGAGCGGCTGGTCATCGCGGGGGAGCGGCCGCGGCCGCAAGCGGCCGCGGCCGCCTACGAGTGCCGTCTCGACGCGCCCGGCCCCGCCGTCGACGAAGCACTCGCCTGGTTTGCCGGCCAACCGTGCGTGAGCGTGGTGCGCCAGTCGCCCAAAGGTCGCCGGGCGATCGAGTTGAAAGAGTACGTGTGCGAGCTCTCGGCGTCGCCCTGCGATGCCGGTACGAAGCTCGCCTTCACGCTGCGCTACGGGCCCGGCGGCTCGGCGCGCGTCGACGAGGTCGTCGCCGCGCTGGCTGCCCGGCTGGAGATCGAGCCGGTCGTGCTCGATCTCACGCGCGTGCGCGTGACTTGGCAAGGTTTGCCGTCGCGGTCTTTCGCCGCGACGGATGAGATAGCGCCCGACGGCCATGTCCGCGGGCAAAGGAGATGACTTGCAGTGACCGAGCAACCAGGGCGCCGCACAAAGGCGCCGAGTGCGTCCCTTTCGGACGCCGCGCCCCACGACGAGGGCCAGGAGGGCGTCGCACAGTCCGGCGCCGCCGAAGAACAGGCCGCGGCAGCCGCGGCCGTCGAGGGTCAGGCGTCGCCGGCCCTGCCGGGCAGCGAACCGCTGGGAGCCGGCGACACACAGGCGCCGCCGGCCGCCGCGGCGCCGGGCGACGAGTCGCCGGCGGCAGCCCAGGAGAGCGGCGAGCAGCCGGATGGGGCGGCCGAGGTGGCGCGAGCCACTGAGCCGGGCGCCTGGTCGGCGTTGCACGCACGCCAGGTGCGCACGCGGCGTCCGGGCCGGCGTGGGCGCCGCGCGGCGCCTCCGGCCGAGAACGCACCCGGGGCGACCGACGACGACCGGCAGAGCGTGATCGTGGCGTCGGCGGCGCCCCTGGAGGCGCTGCTCGAGCGTTCGCCGGCCCCGGTCTCGAACGAGGCCATGGCTGCGGCCGCCGCCGACGAAGAAGTGACCCCGGCGCGC
>PLTW01000151.1 GCA_003164655.1 Actinomycetota bacterium
CTCGCCGAGCAGCGCGCCGACGAGACCCTGCTGCTGTTCGCCTTCGCCTGCGAGGCGGCGCGCGACCGGCTCGTTCTGCTCACGCCACGCACCGACGCCGCGACCGGGCGGCCGCGGTTGCCCTCGCGTCTGCTGCTCAAGCTCGCCTCGCTGGCGGCCGGCCGGCCTGTCGGGCTCGACGAGTTCGTCCATGGCGGGCCGCTGAAGCCGGTCTGGCTGCATCGTGGCGGCGGAGTGCCGAGGTTCGCCGACGATACCGTGTGGGTCGACGCGCGCGAGCGCGACACAGCGGCGCTGCTTTGCCTCTCGGAGCGCGGCGGTGGTGGGGCGGGCGTCGCGGCGGCCGCCCGCGCGGCGGCGGCCCGCGAGTACCTGTCGGCGGTGCTGGCCGACTCTGGAGCCGCCGAGCGCCGCATCGGCGCCTGGCAGGCAGCGCGCAGTGACGTGCCCGGCGCGTGGGACGGGCTGCTCGGTGGCGAGGCCCGCGCCGCCCTGGCGGAGCGGCATCCGTTCTTCGCCGCCGAGATGCACCCCACGCGCCTCGAGCGCTACATCGACTGCCCCTTCGCCTTTCTGCTGCGCGACGTCCTGCGCCTCGACGCCCCCGACGAGCCCAACGACACCCTCGAGATGGACGCCCGCGAGTTCGGCACGCTGGCGCACAAGATCCTTTTCGAGACCTACGAGCGCGTGATCTCCGAAGAGCTGCCGCTCGCGGGAGCCCTGGACGCCGTCGACGCCGCCTGGCAATCGTGCTGCGCCCATGCCGAACGGCGCGGCGTCACCGGCGCGGTCCTCTCGTGGGAGGTCCGCCGCGACATGCTGCACGAAGACTTGCGCGAGTCGGTGCGGCGCGACCCGGTCTTTACTTTCGACGACTGGCGCCCGGTGAACGTGGAGTGGCGCTTCGGCGAGTCTCACGACCGGCCGGTCGTTCTCGATCTGGGCGACGGGCGGCAGGTGCGCTTCGCCGGCCGCGTCGACCGCGTCGACGCCACGCCGGCGGGCGCCTGCGTGATCGACTACAAGACGGGCGCCGGCAACGCCGAGAAGGGCCGCATCAAAGATGGGCTGAGCGTGCAGCTCCCGGTCTACCAGCTCGCCGTGCGTCAGGCTGGCGACGGCGGCGTAGCCGCCGTCGCCAGCCTGTACCGCTCGATCACGCGCCGCGGTGGCTTCGGCGATTTGCCGTTGCTGCAAGACGAGGAGACCTCCGCCGCGCGCCTTGGCGACCTCGTCCGCGCCGCCGCCGAACTGGTCGACGCCGGCATGTTCCCGCGCACGGCCCGCGGTCGCTGCGACTACTGCGACGTGAGCTACGCCTGCGGTGTCTCGTCCTGGGCTCGCGATCTCAAGCGCCGCCACGAGATGCTCGCGCCGGTCCGCGCTCTCCAGGGCTCCGTGCCAAAGGCAGACCAGACGGACGAGGGGGGCGACGATGCCTCCTGAGCGCGACGGTCGCGGCTCAGGCCTTGGCAAGCGCGTCGCGGTCGATCGCGCTGAACGCGACAGGGTCGAAGGCAGTAAGGGCGGCGGCGACGAGGGCCTCGGCACCACCTACTTGCTCGAAGCCAGCGCCGGCACCGGCAAGACGAGTGTGCTCGTCAACCGGTACGTCAATTGCGTGCTCGCCGCTGGCGATGTACGCCGGGTGGCGGCGATCACCTTTACCGAGAAGGCTGCCGGCGAGCTGCGGCAACGCATTCGCGAAGAGTTCGAGAAGCGCGCGGGTGGCCGGCCCGCCGACTCAGACGAAGCGGCCGCCATCGAGGCAGCGCTCGACGCGCTCGACGACGCCCCCATCGGCACCATCCACGGCTTCGCCGGCCGACTGCTGCGCGAGTTCCCCGTCGAGGCCGGCGTCGATCCGGCATTCGAGCAGCTCGACGCGCTGGGCTCCGAGATCGAGCGCGCCCGCTTGTGGGACGAGTGGCTGACCGAGATGGCGGGCGGCGTCGCAGACGAGGCCGACGACGGCTCCGTCGGCGGGCACGAAGCCGACGCCCGTCGGGATGACCCGGGTCAGGGCGTAGCCGGTCAGGCCGACGCGCGGCGCTGGCTGTCGCGCCTGCTGCGCGCCGGCGTGAAGCTCGACGACGTGCACACGCTGGCGGCCGGCCCGCGGGGCGTGTTCGGCGAACGCTACGACATCGACCCCGTTGCGCGACCGATGGAGGCTCCCGACCTTGCCGCCGAGCTGCCGGGGTTGACCGAGCCGCTCGACCGCCTGCGCGACTACTCCGTCACCGCCTGCAGCAACACGGGCGACAACGGCTACATCGCCGCTCTCACCCTGGTCGAGGCCTGCGAAGTGCTCCTGCGGGAGCCGCCTGCCGCGCGCGACCTCGACCAGCTCGCGGCGGCGCTCTTCGCCCTTCCCGTCAAGACCAACAAGACGGCGCCGGGCGGTACGAAGGCAAGCTGGGACGCGACCCGGGGCGGCAAAGAGGAGCTGCAGGTTCGCTACCAGACCCTGGTCGCGGCCATCGCCGCCCGGCGCGAGCGCTACGCCGTGTACCTCACCGGTCTCGCCGTGGCCGTCGCCGACTCGTTCTCGCGCTGGGCCGGCGCCGCGCAACTCGCTCAGGGCCGCCTCGACTTCACCGATCTCCTCGGTCGCCTGCGCGATCTGCTGCGCGACGACCACGAGGCACGCCGCGCTCTGCAGGATCGGTTCGACTACCTGCTGGTCGACGAGTTCCAGGACACCGACCCGCTGCAGACCGAGATCGTCTTCTTCCTCAGCGAGCACGAACCGCTGGCCGACGACTGGCGCAAGGTCGTCCTCAAACCCGGCAAGCTGTTCGTCGTGGGCGACCCGAAGCAGTCGATCTACCGCTTTCGCCGCGCCGACATCACCCTGTACGACCTGGTGAAGGGGCGCATCGAGGCTCAGCCCGACGGTAGGGGGCGGGTCCTCAACATCACCCAGAACTTCCGCACCACGCCACGTCTGGTCGCCTGGGCCAACCGCGTCTTCGACCGCGTGTTCGCCGAGGATGAGGTGGAAGGCTACCCAAAGAAGGGGCGTCAGCCCCACCAGAACGTCGAGGCGTTTCGCCCGCCGGCCGACGGACCCAGGGTCGCCGTTCTGCTCGGGCGGCCCTACGGCGGCGAAGCCGGCGAGGCCGACGCCGCCCGTCGCGACGAGGCCGGCGCCGTGGCCGCGCTGCTGGTCCGCATGTACGGCGCCGACGCGGAACGCTGGCGGGTGCAGAAGCGGAAGGGTGACGAGACCGCGGCGGGCGCCCAGGTCACGCGTCGCGAGACGCCGGCAGACCTGCCGGTCCCAGGCGGCGACGTGCCGGGAGATTCCGAACGTCTGCGCCCCCTGAACTGGCGCGACGTCGCCCTGTTGTTCCGCGCGACCACCGGACTCGAGACCTACGAACGCGCGCTGCGCGAGGCCGGCGTGCCGTACCGGGTCGAAGGCGGCAAAGCCTATTTCAAGCGCCGCGAGGTCGACGACGCCCTGCTCTGCCTGCGGGCTGTCGACGATCCCAGCGACGGTCCGGCCGTCTACGGCGCCCTGCACTCGACGCTGTTCGGCTTCAGCGACGACGACCTGTTCCTGTTCTGGGCCGCCCGCGGACGCTTCGAGCTGTTCGCCGAGGCACAGCCGGCCGGCCACGAGGCGATCGTCGCCGCCCTCGGCGTTCTGCGCGACCTGCACGCGCGCCGCTCGGGCAGCGAACCGCACGAGCTGCTGGCCGAGCTCTCGCGGCTCACTCACGCTCCGGAGCTGCTCGCCGCGACCGGCTCCGGGGCGGCCCAGGCGATCGCCAACCTCGAGAAGCTCACCGAGCGCGCGAGGGCCTTCGTGGAGGCCGGCGGCGGCGGCCTCGGCGCCTTTCTCGCCTGGGCCGTCGAGGCCGGCGACGCCGCCGGCGAGCAGGAATCGCAGGTCGACGACGACGCCGACGTGGTCCATCTGCTCACCATCCACAAGGCCAAGGGGCTCGAGTTCCCCGTCGTCGTGCTCATCGGCGGGGCGCGATCGAGCGGGGGCAGAGGGGGCGGCGAGCCGATCGTCGACCGCGACAACCGTTGCCTCGCGGTCAAGCTCAAGGCCGAGTTGCCCGGGGCGGCCGCGCGCGACCTCGAGCCGCGGCGCTACCTGGAGCTCAAGGAGCGCGAGAAGGTCATGGGCGCAAGCGAGATGCGACGTCTGCTGTACGTCGCCGCCACGAGGGCCCGCGACCGTCTTGTCGTGGCGCAGTTCGGCCGGTTGACGACACCGGGCGACGCGGCCGCTGCGGGCGAGGTGGTCGCGGGCGCGGTCGCCGCGGGCGCCGTGCCCGGGTCCATCGCCGGCGGTCCTGCCGGCGCGCTGCTGGCGCCCATCGCCGGCGCCCTGCCCG
>PLTW01000139.1 GCA_003164655.1 Actinomycetota bacterium
GCGTCAGGCCAAGGTCGCTGGCCACGGTCGAACCCAGCACCGCCGCGGGCAGGCCGTGGGTGACGTCGAAGTCGCTGAAGAAGCTGCCGGCCGCGAGTGTGAGGTGATCGATCGTCATGAGCTCGGGGAACGTGCCGCTCACGGTTGCCATGGCGGCGGTCGAGCCCGCCGTCACCTCGGCGTTGGTGTCGACCGTGTAAACGGTCTGTTTGACCCCGGGAGTGGCCTTGATGGCGGCCAGGTCGCTGTTCGACAGCGCCGTGGCGTTCGACGAGAAGCTGCTCGTCTCGACCGTGATCGTGTCGGTCCCGAAGGAGTTGAAGCGGCTCTCGACCGAGCGCGTCGAGCCGCTGCCGATCGAGGTGAGGGCGACCACCGCGGCGATGCCGATGACGATGCCGAGAATGGTCAGGACCGCGCGCAGCGGGTTGGCGCGCAGGCTCGAGAACGCCATGCGCAGCGACTCTAAGACGACGATCATTGGCCGCCGCTGCTCGGCGGAGCGCCACCGCCCGAAGGAACGCCGCCGGCCGCCCCGCCGCCGCTGAGACTGTTGAGCAGACCGCGCGAGCTGCCCGTGCCGCTCGTGGCGCTCGCCGTCGCGGTGGGTGTGTACGTACCGGTCATGACCACTTCGCCGGCCGCCAGGCCGCTTGTGATCTGGGTGAGCGACGACGTCGCCATGCCAGTCGAGACCTGGCGGTAGACGGGCGTGCCGTGGACCATGACGCGCACATACGAGCTGCCGGTCAGAGCGCTCGTTGGCACTACGAGCACATTGCTGCGTTTGGCGATCGTCACGACCAGCGTTCCGGACATGCCCGACCTGACCGCGGCGGGGACGCTGGCGAGCCGGACGATGACGGTGTAATCGACGGTGCTCGACGAGCCGGCGGTCGAGGTCGACGAGGAGACTGGCTGGCTGGAGATCGAGGCGATGGCGCCGCTGAACGACATGCTTGAGCCACTGCTGACGGTGAGCTGGACCTTCTGACCGACTTTGAGGTTCGTGATGTCGGCCTGGCTGACGGAGGCTGTCGCTTCCAGGGGCCGCGGAAACTCTATCGTCGCCAGTGAAGTCCCCGTACCCGCAGCGCTGCCCAGACCGACACTCCAGGACGCGATGACCGCACCCGTGGGAACCCATACAAACTGCGAGGTGGTGATCCTGCCGGTCTCGCTTAGACCGCGAGCCGACTGCCAGCCTTCGAGGGCAGTCCTGGTCGTTGTGCCAAAGACGCCGTTGACCGTGCCCGTGAAGTGGCCGTCTGCCTTGAGGGCGCGTTGCAGAGCCGCGACGTTGGCCCTCTGGGCGCCCGAGGTGAGGCTGGTCGAAAGCGTCGTGTACAGCGGCGTGGAGCTCACGAAGGCATAGATCGGCTTGCCGGATATCGAGAGTAGGCGCTCCAGCGTGTGCGGGCTGGCGCCGGCGGCGAGGGCGATGCCACTGACAACGCCGCTCGCGCTCGACGACGCGCTGCCGGAGGTCGACGCGCTGCTGGCGGTCGTTGCGCTGCTGGCGGTGCCGCTCGAAGTCGTGCTCGTGCTGCTGCTGGCGGTGCCGGTGGTTGAGCGACTGCCGCTGCTGCTCGATGAGCTCGGCGTGGGCGTGGTGCTCTCCGCCGGGGTCGGCTTGACCGTGAAGTTCGTCGTGCTGGTGGCCGTACCCCCAGAACTTGTGACGGTGATAGGGCCATTGCCGGCGCCGGCTGGCACGATGGCCAAGAGCCGCGTGTCGCTCACAGCCTTGAAGAATGCCGCACGACCGTTGAAGCCGACCGCCCTGGTGCCGGCGAACCCACTACCGGACACGGTCACATTGCTACCCGCCGTGCCCGCGGTCGGCGTGAAGCTCAGCAGTGTCGGTGTCGATGTCGGTGTCGATGTCGGTGTCGATGTGGGTGTCGGTGTCGCTGTGTCGCTCGTTGTGATCGCCCGATCGGTGACGAGCATGATGTCCCCGTTGCCAGTGCCAGCTGCCACGACAGCACTGACGGTGGTGAGAGCGCTACGGGCTGTCGTCGTGCTGGCGGTCGTGGCCGATGTCGAACTGGTCGACGAGCTGGCGGTGCCGCTGAGCGAGATCGTCATCGACGTGCGAGCGCTGCTCAGCGTAAAGTCGGCCTCGACTGTCTTGGCGATCGATCCCGTGCTCGCCGTCGCCGTCAGGTAGCGCACGCTCTGGGCGTTGCTCTTGCCCAGCAACAGCACTCCTACGGCGACCGCGGCCACGATCGCGACCGCGATCGCCGCGATCCACCGCCAGCGTCGTCTTCCTCGCTTCATGGTCCTGCTTCTCCTTCAGATCGACGGACTGGCGGCTTGACCCCGAGCAAGCCATGATGGGCGCCGGTCACGTCCCGCCGCCGACGCCGGTTGACTGAGACCCGCTCTGTGCTGGGCGAGCCTGGCCTGGCGGCTGGGCGCCGCCCGCCCGCCCAAAGCCGCCCCGCATGGTGTGTTCGTAGACGACGTTGTCGCCGGCACTCAGGCCGGAGACGATCTCGGACTCAGTCTGGGTCTGCTTGCCGACGACTACCTTGCGCGGGGTCGTCTGGCCGCCGACGACCACCTGCACGGTGGTCCCGGCGCCGCTGATGGTGCCGGTGGCGCTCTTGCCGACAAGACCGCCCCGCGACAAACCCGGCGCGCCAGCGCTCGGCGGCGATCCCTGAACGCCGCCCGGAGCAGAGGGGGCAGCGCTCGGACGTGCCGATGCCTGCGGGGAGCTCTGGCCGGCGCCGCCGGCCTGCCCGGCGCCGCCGACCTGTCCCATGAAGACGACCTTGACCGTCTGGCCGACCGCCACCTGAGAGGCGCCGTCGCCGGTGAAGGTGGTCGCGGCGGTCGCCGTGCTTCCGGCGACCGAGAGGGTCAGCTTGCCGGTGAGGGTCGCGACGAGATCGCCGCGCTGCACCGTGGCCATGGTCTGCACGGCCTGACCCGAGGCCTGAGCGGTGGCCGACTTGGCCGAGCTCGAGCCGCCGCAGGCGCCGGCGGCGACCACCACGGTCGCCATGAGGATCACCGCGAGGGCGGTATGGGCGGCGCCCGCGTGGCGGACACGCTCCCGTTTCGGCCGATGCATGATGAGTAACGTCATCGTTGTCCCTCCAT
>PLTW01000075.1:0-6781 GCA_003164655.1 Actinomycetota bacterium
ACCCAGCCACCGCGACGCATGACCGGCGCGCCGATGTCGCGCAGTCCCGGCGAGGGGTCGTCGTGGCTATGGAGCAACGCATAGCCAGCGCCCATCGCCAGGGCGAGCTTGCGCGCCGAAGCGGCGCTGGTCGTCTCATAGAGTGCCGCGATGTCACGCTCCAGCAGCCTCGTGCGCGCCGGGTACAGGGCCCGTGCCCACGAAGCCCGCTCCAGGACGCTCTGGCGTCCGCCGATGGCGCTCACCCAGTTCTGCGACTCGAGCTCGAAGTGCTGCACGACAACGGCGTTGCGCGGTACCTGGCGGTCCCAGTGCTCCATCATCTGCAGGACCGTGGTCGGCAGTCTGCCGCCGTCGGTGTAGCGCACCGCCGTGATGCCGTGCAATGCGGCCAGCAGGGCGACGACGACGACCACGCAGCTCAAGGCCCAAGCCGCGCTCCGGGTCAGCCACGCCGGCCGCGCCCAGGTCTTCAGCGCGGCGCTGACTGCCACGGCAGCGGCCGTAAGGGTGATCCACCAGAGGTTCTGGATGGTGTGCCAGGGCACGTTCCACGGTGCGTAGGAGTCGCGGCCGCGCTGCGCGACGAACAGACCGACGAGCACGATCAAGACGCCGAGGGTGAGCGCCATCTGGCTGGCCAGCGGCGCTCGCCCAAACGGCCGCTCGCCCCGGCTGCGCGCCCGCCACAGCGCCGCCACCAGAACCACGGCTCGCCAACCGAGCAGCGCCAACCCGACAAACGCCAGTACGAAGAGCTCCTCTCCGCCGAGGCCATGGCGCTGAAACGGCGCCACCAGATGACGAAGCAGCAGGTACCGAGTCACCTCACCGGAATCGAGGATATGGCGGCCGAGCCCGCCGAGCCTGAAGCCCGGGGCGTCGCTCCGACCGATGGTCGGCGGGTAGGCCACGAGAGCGCTGGCGATGGCGACCGCGATGGCGACTGCCGCCGGTCGCCACTTGCCCCGGCGGGCACGCCACAGCCGGTAGACCAGCACGGCCACGAACGCCGGACCGAGCACCAGGGCGATCGGCGTCGCCATCAGTGTCGTGGCGCCGGCGATCACGGCAGCCAGCGCCAGCGGTCCGCTGAGATGGTCCTCGTCGGTGAGCGCCACCAGCGCCAGACAGGTCATGGCGCCCACGGCGCCCACCGCCGACGGTGGGTTGAGACTGAAGTAGCGCACTATCTGCAGACCGCCGTCACCGCTGACCCGCGGCAGCCAGCTGGACGCGAACGTCAGGCCGAGCAGGCCGAGCGCCACCAGCCCGGCACGCTGCGAGCGCCCCCAGGCGACGGCGAACACGACGATCGCCGCGAAGACCGCCAGCAGCATGACCGGCGTAATGATGCGAAAGTAGGCCGCGTCGACCGGCAGGTGCAGAGTCTTGATGAAGAGGGTCGCCATCGTGTCAGCGGCCGGATGGTAGGCGACTCTGCCGACGCCGGTCTCGAGCGGGTAACCGGGCAGTGGCATGCCGTGGTAGAGACCGTCCTTGATCATGGCGAGGTGGTAGAGGGCGTCCCAGTACTGGGTGAACGTGCTCCGGGCGCCGCTCGTCTGCCAGTAACCGGTGCTCTGGACCACGGCACGCAGCAGCAGGGCGCCGACAAAGAGCTCGGCGGCCAGCAGTGACGGTCTCGGGCGCGTCTCGGGCCTTCTGAACGCGTCGCGCGCAAACCAGGCCCAGCCGCCTGCCGCCAGGGCCACGGCGATCCACACTGCGGCCTCGCCGAGGCGCAGATAAGCGAGCACGGTGAGCAGAAACGCCGCCAGCGCATAGCCGACGACGTAGCGCAGTCCCGCCCAGGTGAGCCGCCGCTCCGGCACTCGTGCCAGGCCCAGGGCCAGGTGGCCCAGGCCCAGAAAGATGAAACTGGTTGTGACCACATAGAGAGCGCCGATGCCGGCGGCGTGAGCGCCGTTCAGCACGACCACAGTCCAGGCGAGCAGGGCAACGCCGGATGCGATGAGAACGGCGTTGCAGACCGTCGGCGACGCCGGGTGCGAGGGGCTTGCCGCAGGAGACGGAGTTTCAGCCGACGATGGCATCTCAGGATTGTACATGGTCGGTCCGCGGCGGGGGTTCTCGGGTGTGGGTGTCAGGACCCTCTATTCGCGGACTCGAACGCGCGGCTCGGCTGGGCAGGGTGAGCGATTCGCACGTTATGGAGATAGCATGCGAGTGTCGGCTCTCGCGCAATCAGAACGCCAGCCCGGAGGTGGACTGGGCTGCGGTGATCAGGGGCCGGCGGAGGGGATGCACATCGTGGACGGAAGTGGCGCGGAGCACACGTTCGATACCGCCGTGTCGGTGACGCCTGAGAGCAGCTCGTACCACGGCTTGCCGACGAGTCGTCCCGGCGCCGCGCCGCCCGGCGCCCCGATCGCCTTTCACGTGCTGGCCAAGCCGACGGGGGCCGTCTGCAACCTGAACTGCGAGTACTGCTTCTTTTTGTCCAAGGAGCAGCTCTACCCGGGCAGCCGCTTTCGCATGACCGGGGAACTGCAGGAGACCTACCTGCGCCAGCTCCTGGAGGCCCACGCGCGGGCCCCGGAGGTCGTGGTGGCCTGGCAGGGCGGTGAGCCGACCCTGATGGGCATCGAGTTCTTTCGCCGCGCCATCGAGCTCGAGCGCCGGTTCGCACGGCCGGGCCAGCGCGTCCTCAACACGCTCCAGACCAACGGCACGCTGCTCGACGACGAGTGGGGCGCGTTCCTGAAGGCAAGCGAGTTTCTCGTGGGGCTCTCGGTCGACGGACCGCGAGAGCTGCACGACGCCTTTCGGGTCGACAAGGGCGGGCGGCCGACCTTCGACCGCGTGATGAACGGTCTCGACGTTCTCCGGCGCCACGACGTCGAGTGGAACGCGCTGACGACCGTGCATTCGGTCAACGGAGGCCACGGCCGAGAGGTGTATGCGTTCCTGCGCGACGAGCTGGGCGCGACCTTCGTCCAGTTCATCCCGATCGTCGAGCGCGCCACCTCCGAGACGCTCGCCATCGCCGACGTCGGGTGGGGAGACGGTGTGAAAGGCCGTCCTACTTACACGCAGAGGGGGGAGCTTGTCACCCATCGTTCGCTCTCGCCCGAGCAGTACGGCCGCTTCCTGATCGACGTCTTCGAAGAATGGGTGCGGCGCGACATCGGCACGGTGTACGTGCAGGAATTCGACACGGCCCTCGCCAACTGGTATGGCGAGCCGGGCGGAATGTGCGTGCATGCCGAGACCTGCGGGCTCCAGCTCGCCCTCGAGCACAACGGCGACCTGTACTCGTGCGATCACTTCGTCGAGCCCGAGTTTCTGCTCGGCAACATCGACGACAGGCGCCTGGCCGAGCTTGTGAGCTCGCCCCGGCAGGTCGGGTTCGGACAGGCCAAGCTCGATACCCTGACGCAGTTCTGCCGGGACTGCGAGCTGCTCGGCGTCTGCCATGGAGGCTGCCCGAAGGACCGCTTCGCGGTCGCGCCCTCCGGGGAACCCGGTCAGCACTACCTGTGCCCGAGCTACCAGGCGTTCTTTGGCCATGTCGCCCGCCCGATGGCGGCCATGTGCGGGCTGCTGCGGGCCAACCGGGCGCCGGCCGAGCTGATGCGCAGCTACGCCACACAGGACGCGCGGCGGGGGCGCAACGATCCCTGCACCTGCGGCAGCGGCCGCAAGTGGAAGCACTGCCACGGCTCTCGCACTATCATGGGGGCCAGGCCGCAAACGAGGTAGAGACTAGGCTGTGTACGCGGCTGATGGGCCAACAGGCAGGCAACAAGGCAACCAGGGGCCGCGAGCACGATGAACGACACCATGACTACTCTTTTGAACCGGCGCAGCATTCGCGCCTTCAAGCCCGAGCAGATCACGGACGAGGAGCTGAACGCCGTCCTGGAGGCGGGCAAGTACGCGCCCAGCGGCGCCAACCAGCAGTCCGCGCTGTTCGTCGTGGTGCAGGACCGCAAGACCAGAGAGACGATCTCGCGGATGAACCAGGCGGTGACCGGTGGTGACGCCGATCCCTACTACGGCGCGCCGACGGTCGTTTTGGTGCTCGCCGACAAGGCCAAGGTCACTCCCGTGGAGGACGCCAGCGTGGCCTTAGGCAACATGTTCAACGCCGCCCACTCGCTGGGCCTGGGCTCGTGCTGGGTGCACCGTGAGCGGCAGATGTTCGAAAGCGACGAAGGCAAGGCGTTGCTCGAGGAGTGGGGTGTGGCGGGCGACTATGTCGGCGTGGGAGCCTGCGTGCTGGGCTACCCCGACGGCGCGCCGCCCCAGGCGGCTCCTCGCAAAGACGGCTTCGTCGTGCTGGTGAGGTAGCGGGTCGGGGTGCGGCCGCCATCGGCTGAGGCGAAAGATGTGCGCGGGTCTTCGCCCGTGACGGCCGGCGGCAGGGCAGCGAGTCCGGGCACGCTCCACTGCTGGTGGCTGGCGATCCGACCCAGGACGCTGCCGGCGGCGGCGGCCGGCGTGATCGTGGGCACCGTCCTGGCGTGGAGAGACGGCGGCTTCTTCTTGGTACCGGCCGTGGCGGCGCTGGCCGTGGCGCTGCTGCTGCAGATCGCCAGCAACCTGGCAAACGATGTCTACGACGACGAACGCGGCGCCGACACCGCCGCGAGGCTCGGCCCGGTGCGCGTGACTCAGTCGGGTCTCTTGAGCCGGGATCAGGTCAAGGGCGGCTTGAAGATCGTGCTCGCCCTCGCGCTGGAGATCGGCATCTCTCTGACCTTCGTGCGTGGTGTGATGGTGCCGGTCATCGGCGTGGCGGCCATGGTCGCCGCCGTCGCCTACACCGGCGGACCCTACCCGCTCGGCTATCACGGTCTCGGGGAGGTGTTCGTCTTTGTGTTCTTCGGGCCGATCGCCGTGGTCGGTACCTACTGGCTGCAGACCGCCACGACGTCTGTGCCGGCCTGGCTCATGGCCGCGGCGATCGGGGCCATCGTCACCGCCATCATCGTGGTGAACAACCTGCGCGACATCGAACAGGATCGCGCCGTCGGCAAGCGCACCATCGCGGTGAGGATCGGGGTGCGCGCCACCAGGCTCGAGTACTGCGCACTCATGACGCTGCCCTACGCGCTGCTTTCGATAATCGTGGCGACGCACACACTGCCGCTCGCGGCGCTTCTCGGCTGGCTTTCGCTGCCACTGGCGCTGCGGGCGACGAGCCGCGTGTGGACGCAGAGCGGCCGCTCGTTAAACGTCGCGCTGGCCGAGACGGGCCAGACGGCTCTCCTTTTCAGCGTGCTCTTCGCTCTGGGTGTGATCATCGCGCACTGACCGCCGGGAGCCGCATCGCTAAGCCGGCGCCGGTTCATGAGCGGCCTACGCCGGGGCGGCGTTCTTTGGCCAAGGCACGCTGAGGGGCGGCCTGGCCCGCGACGGTCGCAGATGCCCGGGGTTGACCAGCGTGCTGCCGTTCGGATCGGCGCGCACCGCCTTGTGAAGCGCGCTGCCGCGCCAGAGATCGCGCCACGACAGAAACCACACCGTCCAGCCGTTGTCCCAGGTCCCGCCCCGCGGGCTGCCGGCGATCGTCACGGGGTCTCCGGGGACGGCAAGCTGGTAGTAGGTCTGGGCGTTTGCCGGAGACAGGTTCACACAGCCGTGACTGACGTTGACGAAGCCCTGCTCGCCCACCGACCAATAGGCGTCGTGCAGAAAGTCGCCGCTCCAGGTGAACCGCACCGACCACGGGACCTCGATGTTGTAGCCCGGACCGATCATGTCGACGGGATTGTCCTTGTCGATCGTCAGGTAGGTCCCGTTGGGCGTGGCGTCTCCAGGGCGGCCGGAGCTCATCGGCCAGTCGGCAAACATCCGTCTGTTGAGGTAGATACGTACCTGGTGGGTCTGGGTGTCGGCCACGGCGATCAGCGAGCGGCCTATGAGGAAGGTCTGCGTGAGGGTGTGGGTGCCATAGACGCCCGGCGCCCCTTCGACGCCGTTCAAGTTAGCGACGAAGCGCACCCTGGTCTGCGCCGGCCAGTAGTTGCGCGGTCGAAAGTAGAGGGTCGTGTCGCCGTCCCAGTACCAGGATCCGACCACCGGCCTCGAGGTCCACAGCTCGAGGGAGCGCTCCACTGCCCGGCGTTCGGTGATGGGCCGGCTGAACCTGAGGATGATGGGCATGCCGACGCCGTAGACCTGGTTGTGACCTTCGAAGATCTCCGTGGAGAAGGTTTGCGGCGGATCGAGGGTGCGGAACGTGCTCGTTCTGGTGACAGTGCGGCCCGCTGCGTTGGCCGCCGTGACGCGGACCACGTAGCGCGTAGCGACATCGAGCGTCCCGCGGCTGTGCCACGAGGTGGCGCTCGAGTTGAGCGTACCGCTCACCGCGCCGCCGTCCGTCGTTGCCGTCACGTGCACGATCGTGCCGCCGCTCACCCTGACTCTGATGCCGCTCTGCGGCGCGGCGTTCCGGGCGCCGCTGGTGGGCGTGATCGTAAGCCGGGCGGCAGGCGCTACCGGCGCGGGTGCGGGCGCGGGGCTGGCGGAGGCGTGCTGACGCGCGGCGCCGCCGCAGGCGCCGCCGAGCACTCCCAGGGCAACCAGTGCCGCGGCGGCCGCGATCAGTTTCCTGGGCAGTTCCCGCAAGGGGCCGGCCTTTCGTCGTGTGTTCCGGGTGGCGCCCTGAGGTTCGCCGGGCGCCGCTGAGTGCCTTCTTCCCACTCAAGGCGACGCAGAAGCCGACTCCCGGGACCTCGTCGTGTCTGCGCGACGCACTCGGCCTGGCCGGCGCCGGTGGCGGCGTTCGCTTCGGCCAGGGGTTCTGGAA
>PLTW01000075.1:6868-55433 GCA_003164655.1 Actinomycetota bacterium
GGCGAGGTCTTCGGCTTTCTGGGTCCGAACGGGGCCGGCAAGACGACCACGATCCGCGTGCTGCTCGACCTGATCCGGCCGACGTCCGGCCGGGCGCTCGTTCTGGGTCGCGACAGCCACCGCGACACTCTGGCGATCCAGGCGCTCAGCGGCTACCTGCCCGGCGAGCTCAGCCTCTATCCCACGCTCACCGGGTCCGAGACGCTGCGCTACCTGGCCAACCTGCGGGGCGGCGTCGAGTGGGAGCACGTGAGGGCGCTCAGCGAGCGGCTCGACTGCGATCTCACCAAGAAGGTCTCCGACCTGTCGAGCGGCAACAAGCGCAAGCTCGGCCTCATCTCGGCCTTCATGGCGCGCCCCGAGCTGCTCATCCTGGACGAGCCGACGTCGGGCCTCGACCCGCTCGTGCAGCACGAGTTCTACGCGCTCATCGACGAGGTCCGCGACGCCGGCCAGACCGTCTTTCTGTCGTCTCACGTGCTGCCCGAGGTGCAGCGCGTCTGCGATCGCGTGGCCTTCATCCGCGAGGGCGAGCTGATCGCTCTCGAGGACGTCTCCGGCCTCACCGGCCGGGCGGTGCGCGAGATCGAAGTGGTCTTTGCCGAGGCGATCCCGCCCGCGGCCTTCGCGGGAGTTCCCGGGGTGACGCAGGTGTCGGTCGACGGCAAGAACGCCACGACGCTGCGACTCACGGTCACGGGACCGGTCGATGCCGCCATCAAGAAGCTCGGCGAGTTCCGGGTGCTCGACTTGACGAGCCGCCTGCCCGACCTCGAGGACGTCTTCATGACCTTCTACACCGACGGCGGCGACCATGCTGCGTAACGTCTTCTGCAAGAGCCTGCGCGATCAGACGCGGCCGCTGGTCATGTGGGTGCTCGGCGTGGCCTTCTACGTGGCCCTGCTGCTGTCCATCTACCCGAGCATCAGGCACAGTGCCGGTCAGCTGCAGGGCTACATCAGCAGTCTGCCGGCGGCCGTCCGCGCCGCCTTTCTGGGACCCGGCGGCGACTTCTCGTCGCCGGTGGGCTATGTCAACACCGAGCTGCTCTCGTGGCTGGCGCCGGTGGTGTTCATCGCCTTCGCTGTGTCGATCGCGGCCCGCTCCGTCGCGGGCGAAGAAGAGGACGGCACGCTGAGCTTGCTGCTGGCTCACACGGTCGGCAGGCGCCGCCTGGTGCTGCACAAATACGCGGCGATGATCGTGATCGTCACGATCCTCGGCCTGGCCTTCTGGCTGGCGCTGCTGGTGGCTACGGCGATCGCCGGCACGCCGGTGGGTGCGGGCACCCTCGCCGAGGCGCTTCTGCGCCTGACGCTGCTCGGCCTGGCAGTCGGCAGCGTGACCTTCGCCGTGAGCGGCGCCTGCGGACGCCGCCAGGCCGGCATCGCGGCCGGCGCCGGCGTGGGCGTGGCGATGTACCTGCTGAACACCCTGGCGCAGATGAACGCCGACATCCGGCCCTTCCGCTTCTTGTCGCTGTTTCACTACTCGGGCGGGGCCGCGCCGCTCGGCCAGGATCTCGACGCCGTGGGGCTGGCGGTCCTGCTCGGCGTGTCGGCCGCCCTGCTGCTGGTGACGCTGGTGCTGTTCGAGCGCCGCGACATCCGCGTGTGAGGGCGGCTGGGTGCGGCCGCGCAGGCTGGCGGCGGCGCCGGGTTCGTCGATCGTTGGCGGCGGCGTCTCGGTCCCGGTCGCGGTCGCCCCGCTATACTTTCACGGTCCCGCGGCGTGGCCGCAGGAGACGCAAGGCTAGCCAGGAGGCAGACATGGCAGGTTCGTTCAGCCGGCAAGACGTTGCGGCAGTCGCGCGGGTCATCGGCGAGCGCCGATCTGTGCGCAGCTTCGGCGATGTGGCACCGGCTCGCGAAGCCCTGGAGCAGATTCTCGCCGCCGGCCTGGCGGCCCCCTACGCGGCGGCGATGGCGCCTGGGGTGGCCCTCGACCGCCGCTTCTTCGTGCTGCCGCGGGACAGCAAGGCGCTGCCGGCGGCCGCGGCGGCGATCCAGGCTCACGCCGCGGCAGCCCTCGCCGCCGGGGGGCTGCCGGCGCCGCTGCGCGCCCGACTCGAGCCCGTTGCTCAGGGGCGCATCCTCGGAGTCGGCACGGCTCCCTACTACGTGGTCGTCGCGGAGCGCGCGTCGATGGCCACCGTCCAGCAGCAGTCGCTGGCGCACGTGCTCGAGAACATGTGGCTCATGGCCACGGCGCTGGGACTCGGCCTGCATCTGGTCTCCGCCACCACTCAGATGGCCGACGATCCCGCCTTTTGCGGCATTCTCGGCCTGCCGGTCGCCGAGTACGCCTTGAACGGCTGTGCCATCGGCGTGCCGGCCCAGACTCCCGAAGAGCGCCCCGTGGCCGATGTCGCCGGCGCCGCCACGTGGCTGGACTGAGGGCGAGCGAAAGCCTGCGCCTGGCCGCCGGCGTCGCGGTCGTGGCAGTGTCGGGCTCGGGCGACTACTTGGGGTAGGGGGGTCTAGTCGTCGCGCCGCGGGTGAATGGTCTCGCCGCTGAAGGCGACCACCCGGTCGCGGCCGGCGCGCTTGGCCACGTACATCGCCCAGTCGGCTTTGTCGAGCAGCTCCGCCTTGTTCTCTGCGTCGGTGGGGAAGGTGGCCACGCCGATGCTGACTGTGACGGGGTCGTCGCTCGTGGCGTCGGCGGCGATCGTCTCGCGGATGCGCTCGGCCGTGTAGATCGCGGCCGGCATGTCGGAGCGCGGCAGAGCGACCACGAACTCGTCGCCCCCGTAACGCGAGGCCAGGTCGATACGCCGGGTGGATTTCTCGATCGCGCGAGCCACCCGGCACAGCGCGTTGTCGCCGATCTTGTGGCCGAGCGAGTCGTTGAGCAGCTTGAACCTGTCGAGATCGACGAAGAGGACGGACAGGCTCTGGCCCTCTTCGCGGGCTCGTGCCAGCTCCTCGTCGAGGCGTTCGTGCAGGTAGCGGTGGTTGTAGAGCCCCGTGAGGCCGTCGGTGATCGCCTCGAGCTCGGCGCGGCTGTAGCGCAGGGCGGCCGTCTGCAGCATCGACGCGAGGCCCTGCGACAGGTCGCCATGCAGCTCCTGGTGACCGATGGTCTCGACCGCCGCCTCGTCTACGGTAAGCGCTCCCACAACAGTTCCCTGGGCATTGCGAAGAGGGACGCACTGGCTGACCCAGACGCCGTATTCGTCGGCGCTGAGCACGTTCGTCTCGAGGCTGGCGCCGGCAAGAACGGCGGCGAGCTCGTCGTGCTCGGACCAGAGGTCGCCGACGTGCGACACGTCCGTGGAGATATCGCCGGTGTCGAGGACCGTGATACACGTGTCGCCCTGCACGGCGTAGGTGGTGATGAAGCGCACGCCGGGTGCTGGCGCATGAGCTCCCATTCTTTGGCGTTGAGCGGTCCCGGCTTGAGCAGGACCCGGTCCGAGACGCCGATCTTGCCGATGTCGTGGAGGTAGGCCGCATCCTGGACCTCGGCGACCCGCTCCTGTGTCCAGCCGAGCTCGCGTCCCATGAGGACCATGTACGCGGCCACTCTGGCCGCGTGACCGAGCGTGTAGTAGTCGCGGGCGGACAGCGCCGAGGTCAGCGTCTTCAGGTTGGCGAGATGGAGCCGCCTGATCTCGCGAAACAGGTGAGCGTTGTGGATGGCGATCGATGCCTGTTCGCCCAACGCCCGCGCGAGCGCCAGCTCGCTCGGGCTGAAACTCCTCTCCTGTGCCGACTCGGTCAGCACGGCGAGCCCCATGGGCTCGCCGCCGAAGCTCAGGGGGATCGAAAGACAGCTCTTTTCGCTCCAGCGCTCCATGGAGAGGCGGCTGGCCGGGTCGAGCCGCTCGTCGGAAAGGCGCTCCAGGCGAACTTCGCCGCGCTCGAGAAGCTCGCGGCCGAGAGGGTACTCCGCTACCGCGTACGTCGTGCTGGACCAGTCCCAGGCGCTCGGCTCGACCTCGTAGAAGGCCTGTGCGGTGAGCGTGTCGGTGGGTTTGTCGTAGACGTAGATGATGCAGTCGGTCGTCCCCAGGGCAGCGACCGTCTCGCGCGCGACGGTGTCCAGCACATCCTCGAGCATGACGCTGGAGGTGATCGCCCGGCCGGCTTCGACGAGCGAGGCCAGCCGGCGGGCGTGCTCCTGTTGTTCGTGGTAGATGCGAGCGTTATCGATGGCCAGCGCCGCCATGCGGCAGACCGACTCCACGGTGGCGGTCTCGTCGGCGGTGAACGTGCGCTCCGCGCGCGCGTCGAGCAGCTCGACCAGGCCGATCACCGACCCCCTGGCGATCAGAGGCACCGTGAGGCAGCTCCGCTGGCCGTACTTCCGCATGTCCTGGAGCTCGATCTCGCTCAGACGTTCGTCCCGGTCGTTTTCGACGGCGAGCGTCGTCCGCGTCTGCACGGCCAGCTTCCAGATGCTCCACTCGTGCAGCACAAAACGGCGACCCTGCCAGACCGGGTCGAGCTCGTCGTTTTCTATGCTTGCCACGCAGGTGAGCTCGTCGGGCCCGGTCAGACTGTAGATGTCGCAGAAGGGGACGTCGATGGCCTCACAGAGGCGTTGCGCCGTGGCCAGGAACACGTCCTGGGGCTCGAGGCTGGAAGCAAAGGCGAGGCTCGATTCGGTGACGAGGCCGGCGCGACGGTCGTGGGCGGCAAGGTCACGGTGCAGGACGGCGTTGGCTATCGCCCGCGCGGCGAGCTGGGCCAGACCCCGCAGCAGATCCAGGTGCGAGAAGCGGCGTGGTCGATGGTCGAGCAGGAGCGCCTCGCCGATCTGCGTGCCGTCGGCGACCAGGGGCAGCCGCAGACCACTGCGATAGCCGTCCTTACGCCACGCCGCGCGCTCCGCCGGGCTCACGCCGACGTGCGTCTCGATGTCGAAGACCTCGATCGGCTCTTGCCGCAGGCGTTGCTCCGGGGTCACGAAGAACTCGCGCGACGGGTGAAGGACCCCGGCAAAGGATTGGTGGACGACGTCACCCTTGACGCTCACCAGGCTGCGCGAGCCGCCGCTCTCCCAGGCGCAGATTTCACAGGTGGCGGCGCCGGCGACGGCGCGCAGCCGACGGGCTATCGTGACGATCACTTCGTCCAGATCGAGCGTGCGGCCGATCTCCAGGCCGGCGTCGATGAGGGTCCGCAGGTCGACGTTGTCGGCTGCTTCGGCCGGGCGCAGCCAGTCGCGACGAGTGATTCCTTGCTGATCCGGTGCTCGCATCACTCGACCTGTCGGGGGAAAGGACAAGGAGCTTCGTCAACTCTACCCAGAACGGCTGTCGCTCAATGAACCGCTCAGCCGCCGTCAGGCATGATCCGGCCCGTGTGGATGTGTTTCGCTCTCGAGGCGGCTGCGGTGCCCCTCATGAGCTGCCGTCGACGAACCCTGTTCCCGGTTCGCGCGTCTCACCACGAGTGGACCATGTTATTGGAGGAGAGGCGAAACCTATGAGACGTGCTCCCGTGGTTGCCCTGCTGACGGCTCTTCTGGCGCTTGCTGCCTGCGGCGGCCCAGGCCCGTCGCCGACTGTCAGCCCATCGCCGGNNTCGCCGGTTGTCGGCTCATCGCTGCTTGCCGGTTCGCCGTCCCGGGCGGGCGACCTGCCGCCGGTCTGGGTGCGTAGCGAAGCGCTGTGGCAGTCGCTGGCCGCCGGCGAGGCGCACCCGCGATCGTGTCGGTGGCTCATGACCAGTGCGGCGCGCGCCGCCCGACTGGCAGGCAGCGCGACGAGCTACCTCGGAGTCCACTGGCCGGGCAAGGTCTACGTGGTACTGCTACGGGGTCGGTTCACCACAGGTCAGGGACAGACGAGCTCGGCGACCAGCCTCTACCTCATTCTGGCCACAGACGACCACGAGTATCTGGCGCAGGGCTTCGCGACCTCGGGCGCGGACGTCTCGTCGCTCGGACGCTTTCACAGCTACGTGCCGCGGCTGCTCCTGCACGGCGGCCTGTGGGGTCATACGATGGTCGCCGGCGGTCCCGCGCCGGGCGGCCCCCGGCCGATCGCCCAGGCTGAGGTTGCGATCTGGAGGGGCGACCGCGCGCCGGCCTCCGGGCAGCCGCTGCTGCGAGTGCGCTCCGACAATGACGGCTTCTTTTTGGCCGACCTTCCGCCCGGCGTTTACACGCTCAGGCTGGTAGCTTCCGGCCCGGGCTGGCCGACGCCCGTCACGGCGAGAATCGCGGCGGGCGAGACCGTGGCGGCGGCCGTTGTCGCAGACGTTCCGTAGATGCGCTGGGACGGGGGCCGACTCGCGGCGGCCGCCAGGCGCCGCGCGGCCCGCGAAGGCCGCGCCTGACGGGCGCCGTTCGCGGGCGCTGCCAAGGTCGCCGGTCAGCTGCGCGCAATGGCCGACCCTCCTTCGCGGGTCCACCTGCCATGATAGTGTCGGCGCGCGGGTCGCTTCTGAGCGGCAGCGAGCTCCACGAGAACATTCGCGTTGGTCGTCGGAGCGGGAGGACCTCGCCGTCGGTCTCGAAACGCGGGAGCAGGAGGTTGTTCGTGAACGGTGTCTGGTGTGTCCGCCGAAACGCCGCCGGGGTCGCCGTGGCGGTCGGCGTCCTGGTCGCTGCCGTGGCGCTGGTCGGGGCATGCGGCTCGTCGAGCGCGTCATCCGGCGGGACAACGTCGAGTAGCCCGTCGCCGACGAGCGCCGCAAGCCCCGCGTCGCCGACTACCGCAAGCTCCGCGACGCCGTCAACCGGCGATTCTGCGTCGTCGACGGCGACTTCCATGACCGTCGTCACCCGGTCCGAGGCCGGCGCCGCGCTCGGCCAGACGGTAAAGGCACCCGTGCGCGGACACGCCACCGTTGAGGGTGGCGTCGCCGCCGTCTTCTACGGGCCCCAGGCCCCGGCGGGAGCCAATGCCGATGTTCCGGTTACCGACAGCGTCAGGGTCGTCCTGGTCACCGGCCCAAGCGCGCTCAAGTATTTCAACGACTACCGGAGCAAGGTCCACGCCCAGCCGGTGGCCGGGCTCGGCGACAAGGCCTACTACGACGGCTACGCGTCGCTCAGTGTGCTGAAGGGCGACGAGTATCTTCGGGTCGCCGTGATCGGCGTGCCACATGTCTTGAGCGCCGAGGAGAAGCTCGCCGCCGCGGCTGTGCCGCGGATGTGATCTCGCCGCGCGACGCAGGCCGGGCGGGCCGGCTCGCGATGTTGGGGTCCGGAAGGTCTGTCGCGGTGGGCCTGAGTCGTCCGGGCGTCCCAACGCCGACAGTATCGGCGGCGCCTGTGTGGAGTGTCTGTCGGGGCCGACACCCCAGTCACCGATCTGAACCTCGCCATGACGTTCTGCGGCGCCCTCCTCCAAGAGGACTCCATGCGCGTCGGGGGCGCGGGCGAGTAAGGGACGGGGTGGCGCAGCCGCCGCGTCCCTGCGAAAGTAGGGCCTGATCGTGGGCTTCCTTCTTTTGCAGATCATCCCCGTAGCCGTCGGCATCGCCGTCAATCCGGTGCCCATCATTGCGGCGCTGATCATGGCCGGCACGCGGCGTCCCGTGGCCAACGGGGGCGCCTTCGTCGCCGCCCTCGTCGTCGTCATGGCGCTCTTCGGCGCCGTCGTGCTCGTCCTGGTACCCACGAGCACTATCGGTGGCGGTGGCGCCGCGGAGGGCTACATCGAGGCCGCCTGGCTGCTCGTTGGGCTCGGGTTCGTGGCCGCCTTCGTCGTTGTGGCCGTACGCAAGCCGGCGCCGGGGCGCGGTGATCGGGAGCCGCGCTGGATGGCCCTGATCGAGCGGATGGGCCCCGCCGGCGCGGCGATCGTGGGCGTCCTGCTGGTGAACTACGAGATGCAGGCGCCCGCGCTGGCGGACATTCTCCACGCCCACCTGAGTCTCGTGCAGGCGTTCGTGGCGCTGACCGTGTTCATCGCGATCGCCGCCTCCACACCGGCGGTCCCCCTCGCCTTGTCGATCGCGGCTCCGGGCCGAGTGCTTGCCGCGATGGGGCCGGTGAAGACGTGGCTGACCGCCCACAACCGGCCGATCCTTCTCGCCGTCTTCGGGGTGGTCGGCGTGATCTACACGATCAAGGGCGTCCTGGCGGTCATGCACTGAAGCTAGCGGCGGCCGGCTCGCCGCGCTTACACCGCAAGCGTCTCGCGCACTATCATAGAACATGCACTAACGAATGGGGTCAAAGCCAGTGAGCGTCGCACACACCGGGGCACGGACACCTGATTCGCAGCCGGGCGGCGCCTCCGGCGCCGCGTGGCGGGCGCGACTGCGGCGCTGGCTGCCGATCACCGCCTGGGCCGGCGGCTACCACCGGCGCTGGTTGCGAGACGACACCATCGCCGCCCTCACGGTGATCGGCCTGCTGGTGCCCGAGTGTCTGGCGTATGCGCAGATCGCCGGCGTGCCTCCTCAGGCCGGCCTGTATGCGACTCTCGCCGGCCTCGTCGTTTATGCGCTCTTCGGGACCTCGCGTCAGCTCATCTGCTCGCCCACCTCGACCGCCGCCATCATGGCGGCGGCGGTCGTGGCCGCCCACGGCGTCGCCAGCCCGGCCAAGGCGATCACCCTGGTGGCCATGGTCGCCGTCCTCGTCGGCCTGTTCATGCTCATCGCCGGGATCGCCCGCCTGGGTTTCATCTCGGAGTTCCTCGCCCGTCCGGTGATCACCGGCTACGTCACCGGCCTGGCGCTCACGATCATCGCCCGCCAGGTGCCCAAGCTCCTGGGCCTGCACGTGCCGACCTCCGCCAACTTCTTCCCGCTTGTCTGGACCGACCTCACCCACTTAGACGAGACGAGCCTCGTGACCGCCCTCGTGAGCGCCATCGCGCTCGTCCTGCTGTTCAGCGTGCGGCGCTGGCCGAGAATCCCGGGGGCGCTGACGGTCCTCGTGCTCGGCATCGCCGCCGCCGCCGCCTTCCACCTGAGCGCTCATGGGGTCGCCATGGTCGGCGCCATCCCGAGCGGCCTGCCGGCGCCGCGGCTGCCCGACATCCGCGCCGCCGACATACTTGGCCTGCTGCCGAGCGCCGCCGGCATCGCCGTGGTGGTCTACGCCGAGGCCCTGAGCGGCGCCCGGACCTTCGCCGTCCGCCACAGCTATGAGATCGACGCCAACCAGGAGCTGGTCGCCCTCGGTCTGTCCAACATCGGCTCCGGGGCCTTTGGCGGCATCGTGGTCAGCGGGGGTCTGTCGGGCTCGGCCTTGAGCGACGCGAGCGGCGCCAGAACGCAGCTGACCAGCCTGATCGGCGCCGCCGTCATGCTCGTCGTGGTGTTCGCGGTCACCCGTGTCACGCACGATCTCCCCGAGGCCATCCTGGGAGCCGTCGTGGTGCGCGCCGTGTGGCGCCTGATCGACATCAAGGCGCTGCAGCGCTTTGCCAGCGTGCGGGCCGTCGACGCCGCACCTGCGCTGGCCGCCCTCGTCGGCGTGCTGGCGCTGGGCGTGCTGCCCGGCCTCGGCATCGCCGTCGGTCTCTCGCTGGCCATTCTGATCTATCGCTCGAGCCGACCACATGCCGCCGTGCTCGGCCGCGTGCCCAACTCGAAGACCTACAGCGACGTGGCCCGCCATCCGCAGAACGAGACATTCCCCGGTCTTTTGATCTTTCGTCTGGACGGCCAGCTCTTCTTTGCCAATGCGGGCTTTGCCGTCGACCGCCTGAACGAGCTCCTGAGCGTCATGCAGCCCAGTCCCCGTGTGGTGATCTGGAACATGGAGTCGACCACCGACCTCGACGTGACCGCGGCCGAGACGCTCCTTCGCCTGGCGCACAACCTGCGCGCCAGCGGACGCGACCTCGTCTTTGCCCGCGTAGGCTCGTCGGTGCTCGACGTGTTCCGACGAAGCGAGCTGCTGGGGCTGCTCGGCGAAGACCACCTTTTTCTGACCGTCGACAGCGCCGTCCGGGACTGCCTGCACAGCCGGCTCGCCGTCATCTCCGCGCTCGAAGCCCAGCTCACCGAGGCCGCCGCCGCGTGCCGGCTGGCACGCTCGGTGGCGGAGGGCAGAATCACCTCCGCCGAATCTCACGAGCGCATCGCCGCGGTCGAGCAGCGCGGCGACAAGCTGAGGGCCGAGCTCGTGGCGCGGCTCGCGGGGGTGCTCGTGGCGCCCATCGATCGCGAGGACCTCTTTCGCCTGTCGCGCTCGATCGACGACGTGCTCGACAACCTGCACGACTTCGTGCGCGCCTGGGACCTCTACGGGGTCGAGGCGGCCGGCGGCTTCGTCGGTCTTCTCGACGCCACCGTGAACGGGATCGGCGACCTGCAGCTGGCGGTGCAGGCGATCGCCAAAGACCCGAACGACATGAAGGCCGCCGTTGAGTCGAAGAAGTCGGCCAACGAGATCCGGCGCCTGTACGATGTTGAGCTCGGGCGGCTGTTTCGCGGCAAGCTCACCATGGATGTCGTGAAGCGCCGCGAGCTGCTGCGCCGGCTCGACGTGGTCGGCCTGCGCCTGAACGAGGCCGCCGACCGCCTGTCGGACGCAGCCGTCAAGCGCTGGGCCTGAGACGCCGCGGCGACCGGCTCAGGATACGGTGAGGTGGTTGCAGGCCGGTTTTGCCGAGCGGTTGCCGGCCCCGTCCCAGGCCGTGACGAAGAACCGGTACCGGCCACGCGGGAGCCGGCAGCGGAACCGGTACGAGACCAGGCTGCCGGTCTTGTACCAGGGGCTGGGCGAGAAGGTCAGCTCCTGGCGGCCCGTCATCGACTTCACGACGATGACGACTCGACAGCAGCCGGCGGACGGTCGCGCATCGAGAACTCTGAACCGCACGGTGGCAAACGAGCCCCGCCGCACCAGCGCGGCGGCCGGCGTCTGCGACGAGGGCCGGCGGGTGTCGATGGCCAGTGAGAACGTCTTTGCGATCGCCACGTTGCCGGCTACATCGGTCGAGCGCACCAGAAAGACGTGGCGGCCGTCGTCGGCGTGGTCGGCCGGCGCGGTCACGGTGAATACCGTACCGCGGCCCCACGCCATCCAGTTGCCCTTATCGAGGCGCGTCTGGGTGTCGGCGATCCCCGAGCCGCCCACGTTGTCGATCGCCGTGAAGGTGAAGTGACACGCCGTGTTGTTCCAGTAGTTCAGCTCGTACCTGTTGGCCGGGATCACCGTCGTTGTCGGTGCGGTCACGTCGCTCGGGGGCGCCTGGGAGTCGCGCGTGAAGGCCTTGAGACAGACGTTGTCGTCGGCGGAGTCCGCGTCGCTGGTCAGGTCGGTCCAGGTGACGCCGTCGGGGCTGACGAAGCTCTCCCCGGGGGCGGCGGTGGCGCCGCTCGAGTACCCGTCGATGCATGTCTCCAGAGGAATGGGCGCGTCGTAGCCGGGTGTCGTCAGCTCTACGGCGACGACGAACCCCTGGCCGCCGGCGAGCTGCACCGGCGAGCTCAGAGCGACGGTGTGGTAGCCGGCCGTGGGCAGGCTGCCCGAGCCGGCCGCCGTGAGCACCGGCGACGAGCCCACGCTCGCAAAGAGCGTGTAGCTCGACCCGGGCTCGGCGGCATAGAAGCTCACGGCGGAGAGCTGGTCGCTGGTGCGCGCCGTGAAGTGATTGGCAAACCAGGCGGTGTCGCTCGAGTAACCCAGGGTGTCGGTCCAGCCGAGGGGGTCGTACTGGTAGATGTCGCTGAAGTTGGTGATCGGTTCGGCATCGTCGAAGACCGTGTTCGCATCGTCCTCGCAGGCGGGGGACTGCTGGTAGCCGATACAGGCGTCGTAGTAGGAGACGTAGAAGTAGCCCTTGTCGCCCCAGTTCGATCCCCAGCTGTTGCGCACGATGAACGCGCCGTTGCCCGGCGGCCGGCTGGAGAAGTCGGCGGCGGGGTAGGCGTCGTTCCAGCCGACGATGTCGACGGCGTGGTTAGGCTGGTCTGAGCCGGTGTAACAGTAGGCGTACTTGGCGGCGTTGTAGGCCGCGGAGGTCGTTGAGCCCTCCATGCCGTCGTCGGCAAACATGCCGGTGTAGACCGCGCCGTAGTCCATGACGGCCGACTTGATGGCGCCGTTGTCCAGGGCGTTCACGCGCGAGGGAAGGTAGAGCGCCTCCTGGACGTGCTTGTCGGCAGTGAGGCCCGGCGGTGTGATGCCGTCGTCGAAGGCGTCCTGGGCGGCGGCCACCGGTCCGGCCCAGCGGGCAAGGTAGGCGGTGGCCATGAGCGAGTTCCCGCCGCCGTCGTAGGGGTCGTAATCGAAGCCCGAGTTGAGGGCGAGGTTGTCTTCGGAGAAGCTCTCGGGATCGGCGGGCAGCAGCGCGGACTCCAGCGAGCCGAAACTGGCAAAGGCCCAGCAGGTGCCGGTATCGCCCTGGTCTTCGACCGGCCCGACCTTGCCGAGTGTGCGCAGATCGTAGGAGCCAGGGTACACGGCGGCGTCGACGGCCCGGCTCGCGCCGCGCAGGTACGAGAAGTCGATCGGTGACGGCATCAGGCCCAGGCCCTGCTGTCCGAGCCGCGAGCGCAGACGGTCGAGGCGGCCCATCCGCAGATAGCTGGTGAGGGCNNTCCGGCGAGCGCGGCGAAGAACACGAGAACGGCGAACGTCGCACGGGTTTGGGTCCCTCTTCTTGCGGATGGCGTCGTCGGGCGCCGGCGACTCACAAAGCCGGCGTTCGCCGGCTACGACCAGCGCGTTGCTGCAGCACGCCGTCTTTGGTGAGAGAGTCCATGATCTTTACGTCGGCGCGAACGGTGGTTTAGGTAAGCTACCCGACCGTCAGACGCTTTCGACCAGGACGGCGCGAAGGGCGTTCTGGGTGGCTTCGTCGATCTTCAGTCCCACGGCGAAGTAGCCGTCGATGCCGCCGAACCGGCGTTGCATCTCGTCGAGCGCCGCCGCCAGATACTCCGGCGCCACGGCGACCACCGGGCGCAGCAGCTCGGGGTCGCCGCCCAGCGCCCGGAAGTGGTCGAGGACCGGTTGCTCGGCCGGCAGGAGCTCGTCGTTGGTGAGCAGGTATTCGCGCATCACGAGATCGTCGGAGACGCCGAGCAGCAGCAGCAGCGCCGCCGCTGCCCAGCCGGTGCGATCCTTGCCCGTCGTGCAGTGAAAGAGGGCCGGGCGGTGCTCTTCGCGCGTCAGGTCGCGAAATAGCCGGCCGTACCCGGCGCACGCGCTGGGCAGGCTTACGATCTCGCGATACCCGCCCTCGAACAGTGGCAGCGCCCGGCCGCCGCCGAGCATCGCCGCGGCGGCCTTCGGGTCGGAGCGCACATTCAGAAGCTGCGCCGGCACGGCGTCCGCCGCGTCCGCGCACACGTCGAGCGCGACGTACCCGGTGCCCGGCGGCAGCCGGTCGGGCTGGGCGCGGCGCTCGGCCGCGGTGCGCAGGTCGTAGACCGAGCGGATGCCCAGGGCTGTGAACGCCGCCATGTCGGCGCCGGCCAGCCGGTTGAGCTCGGTCGAGCGGTAGACCAGCCCCGTGCGCACGTGGCCGGCGTCGCGCGTCGGCCAGCCGCCGAGGTCGCGAAGATTGGGCACGGCGGCTATGGCGATGCTCCGCCCGGCTTGGCGTGCCATGGCCGTCGCTCCTAGCGCGCCAGTCTCGAGCGCATCTCGGCGCTCAGCGGCGTCACCAGCTCGGCGTTGTACGAGCAGGTCGGCATGAGCCCCAGCGGATTCTTGAAGATCTGCTGAGCCGCGACGGCGTAGGCGCGCGATCTCGCGGCCGGCGAGCCGTCCGCGACGGCGGGGTCGACGTCGGTGGTCACGATCGAAACGGTATCGTCGCCGTTGGCCACGATCTCGAAGGTACGGAACTGCTGGGGGAAATCCCTGAGCGACGCGGTCTCGACCTCCCAGAAGCCCAGCTCGGGACGGTCGGCGTCGGGTGACCTGAGTGCGGTGATCGCGTTGCGATGGCGATGGCCGGCCGCCCACAGGATGAGATTCGGATAGCTGTGAAGCTTGGCGATCAGCTCCGCCTCGGACACGCAGGCGGCCGAGCCCCAGCTCATCGGGGAACCGGCCGCTTCGACCCCGATCGGTGCGTGCGCGGCGATGATCATGAGCTGGCCGTCGGCCTGACCCCTGTCGAGCTCACGCGCGAGCCAGTCGTAACGCTCCTGATCGAGAGAGGCGTGCCCGTAGCCGTGAACATTGGGCTCGTCGTCTCTCTGGGTGTCGTCGAGCACGATGACCCTGAGCGGCACGTCGGACCTGGGTTCGAAGGTGTAGCAGGCAAATCCGGCGTCGACGCCGGCGCGCTCGAAACCATGTCCCGGCGGACTGGAAGCCGTAGTGAAGAACTCGCTCATCCACTCGGCTTTCGACAGCGAACGGCGGTTCGGGTCGGCGGCCAGCACCCTGGGTGCAGTGGCAAAGTCGGCGACCGGCCCTATCCCCATGATGTCGCCGCAGGGCGTGCGCCCGTCGAGGCAGCCCATGTAGAAGCCGCGACTGTCGGCGCCGCGGGGGTCGGTGAGGGCATTGCCTATGTTGAGGATGTCCTGCCCGACATAGGTGCGGCGCAGGTAGTCGTTGACGGCGAGAAAGCCCATCCAGAAATGGTCGTGATTGCCGCGCGCCTGATACCAGGGGATCGTCCTGTCGAGCCCCGTCGTCTCGTAGCCGTCCAGATAGTCGCGGCGGGCCCCCGGGGCGGCGCCGTGCCCGACGCCGGAGTCGGGGTCGATGGGCCGCCCGTCGAGCACGTCGATATACCACCTCAGCTCGTTGTACTGGGTGTTGTTGCAGGTGTCGCCGAGAGAGATGCCAAAATCGATCGGGTCCTGCCTGTGCAGGGCGTTGATCGTCTGCACGGCGGCGTCGAGCACATGGTGCGTGAAGAGCATGACCCCCGAGTAGGCCGACGAAAGACCGCCTTTGTAGCCAAAGTAGATGGCCTGGGCGGGCGACTGCACGTCGGTGATGTGGATGTCGGTGATGGCGAAGAAATGGAGGAGCCTGACCGCGGAGGTGATCGATGCGCCGTCGCAGGAGCCCGGCATGAGGTCGAACCGCCTGACGGCGGGCAGGCCGGGTCCGTAACGCCAGCCGCCGTAGCCGTGCGCTTCGTACTTGGCCAGCTCATACGGGAAGACCGTCGGTGCACCGGCGGGGATCGTGTCGGGCACGATCGTCTTTTCGAGCGTCGTGGCGACACCGGTGGCGATCGGCTGGCGCGCGCTCTTTCGTTCATTGCCCTCGGCATCTGGCTTCACGCGCTCTCCTTTGTCGGTGACTGCCGGTTGGGTCGATGGCTCACTATTCCTTGCCGGGGGGGTGTGCAGCGCTGTTGGCGGCCCGCGACCAGCACGCCGCCGCCGCGGCAGCGGATGGTCGTGGGGGCGGTGCGCGTCCATGGAAGAGCAGCGTCGCCTGTCGCGACGACACAAACGCAGCGTCGCCAGGCGCTCCCGGACGCGCGCACCTGTCACAGGATCGGGCTGCGGCGCACTTACTTAAGCGCAAGCCCAATCGGGGAACCCCTGACCGCGAGCCGCCCGTCGCCCGAGCGACGAGGAGCCGCAGGAGTCTGGCAGGTGTCCGCAGTGCTCGAGCAACGATCGCCTGGACGGTGCTCCCGGATGCGCGACGCCGCGGGACCGCGCCGCGCCGAGGAGACGCACAATGCCGCGAAGCTGCGCAGCGCAGCGCGGCCGGCGGTCGAAAGTCGCACCGCTGCCTTAGCAGACAACACTTTTTGTGGGCGGCCTCTCAACTTGCCCTGCCGTACAGCCGAGACAATCACGCTAGACCGTTGTTTCATTTCGCCACGTGCGGAACCGGTAGTACATGGTGGTAGAGCGGCGAACGGAGTGCGCAGCGCCACGCTGCTGTCGCACCCAACGGGGGTGTGAAGACCATGAGATTCGTTGTAGAGGGCACGAGGGGTGCAGGCACAGACGGACGGCTCGAGTCCGTCCGCTCGGCGGCGCGCGGCTTCAGCCTGGTCGAGCTAGTGGTCACCGTCGTCCTGGCGGGCATCATCTTTCTGGCCATGGTGCCGCTGTTCGTCAGCGGCCTCAAGACGACGTCGACCAACACCCGCCGCGTCGTGGCCACCAACATCGCCCAGGCTCAACTCGACAAGGTGCGTGTGCTGGGCGCGACCCCGTCGAGCTACGCCAACATCACCAACGCCAACCTCAACTCGTCGACCTGGAACCCCAATCTGATCAGCACCACCTACACTCCGCCCGCCGGCGGTCAGCCGTACAACATCAGCACCTCGGTTTCGCCGGACGCTTCGACCGCCCCCTACAAAACCGTCACGGTGACGGTCTCCCGGCCCAACGACAGCTTCCAAACCAAGGTCAGCACGGTCGTCCAGAACCCCATCCCGGTCAGCACGTCATCGACCTCGGGCCCGTCGGCGGGGAACGGGCCATTCCCAATTACGGCCGCGTTCAAGAACTCCGCCGAGGTCAGCTCCAAGGGCGTCTACGTTGTCCAGATCGCCTACAACAGCGCCACGCCCACGCCAATGCCCACCGCCACCGTGACGATCTCGCCGACCCTGCATCCGGCCGCCTCACCTACAAACTCGACGGTCACCTGGCCGAGCCTGCCCGGCGGCATGAGCTACATGTACATCGTGTACTGCTACAGCAACGATTGGAACTCGGGGAACACCGCACTTTACACGCCCACCACCCACCTGCTCGGTAACGACTGGGTCAAGTTCGACACGAATCCGGGTGGGTCGTGAGGCGGCCGACCATGCCGGCTCCGCTCGGGCAGAAGCGCACGCCCCAGGCCGGCTTTACGCTCATAGAGATCCTCATCTCGATCATCATCCTGGCGGTCGTCAGCACGATGCTGGTGGGCACGTGGATCGCCCTGCAGCGCTCCTTTGAATTCACCCAGGCAGATAACACGGCGGCATCGACGGGGCGCGACACGCTCGACCGCGTCTCGAGCGAGCTGCGCGACGCCCAGCCGTGCGCCGCGAGCCCGACGACCCCCTTCTGCCTCTCCCTCACCACCCCGTACGTGTGCGACGGCTACGACTGCACCTTCTACACGCCGTACAACAATGCGAATGCTCAGCTGAACAGCGGCACCGGCGGCCAGTCGGCGACGATCCTGACCTCGATCTACCTCGATACGTCGGGGACGCAGTCGCAGAAGAAGCTGATGATGTGGCGCGATCTCAACGGCGACGGCGTCAACGACGCCGGCGACCAGACCATGCAGCTGGCAAACAACGTCGTGAACAGTGCCGCCAGCGTGGCCAGGCCGATCTTCACGTACGTTCTCGACACCGCCAACAACGGCACGTACAGCAAGACCAACAGTCTCAGCAGCGCCAACGCCCGCGCGGTCGTCGCCGTGAACGTCGAGATCGTCGTCGATTCTAACCTGAACAACCGACCGACCTATGTCGACTTCGTCTCCACGGTGCGTCCGCGCAACGTGAGCGCCAGCTAAGAGGAGGATAAGCGATGCGTAGCCACGACTCAGAGAGCGGATTCGCCCTGATCCTGCTCATCGGCATCACGGCTGCGCTGGCGATCTTCGCGGCGGTCATGGTCATGATGCTCGACAATCAGCAGCAGGGCACGCTCAAGGAGCGGACGAACAAGACCACGCTGTCCTACGCCGAGGCTGCCCTCAACAGCGCCGTCATCGGCGTGCAGAACGACAACAGCTGGCTGACCGCGCCGTTTACGACGACGCCCGAGATGGCCGAAATGAGCGCCGACTACAACACGCTTGCAGGCGCGGCGGGCACGACGGTGACCTATCAGGTCTACGACAACCTGAGTCCGGTCAATACGAGCATTCATTGGGATTCCAACGGCGACGGCGAGGTGTGGGTTCAGACCACCACCACCTACCAGGGCCGCACCTCGGTCGTGCGCCAGCTGGTGCAATCGAAGAAGACTCTCTCGGTGATCCCCTACGCGGCGGCATGGACCGACACGAACATGACCCTGTGCGACACGAGCAACATCTATGCCGTGAACCCCGACGGCGCTCCCGACGTGTCGGGAGTGCCGTATGCGACGAACATCATGTGCGGAGGGGACTTTCAGGCCAACAACAGCACGACCGTCGCCTCGCCGGCAGACAGCACGAACACACAGTCCCTCGGCATTCAGGTTGCCGGTGCGACCTCGGGTCTGAGAAGCGGGCTCACCCACACGACCGGTGCGGTAGGGTTGCTCAGCGACTACTTCGACCAGGCGCACCAGGCCGCTCTTATGACGGAGGCCCAGACCTGCCAGAACAACGTCTCGTCGCTGTTCGACGCCAGCGGCACCGCCGTGACGACCACAGTGCTGAACACCCTCCAGGGCACGTCAAGCCAGACCTATACCGCCGCGACCGACCTGGTTGTGCCGACCAACGTCAACAGCGGCAACCTCACGCTCAGCGCCAAGAGCGGCAACGCGAGCACGTTCAACTTCAAGGACCTGTACGTAACTGGCAACCTCACCCTCACCGGCAACGTGACGGTCAACGCCACGTCCATCTACGTGGGCGGGAACTTCACCGAGAGCGGCGCCACTACGGGCATCACCGACCAGTTCGGGCCGGTCTACTGCACCCACACGATCAGCTGGAAGGGCGGCACCACCAAGACTTCTGCCGTCGTCACCATCCAGACGACATCGCCGAACACCACGACCGTGAGCAGCACGGTCATGGCGAGCCCCACTGTAGCCGGCCCGATGTTCGCCAAGATCCTCTCGGTCGACGGCGACAGTACGAACAACACCGACTACGACGGCAGCAGCGGGCCGACCTCGCTCGTTCTCGGCGACGTCTGGGTGGACGGCGACGCAGGCACCGGCGATATCGCGGTCAACTTCTCAGGGCCCTACGAGTCCACATCCCAGGCCTCCACGGTGATGTGCCCGGTGCTGGCCACGACGGAGCAGACGCACTCGAACGGCTACGTCAACTTCGGCACACTGTTGAAGCCGATGGTGTACTTCATGCAGTGCGACAACGACGGCCTCTACAACAACACCTGCTGCTGGGACAGCCAGGGGACGTACTACGGCCTCATGATCCTGTTCGAGGCCGAGTGCTGCATCTCCGGCTACGCCACGACCGACGGCCACGGCTACTCGCACAGCTCGAACGCGCCGTCGGGCACGCCACTCGGCAACGACGGCACGCATCCCAACGTGATGGGCGCGGTCCTGGAAGGCTGTCCCTCGGGCGGCGGCGACAGCGGCACCGACCTCACGTTGTCGAACAACTCAAGCATCTGCTACAACCCGACGGTCATCAACAACATCGGGCTCAACAGCATCCTGTCGACTACGATCCAGCCGGTCGCCGGGACGTGGCAGCAGATTCAAGGCGCGTGACAGCGGAACGGCGTCCGGACGCCGACTGACAGTCAGGCAAAGGGGCGGGCGGCCGCAAGGCCGCCCGCCCCTTTGCCTGCGTGCGGGACGAACGACGCCGACGACCCGGCGCCTGCGGCCGGTCTCACTTCACCACGGTAAACACGCCTCGGGCGATGATCGAGTAGCCGTCGTCGCGCAGCAGGTAGACGCTGTACCGGCCGGGCTGCAGGGGCCAGGTCTGCGGGCCGTAACCGAAGTACGGCGGCGTGCGATCGAGCGTGCAGTGGCCGGCGATCGTGGCGAAGGTGTAGCCCCACAACCGGTAGTAGGCGACGTTGGGATCGGCGCCGCGATCGTAGACGGCGACCCAGTCCCAGCGCTCGCCGGGCGTGGCGCGCCACTGCACCACGATCGGCTGTCCCACGCGGTACACGCGCTTCGCCGTGAACACCCGCGGGCGGGTGCCTGCGGCCTTCACCCAGAACGCGCTACGCGAGAGCACCTTGCCGGTCGCGTCGAGCAGGCACGCCCGGTACTGGCCCGCCGCGAGCCGGTTCGTGGCGAAGGTCAGCGTGCCGTCGGTCGGCGCGCCGGCGCCGGTCGGCTGCTCGGCGACGGGGGGCGCCGACGGGCCGGCCGCCGATCTGGTGATCGCCACCGCTTCTCCGGGAACGCCCGGGGCGTGGAAGGCGACCTCGAGGGGTGCGCCGCTGTTGAGGAGACGCCGGTCGACCGCAACGAACACCGGCGGCGTCGCGGGCGTGATCTCGAAGCTCGACACGACGGCCCGATGGTCGGACGGCCAGGGCGACACGGCGACGCTCACCTCGGGGCCGCCGACCTCGCCGACGATGCGACTGGCCGTGGTGACCGAAGGTCCGGCGGCATAGACGAAATCGATGCGGTCCTGCACGTCGAGCGGGCCGAAGTTCTCGTCGGAGACGCTGACGTGCGGCTTTTTGGCCCACCAGGTGAGACCGGGGTCGGCCACCGGGTCGGGGTAGATATCGCGGAACGAGTCGCGAAAGCCGGCAGCGACGACCGCCTTGCTCACTGGCCACGCCAGCGCGTACCTGGGCCAGGGCTTGCCGCCGTCGTAGCTGCGCATGCCGACGGCGGCCGGCGTCCAGTCGAGGAACGAGGGCGAGTTGAAGTCGCCGGTCAGAAACACCGGGATGTGGCGCGAAAGCAGCGCCGGCAGCGCCGCCAGCCGCGCCTGGATGGCGGGCAGGCGGACGCTCTTTTCGAGGGCGATGACCTGGGCCGCTGCCTTGCCGTCACGCACCCAATAGGGGCCATAGGGGTCGGACGGCAGGTGCACGTTCATCATGGCCACGACCTTGCCCGGCCGCGGCTCGACGAACAGGTAGATGCCGTTGCCGCCGGGCGGGTCGATGAGCGGGTACTTCGAGACGATCTGGCAGCGGGTGCTGTAGTAGGGCCAGCCCAGGAGCTGGGCGAGCCGCGGAATGTTTCCTTGCGCCTCTTCGATACCGACGACGTCGGCCCCGCTGGCCCTGATGGCCTGAGCCACCTTGTCGAAACTCACGAGCGTGCCGCCGACCTCGATGTTGAAGACCATGACATTCAGCGTGGGCGACGCCGGGAGTGGTGCGCCGGCGGGCGTGCCGGCGCCGGCGCTCGTCTGCCCCGTCAGCAGGAGCGCGCTCGTTGCCAGCAGCGCGGCGGCTATCCGCAGGGCGGCGGCGCGAGCTCGACGGTGGTGCGCCGGCCGTGCCGATCCGGGATCTGCGCACTCGCTGCCGGCGATGCTCCGCGTGCGGTTCCGTGATTGCGGTGTCATGGCTCCCCCCTGGACGCGACCGACCGGTCGGCTGATGTCGGCTCATCATACTCTCGGCTTCCCGGCTCTGGGGGTCGGCTGGAGCCCGTGCGCGCAGACCTGCCGGCCCGGGACGGCGCGGCCTCGTGCCACCCTTGCCTTTTGCGGCGGTCGCTCCGATAACTTCGATAAAGTTGTCGGGAGGCGTTTCGGCAGGCGAGAAGAGGAGGCTGACATTCGTCCGGGGAGCAGACACCCCTGTCGTGCGCGCGATCTCGCGCGCCGCGATGTCGGGCAGGTCACGTGACGGCGGACGCCACACCGCCGGCGAGGCTGCCGCCGGCGAGGCTGCCGCCGGTCGCGGCGCAGCCGGGCGCCCGGCCGCGGCCCGGATGGAGTCGCCGCCGGCGGGTTCTCGTGGCTCTTCCCGGGCTCATCGGGCCGCTGCTCATCGTGGCGATCGGGGTGGTCACGTTCGTCCAGGAGCTGACCTACTACCGCTCCCTGCCGCTCGCGCTGCGGGCCCTGCGGCTCGTCGACGGCGACACGCTTTCGGCCGGCAAGGAGCTCTGGCTCGGCGCGGCGGTCGTCGCCCTGGGGCTCGTCGCTTTCGTGGCGCTGCTCGCCCTGGCGGCGCCGCGACGACCCTCACCCCGGCTTTTCGCGACGGCGGTCGTCGTGGCGCTGATCCCCCTGGGCCTGCTGACCGTCCAGGCGCTTCAAGGTCCCGGACCCGGCGTGGCGGGCAACTGGGCCGGCTACGTCGCGGTCGGCGACCAGTTCACGCGTGTCACCGCGAGCTGGGCTCAGCCGGCTCTTTCGCCGAGCGGCGCGCCCACCTCGGCCTCGTTCTGGGTGGGCCTCGACGGCGAAGACGACTCCCCGGTCGAGCAGATCGGCAGCGATGGCTTCAGCGAGAACGGACTGGTGAGCTACGACGCCTGGTATGAGATGTATCCCGCGCCCGTGGTGCCGATCGCCATGACTGTGCACGCCGGCGACGTGCTGCAGGGCGCCGTGTTCAGCAGCGCGCCGCAGCGCTTCACGCTCAGGCTCGTCGACGAAACGACGGGCGCCTCGTTTACCACCACCCAGATCAGCGTGCGGGCGGCGCGCTCGTCGGCCGAGGTCGTGGCCGAAGCGCCGTCGGACAGCGAGCTTCGCCTGGCCGGCTTTCGCACGGTGCGTTTTAGCGGCTGCGCCTTCNNCGAGCTTCTCGGTGACGCCGTCGCGGGCGCTCGCCGCCGCCAGCGGCGGCCTCTGGCGCGACCTGGCCGTAAAGCTGACCTTCCGCGACACAGCCGGCATCCGCGTGCTCGCCTTCTTATCGCTTGCCTACACGCCCTTTCTGGGGCTCTGGCGACTGCGCCGGCAGCGGCGCCCGGACCGGGCCCCGGCCCTCGACGGACCCGGTTCCTGAACCACACGTGACCTTGGCGGCCGCGGCCCGGTATGCTTGCGCGGCATGACTCTCCCGTCCGACATCGGTCTGCCGAGCCAGCTCTACCCGGAACTTACGCTGGCCGCGGCCTTCGATCTGCTCGCGCCGCGCACCGGTCTGGTCGAGATCGACTCGTTCGGCCTGCACACAGTGCTGTCGCCGCGCAACCGCCGCGACGCGCTCGCCAGCGGTCTGCGGCTGACCGTTCACGGTCCGTACGGCTTCGACATCGTCCCCGGGAGCGGCGACGAAGCGCTGCGCCGGCAGACGGTCGCCCTGCACCGCCGGCACATCGAGGCCGCCGCCGAGATGGGCGCCCTGCTCTACGTCGCGCACCCCGACTACGTCTCGCCGCCGGGACCGCGCGACCAGGCTGCCGTCGCTGCCCTGCAGCGCACCATCGCCGACCTCGAGGAGATCCAGCGCGAGGTCCGCGTGCGGATCGCCATGGAGAACATGCCCGGCGTGGGCGCCTCGCAGTTCACGGCGCCCGGCGGCCTCGACCTGGGCGAGCTCGGGCTGGTGCTCGACTGCGGCCACGCGGCCATCAGCGGCACGCTCGACGCCTTTCTCGCCCACCCCCAGGCCCGCCTGGCTCACGTCCATCTGCACAGCAACCTGGGGCCGGCCGACGCCGGCGACCCGCACCGGCCGCTCGGCGAGGGCGTGGTCGACGCGGCGGCCGTGCTGGGAGTCGCCCGCGCCGCCGGGGCGACCGTCATCCTCGAGCATCTCGATGAGCCGTCGGCCCTCGCCAGTATCGCCTATCTCGAGGCGCAAGGACTCGCGTAGACGAGCCGTGGGCCGGACTGCGGCCCGCCCACGGCCCGATCGACATGGTCGTGGGGTGGGCTGCCGGATCGCGGTGGGCTGCCAGATGAGGGAGGGGATATGAGGACACAGGTCACGAGGGTCGCGCGGTCAGCGGCATCGCGGCTCACGGTTGTGACGGCGGCGCTCGCTCCCGTGTCGGCGCTGCTTGTGCCCGCGGCGACAGTGCTCGCCGTCGTGCTGGTCGCCGCCGCGCCCGCAGCCGCCGCTCCTTCGGCGGCCGCGTCCGCCGACCCGACGCCCTCGCCGAGCTCGAGCGCTGTACCGGCGCTCACCTTGACGGCGTCGCCGACCGGCGTCGTCGCCGGCCGGGCCGCCGTCCTCACGGCCGCCCTGGGCCGGCCCGGCCTCGCCGGCCAGGCCCTCGAGCTCAGCGCCGAGGCGGCCGGTGCGAGCGCCTTCACGCCGCTGGCCGGCGCCACGACCGGCGCCGACGGCCACGCCGTGTTCAGCGAAAGCCCCGCCGTGACGACCACCTATCGCGTCGACTTCGCCGGCGCCGCCGGCTGGGCGCCGGCCTCCGCCGAGACGACCGTGGCGGTCGCGCCTCGTGTGACCCTGACCGGTCCCGGCGCTGTCTTCGGCTGGCGCGAGATCGCCCTAAAGGTCGCCGTGAGCGCGCCGCGCCCCGGCGCCAACGTGGTGCTCCAGCTCCGTCGGGGTCACGTGTGGACGACCCAGCAGAAGCTCGTGCTCGGCGCCGATTCTACGGTCGTGGCGCGCTTTCGGGCCACGCGCCTCGGCAGCTTTGCCTACCGCGTCACGATAGCCGCCGACGCGGCGTGCCTCGCCGGCGCCAGCGCGGTCGTCGTGGTGCGGGTCAAGTCGCCGAACACCTACCACGTGCCCATCGCCCCGGCGCACTTCATCGTCGTCGACAAGTCGCAGTACAGGCTCTACTACCTTGAGCACGGCTGGGTCGTACGCGTCTTCGACTGCGTCCTGGGCCGGCCGGCGCTGCCGACGCCGCTGGGCCATTATCACATCTACGCCAAAGACCCCCACATGGGCGGCCCCTACGGGCCGCGCCGCATGCGCTACCTGGGGCTGTTCGCGATCCACGGCACAGACGAGCCCTGGCTGCTGCACCGCTTCCCGCGCAACTACTCGCACGGCTGCACGCGGCTGTCCGACGCCCACATCCTCTGGCTGTATCCGCGCTGCCCGGTGGGCACGCCGGTGTGGAACGTGCCGTAGGGCCGGCGACGCGCAACGGTCTGGTCTTCAGTCGTCGCCGTCCCGGGACTTGCTGGCGCCCGGGCCGAACGGCGGCAACGACGGCTTGCCGGCGATCAGATCGTAGAACCAGTCTCTGAAGCGTCCTGCGCGCCCACGTCTGTGGTCTTCGCGCGCCTGGGCGCGCGCCATCTTCTGGGGTCTTTTGACATAGCGGGCGCGTGCCCAGGGCGAGTCGGGGCGCGCCAGACGGACGGCTCCGAAGAGCGCGAGGACCGGCACCCAGATGCCCACGAAGCCGGTCCACAGCTTGCCCTTGACGATCGAGATCACGGCGAACGTCAGATTGACGAGCGCGACGATCGTCAGCGACCAGATCGACGACTTGCCGATATCGGCGCCGATGAGCGGCGGGCCGGTCAGCAGCGAGAGGGCGCCGGCCGCCGCGACGACCACCACCGCATCGACCGAGATGCGACCCTCCTCGAGCCAGTAGACGTCCTCGAGATGCAGGATCAGCGCGAACTCGTCGAGCGTCAGCGCCGCGCCCGCGCCAAAGACGAAGGCCAGCACCTGTAGCGTCAGCCCCATGGGTGCGAGGGCGAAGGTGATGATGCCGGTGACCACCATGATGATCACGCCGAAGACCATGTGGTGGATGTGCGTCCCGCCCGGGGTGATGTCGTGGAACCACCAGGAGACCCGGGCCCGGATGAGCCGCGTGTTGACGCGCACCAGCAGGAAGGTGACAAGCAGCCCCAGCGTGAAGGCCAGCAGCTCAGCGCGCGTCTGTCCGAACGCGTGATCGCCCAGCGCCCTGATGGCAAGAAGTGCGGTCACACCCATGGTCCGTGGAACATGCGTTCCCCCGGTCCGCGCGTCGCGGGAATGTTCGACCACACAGTGGTTCCCAGGTCTCCGCGATCTCACGCGGCCCTGACGCGTCCGGGGGTGTAGGTCTAACTGAAAACGGTTATCATTTCGAAATGCTTTGGCTACGCCGATTGCCGACCGGCTCCGTTGCGAGTGTCCTTGCGGGCGTCCTTGCGCTCGCGGCCGCCACGATCACGCTGGGCGCCTGCGGCTCGGCGTCGGGCGCCGCGGGCGTGAGCGGGGCGCGCCTCGACGTGGTGGCCGGCGAGAACTTCTGGGGCGACATCGCGGCCCAGATCGGCGGCCCGCGCGTGCGGGTCACGTCGCTGGTCAGCGACCCCAGCGCCGATCCGCATCTCTACCAGTCCAGCGCCGCCGACGCGGCCGCCATGGCGCGCGCCGAGGTCGTCATCGAAAACGGCGCCGGCTACGACGACTTCATGGGCCGCCTGCTGTCGGCATCGGGTGGGCGCCCGGTGGTGGTCTCGGCGCAGCGGGTGCTCGGCGCCGGCGGCGCGAACGTCAACCCCCACTTCTGGTACGACATCGCCCGCGTGCCGCTCGTCGCCCAGGCCATCGAGCGGGCGCTGGCGGCGGCCGACCCGGGCGGTGCGACCGCCTACCAGGCCGGCCTGCGGCGTTTCGACGCGTCGCTGCGCCCGGTGGCGGCGCTCGTGGCGAAGATCAGGAACGCCTACGCCGGGCAGCCGGTCGGCTATACGGAGCGCGTGCCCGGCTATCTGCTGGCCGACGCGGGGCTCACGGTGGTGACGCCGCCGGGGTTTGCCACCGCGATCGAGAACGGCAACGAGCCGAGCGCGGCCGACACCCAGGCCATGCAGGCGCTGATCACCGGGCACAGGATGCGTCTGCTGCTCTACAACACCCAGGCCACGAGCGCCGTGACGCAAGCCATGCGGACGCTCGCCCGGCAGGCGGGCATCGCCGTTGTGGGCGTCAGCGAGACCCAGCCGGCCGGCGACGGCTCGTATCAGGCCTGGCAGCTGCGCCAGGCGACCGCCATTCTGCGAGCCCTCGGTGGCTGACGCGCCCGCCATCCGCATAGAACAGGCCGCGGTTGGCTACGGCGAGCGGCGCATCTGGGAGGGCCTCGACCTGACGGTGCCGGCGGGCGAGTTTCTGGCGGTGCTGGGCCCCAACGGAGCCGGCAAGACGACCCTGCTCAAGGTGGTGCTCGGGCTCGAGCGGCCGTCGGCAGGGACGGTCGAGATCGAGGGCCGGGCGCCGCGACGCGGCAGCAAGCGTATCGGCTACATTCCGCAGCAGCGGGCCTTCGACCGCGACCTGCCGGTGCGCGGCCGCGATCTGGTGCGGTTCGGCCTGGACGGCCATCGCCCGGGGGTGCCGCTCGCGCGCCGCGAAAGCCGGCGGCGCGTCGACGAGGTGATCCGCGCCGTGGGCGCCACGGCTTTCGCCGGGGCGCCGGTCGGCCGCCTGTCGGGCGGCGAGCAGCAGCGCCTGCGGATCGCCCAGGCGCTGCTCGGCGACCCGGCGATCCTGCTGTGCGACGAGCCCCTGCTGTCGCTCGACGCCGCTCACCAGCGCGTCATCACCGCCCTCATCGACCAGCGCCGCCGGCAGGCCGGCACGACGGTCGTCTTTGTGACCCACGACATCAACCCGGTGCTGCCCTATGTCGACCGCGTGCTCTACCTGGTCGGCGGTCGCTTCGCGGTCGGCAGCCCGGCCGAGATCCTCACCGCCGAACGCCTGAGCGCGTTGTACGGCACGGCGGTCGACGTGCTGCGGGCCGGAGGCCGGGTGGTCGTGGTGAGTCCCGACGACGATGAGCTGGGCGGTACCGGCGACGGCCACCACCCGCCGGCCGTCAGTCCGCCGGCGACCTGGGAGGGCGGATGAGTCTCACGCAGTATCTTGGACTGCCCTTTGCCCAGCACGCGCTGCTGGCGGCGGCGCTGGTGGCCGTCGCCTGCGGGCTGATCGGGCCGTTCGTCATTACCCGCGGCATGGCCTTCGCCGTGCACGGCACGAGCGAGCTGGCCTTCACCGGCGCCGCCGCGGGCCTTCTGCTGGCCAACAACGCCATCGCCGGCGCCCTGGTAGGCGCGGTGGTCGTGGGCGGCCTGATCGGGGCCATGGGCGTGCGCGAGCGCGAGCGCGACTCGTCGATCGGCGTGATCCTGGCGGCCGGCATGGGGCTCGGTGTGCTGCTGCTGAGCTTCTACCACGGCTTTGCCACCGAGGCGACGAACATCCTCTTTGGCGACATCTTCGGGGTCAGCGGCGGCCAGCTGCTGCTGCTGGGCGTGATCGCCGTGGGGGTCACGGTGGCCATGACCGCGCTGTACCGGCCGCTGCTGTTTGCCTCGGTCGATCCCGAGGTCGCCGTGGCGCGCGGCGTGCCGGTGCGTCTGCTGGGCATCGTCTTTCTGTTCATCCTGGCCTTCACCGTCACCGAGGCCGCCCAGGTGGTCGGCACGCTGCTCGTGCTGAGCCTGGCGATCACCCCCGCGGCGGCGGCCCATCGCCTGGCCGACAGCCCGCTCGTGGTGGCCGCCCTGGCGGTCGTCTTCGCCCTGATCTCGGCCGACGGCGGCCTGCTGGCGAGCTTCGAGAGCAGCTCGGTCAAGCCGAGTGTGTTCGTGGTCGCCATCAGCTTCGCCATCTACCTCGTGGCGCGCGTCGCGGGACCGTGGGTGAAGTCGTCTCGGCGTGGCGTCGCGCCGGATGGCGGCGACACCGCGGCCGGCGAGGTGACGGCATGACGGCGCGGCCGCCGGCCGGCGCCCACCGCGCCACCCGGCAGGGCCGGGCGATCGTCGCGGCCCTGCGTGCTTCGCCGTCGTTTCGCAGCGCTCAGGAGATCCACGCCGAGTTGTGCGCCGGCGGACAGAAGACCGGCCTGACGACCGTCTACCGCCATCTGCAGCGGCTCGCCGACGACGGCGCCGTCGATGTGCTGCGCCAGCCCGAGGGCGACGTCATGTACCGCTACTGCGCCAGCGACGAGCACCATCACCACATCGTCTGTCGCGAGTGCGGCAGGAGCGCCGAGACCGACTGTCCGGAGCTGTCGGACTGGGCCGATCGGGTGGCGCACTCGCTCGGCTACAGCGACGTCAGCCACGCGGTCGAGGTCTTCGGCGTCTGCGCCGACTGCCGCGCCGCGCGCCGGTAGGTCGGCTGCCGCGCCCTGCGTCGCCCGGATCGATGGCCACCATCACGATCACTATCGACCCCGTGTTTGCCCACCTCGGGCCGCTCTCGCTGCGCTGGTACGGCGTGATCATGGCGATCGCCGTGATCGTGGGTGCGCTGGTGTTCGCCGGGCAGCTGCGCAAGCGCGGCATCTCCAGCGACCACGCCATCGGCATGGTGATCATCGCCGTGCCCGTCGGCATCGTCGGCGCGCGGCTGTTCCACATCGTCGACGACTTCGGCTTCTACTGGCATCACCCGGGTCAGGTCTGGACTCTGCAACTCATCGGTCTGGCCATCTACGGGGTGCTCACCGGCGGCGTGCTGGCGGTCGTCATCTACTGCCGCTGGAAAAGGCTGCCGGTGTGGCGGGTGCTCGACTGCCTCGCCCTGGCCATCCCGGTCGGTCAGATCGTCGGCAAGTGCGCCAACATCGTAAACGGCGACACCTGGGGCTACCCGACCCGGCTGCCCTGGGGCATCGTCTACAAGAACCCCAACGCACTGCTGCCGGCCGGCCTGCTCGGCGTACCAACGCAGCCCACGCCCATCTACGAGCAGCTCTGGCTGCTCGTCATGATCGCCATCCTGCTGTGGGCGATGCCGCGTCTGAAGACCGACGGCACTGCGTTCCTGCTCTACCTCGGTCTGTACTCGTTCGGGCGCTTCTTCATCTCGTTCGAGCGGGTCAACAACCTGCTCTTTCTGGGCCTGCGTGAGGCGCAGCTCGTCGCCCTGGTGGTGTTCGTGGGCGTGCTACCGGTGGCCTGGTGGCTGCACCGGCGGGCGACGTGAGCCGTCGCCGTGCCCGCGACGGTCAGGCGACTTGCACGGACCGTTTGGACAGGCCCAGATAGTAGCCTTCGATCATGGTGACGGGCGGCGCTGCGCCGCCGCCGGCGCCGAGCGTGACGAACAGCGGCACGAAGTGTTCGGTCGTGGGGTGGGCGTAGCGGCCGCCGGGGGCGTCGCGAAAAGCAGCGAGCGCGTCGAGGTCGCCGCCGGCGAGTGTCGCGGCCGCCCACTGGTCGAACTCGCTCGACCAGGCCGGCGGCGGCGCGTCGGTGCGAAAGTCGCGCAGAAACGGCAGACCGTGGGTGAGAAACCCGCTGCCGACCACCAGCACGCCTTCGTCGCGCAGCGGCCTCAACCGGGCGCCCAGCTCGAGCAGACGCGCGGGCTCCAGCGAGGGCAGCGAGATCTGCAGCACGGGGACGTCGGCCTTGGGATACATGACGAGCAGCGGCACGTAGGCGCCGTGGTCGAGGCCGCGCTCGGGCTGCTGGGCGACCTGCTCGCCGGAGGCGAGCAGGTCGCCCAGCCGGGCGGCGAGGCCGGGCGCCGCCGGCGCCGGGTAGACGGTGCGGTAGTAGCGCTCCGGAAAACCGTAGAAGTCGTAGGTGAGCGGCACGCCGTCGCGGGTGGCGCCCAGGGTGGTGGGCGCCGCCTCCCAGTGTGCCGAGACCATGAGGATCGCCGTGGGCCGCGGCAGGGCGCCCGCCCAGGCGGCGAGCTGGGCGACCCACAGGGCGTCGTCGACCAGGGGCGGCGCGCCGTGGCCCAGGTAGATGGCCGGCATGCGGCCATCGACCTGAGCATTGGCGGCGCGCCGCGCGACCGTCGCCGCGGCCGCCCGAAGATCGGCCGCGGGGGCCGGTGCGCCTGGCTTGAGCTCCTCATCCACGGACGGACTCCTTGGTCGGCACTGGGCGGTGCGGCCTTGAATCTACACGGTCTTTCGCACCTCGGGCGGTTTGCGTTCTAGCAGCGCGCGATCCCAGCCGCCGAGCTCGGCCAGGGTCTCGAAGCCGCTGCGGCAGAACTCGAGCAGGGCGGCCCGCGGGTCGGCGGCGGCGCGCACGTCGTCGTAGGTGAGCACGAACGTGCCGCCCATGCCCGGCATCTCGACAAAGCGCGCCTGAGCGGGGCGTACCCGGGCCGACTCCATGCCCTGCGGCGGCGGGAACGCCGCCGCCATGAAGAACGCTTGCGGCATCTGCTCGTTGCCGAGGTAGAAGCTGATATTGGCCAGTTCGGCGTCGAGCGAGCCCGTCATGATCTGCGGCAGGCCTTCGGGGGGCTGCAGCGGCCGGCCCGAGTAGCGTGTGACGGCGAGGTCGAAGCCGCCCCAGTAGTAGCTCACCGGCGACTGCTTGCCCCAGAAGCCCGACTGGGCCTGTTCATAGACGGAGCCGACACGGATGAGGGCCTGCCACAACAGGTTGGCCTGGCGGGGGTCGTAGGTGACGTGCGTCGTGTCGGTGTCGAGCGGGATCGGCGCGGGGATCTCCTGCGGCATGGGATTGAGCTTCACGGCGACGTCGAGCTCGTCCAGCACGGTCAGGACGCGGCCGTACACGTCGGCTACCGCGCCCTGGCCGAGCTTGACGGTGGCGCGTCGCCCGTCGCTGCGCTCGAAACGGGCTTCGTGGCGAATGAGGTCGAGGTCGACGTTCATGACGCCGTCACCGACCCACAGCGGGCCGGTCGCCAGGCCATCGGCACTCAGCCTGAGCGGCGAGTGCGCCCACTGCGAGAGCGGCGGAGTGAGCGCCAGGCGCAGCTTGCCCGCGATCTGGGTGTACATGTGCAGCGTGTCCCTGGTGTCCTTGTACTCCTCGTAGTGGAGCTCGGGCCAGGTGTCGGGGAGCGCGGCCATATCGGCCTCCTTGGATCTCGACTTCGTATCGCCAGCGGTCAGGGTTGTACCCGGGTTGCGCGCGCGACCATCAGCGTCGCGACCGTTGCGCGGGCGATCAGTCTCGGGGGGCGGTGGGCGCCGCCGCCGGCAGGGTCACGGTGACGGCGAGTCCGCCGCCGGCCGGGCTTGCGGCCGACGCCGCGCCGCCGTGGGCCTGGGCCACCGCGGCGACGATCGCCAGGCCCAGACCGGCGCCGCCGTCTTTGCGGCTGCGCGACGTGCCGCGACGGTAGAAGCGTTCGAACAGGTGCGGCAGCTCGTCGGGGCCGATCACCTCGCCCGCGTTGGCGACACGCAGCGTGGCGCCGTCGGGGCGCCGGCCGACCGCGATGGCCACGACGCTGTCGGGCGGGGCGTAGCGCACGGCGTTGCCCATGAGGTTGTCGACCAGGCGCTCCAGGAGGGCGCGGTCGCCGGAGACGGGCGCCGCCTGCAGGTCGAGGGCAAACGAAAGGCCGCGCGCCTCGGCGGCCGGTGTCTGGCGGCGCACCTCCTCGGCGACGAGCGTGTCCAGGGCTACGGTCTCCGTGTCCACGAGCTGCCCGCTTTCGGCCAGCACGAGGAGCTTGTCGATGATGTCCTCGCTGCGGGCGATGGCGCTCCGCACGGTGCTCGCCATGCGGCGCAGGTCGGCGCTCGTGACCTGCGGGTCGGCGAGCGTGACCTCGACTTCGGTGCGCATGATGGCCAGCGGCGTGCGCAGCTCGTGCGAGGCGTTGGCGACGAACTCGCGCTGCGCCTCGAAGGCCGCCTCGAGGCGGGCCAGCATGGCGTCGAAGGTGTCGGCGAGCTCGCGCAGCTCGTCGCTGGGGCCCTGCATGGCGATGCGCTCGTGCAGGGTGCTCGCCGACGCGCGCCGGGCGACCAGGGCGATCTCCTGCAGGGGACGAAGCATGCGTCCGGCGATCAGCCAGCCCAGCCCGACCGACACCACCGCCGCCACGGCGAGGGCCGAGAACGCTACGCCGGTGAGCCCGTGGAGCAGCAGCGAGACGACCTGATCCTGCACCGTGCGCATGAAGGCGCCGACGGTCTCCTGACCGCCCGACGGCGCCGGCATGCGGCTCTCGAGAAAGGCGGACGACAGGCCCAGGCGCGCGGCGACGTGGCTGAGGAACTCACCGGGGTTGTGGACCAGCACCTGGTGTACCAGGATGTAGCTGACCGCGATCAGCAGAAAGCCGAGGGCGAAGAACACGCCGCCGTAGGAGAGCGTTAAGCGCAGGCGCAGGCTGATCGCTCGCCGTCTCACGGCAGTGCGGGGCGTCGTCTCACAGCCGGTACCCGGCGCCGGCGACCGTCTCGATGAGCGGCGGCTCGCCGAGCTTCTTGCGCAGCGTCATGATCGTGACCCGCACGACGTTGGAGAAGGGGTCGGTGTTCTCGTCCCAGACCTTTTCGAGCAAATCCTCGCTGGAGACGATCGCGCCGCTTGCCGAAAGCAGCGCCTCCAGCACCCCGAACTCCTTGTTGGTCAGGTCGAGCTCGCCGTTGCGGCGCCATGCCCGCCGGCTCGCGGGATCGAGATCGACGTCCTGGCGACGCAGCACCGGAGGCCGCGCCGGGCCCGAGCGCCGCGAGAGGGCGCGCACACGGGCCACGAGCTCCTCGAAGGCGAAGGGCTTGCCCAGGTAGTCGTCGGCTCCCAGGTTCAGGCCGCTGACCTTGTCGCGCAGGCTGCGGGCGGCGGTCAGCATCAGGATCCGCGTCTCCGAGCGCTCGCCCGCCAGGCGGGCGCAGACCTCGTCGCCGTGCAGCCCCGGGAGGTTGCGGTCGAGGACGACCACGTCGTAGGCGGTGAGGAGCGCCTTCTCGAGACCGTCGGCGCCGTCGAGGGAGACGTCGACCGCCATACCTTCGCGCCGCAATCCGCGGGCGATGGCCAGCGCCAGCGCCTCCTCGTCTTCGATGATCAGCACACGCACCGACGCCACCCTTCCGGCGGCGCCGGCCGGCGCCGCACCATCGGGCCAGTGTTCCCGCTCGGTGCCACTATTGTCGGCCGGCGACCGTAAGGCGAGCGTAAGGCGCGGCTGCGGCGCCAACGGGCGGCGCTTTACGCGAAACTTATCGCCGGTAAGATAGAATGCCCGCCCACCCCAAGAGACTCCCCCGACCAGGAGCTGATCATGGCCTCATTTGCCCGCTGGTGTTACCGACACCGCGTCGTCGTGCTCGTCGCCTGGCTCGTTGTGCTGGGGACGGTGATCGGTGTCGATCGCAGCGTGGGCAACGCCTACTCGAACAGCTTCACCCTGCCCGGCACGGAGTCGACGAAGGCGCTCAACCTGCTGAGCGCGGCGCTGCCCAAACAATCGGGCGACTCGGACTCGATCGTCTGGCACGTGAGCAACGGTTCGGTCAACGATGCGGCCGTACGAACCCGTATCACGGCGCTGCTGCAGCTCGTCGCCAAGTCGCCGTCGATCGCGGCCGTGAGCAGTCCCTATACGCCGACAGGCGCCGTCCAGATCAGCCGCGACGGCAAAACGGCCTATGCCACGGTCAATTTCACAAAGCTCGCCGCCGCTCTGCCCCGCAAAGACGTCGAGCACATCGTGGCCCTCACCAAGGCGGCCGGCACGTCCGGCCTCGAGGTCGCGATCGGCGGCCAGGCCATCGAGCAGGCCACCTATACGCCGCCCTCCAACAGCGAGGCCATCGGCCTGATCGCCGCGGCCATCATCCTGCTCATCGCCTTCGGCTCGCTAATGGGCATGGCGCTGCCGCTCATCACGGCCGTCGTGGCGCTGGGCACGGCGATCTTCTCGATCGGCCTGTTCTCGCACCTGGCGAGCGTCGCCACCCTGGCGCCCACGCTGGCCGCCCTGATCGGCCTGGGCGTCGGCATCGACTACTCGCTGTTCATCGTCACCCGGCATCGGGACGGCCTCAAAGCGGGCCTGTCACCCGAAGAGGCCGCCGTACGCGCCCTCAACACGGCCGGCCGCGCCGTGCTCTTTGCCGGCGGCACGGTGTGCATCGCCCTGCTCGGTCTGCTGGTCCTGCGCCTCAGCTTTCTCAACGGCCTGAGCATCTCGTCGGCCGCGACCGTGCTGCTGGCCATGGCCACCGCCGTGACGCTGCTGCCGGCCATGTTCGGCTTCATGGGCATGCGCGTGCTCAGCCGTCGCGAGCGGCGGCATCTGGCCGACCACGGCGCCCGCGACGTCCACAAGACGGGCTTCTGGGCGCGCTGGTCGCGCTTTGTGGCGCGCCGGCCGCTGGCGCTCATGCTCTGTGCGGTCGCACTCATGGGCGTGCTGGCGATCCCGTTCTTCTCGCTTCGGCAAGGCCTGTCCGATGCCGGCAACGACGTTGCCGGCACGACCACTCGCAAGGCCTACGACATGCTCGCCGCCGGGTTTGGCCCGGGCTTCAACGGGCCGCTCATGCTCGTGGCGCAGACCGGCTCGAGCGCCGATCAGGCAGCGCTGCTGCGTCTCGAGCACGACCTGGGGGCCCAGCCGGGCGTCGCCGCGGTCGTGCCGTTTCCCAGCCGGCCGGGAGCGCGGCTGGCGATCGTCGAGGTCTTTCCGACCACGGCGCCACAAGACGCCAAAACGTCGCAGCTGATCACACATCTGCGCCACGACGTCATCCCGCCGCTCGAGCACGGCACCACGATGCGCGTCTACGTCGGTGGACCTACCGCGATCTTCGGCGACTTCGCCACGATCATCGCCGGCAAGCTGCCGCTGTTCATCGCCGTCATCATCGGGTTAGGGTTCCTGCTCCTGCTCGTGGCTTTCCGCAGCCTGGTGGTGCCGGCGACAGCGGCGGCGATGAACCTGCTGGCCGCCGGGGCCTCGTTCGGAGTACTGGTGGTGTTCTTTCAGTGGGGCTGGGGAGCGAAGCTGCTGGGACTGGGCAAACCGGGCCCGGTCGAGGCGTTCCTGCCGGTGATGATGCTGGCCATCCTGTTCGGCCTCTCGATGGACTATCAGGTCTTCCTGGTGAGCCGCATGCACGAGGAGTGGGTGCACACCGGCGACAACGAGCATGCCGTCACGGTCGGGCAGGCGACCACCGGCCGGGTCATCAGCGCGGCCGCGGCCATCATGATCTGCGTCTTTCTGGCCTTCGTCCTGGGCGGGCAGCGGATTATCGCCGAGTTCGGCATCGGGCTGGCCTCCGCGGTGTTCCTCGATGCGGTCGTGATCCGCACCGTGCTCGTGCCCTCGCTGATGCATCTGTTCGGCTGGCGCAACTGGTGGCTGCCAAAGGCGCTCGACCGGCGGCTGCCGCACCTCTCGGTCGAGCCCGTCGAGGATGCGGTGGTCGACCATCTCGCGGCTGGGCCGATCGAAGCGGCCGAGGTCCCGCAGGTCTGACACCGGGCGCCGCCGCGCCGAGGCGCGCCGCCGCGCCGAGGCGCGCCGCTTACGCGGGCTTTATGGCCGGTTGGGTATGGTGTGTGACAAGGACTGCGGCGCACCGCCGCCTTGACGCGCGTTTCAACGACCGGAAGGACCGCCACCCATGACCATGACCCAGGATCGCACCGACGGGCTCGCGGCGCCGCCAGGCGGCGCCCAGCCCGTCGTGCTGGCCACCTACGGCCTGACCAAGAGCTTTGGCGACACGCTGGCCGTCGACCACCTTGACCTTACCGTGCGCCGCGGCGACGTGTTCGGCTTTCTGGGCCCCAACGGCGCCGGCAAGACCACCACGATCCGCATGATCGTCGGTCTTATCTACCCGACCAGCGGTTACGCGACGGTGATCGACCACCAGGTGCCGCGCGACAAGATCGAAGCGCTACGCCACATCGGCGGTTTTGTCGAGGTGCCGGCCTTCTACGGCAACATGAGCGCCCGGCGCAACCTGCGCCTTATGGGCGGCCTGAACTCTGAAGTCGACGAGCAGCGCGTCGCCGAGGTGCTCGACATCGTCGGCCTGAGCGAGCGCGCCGACTCCAAGGTGGGCGACTATTCGCACGGCATGAAGCAGCGCCTGGGCATCGCCAACGCGCTCATCAACTCGCCCGAGCTCATCATTCTGGACGAGCCCACCAGCGGCCTCGATCCGCAGGGCATGAAGGACGTCCGCGAGCTGGTGCGCGAGCTGGGCAAGGACGGCACCACCGTCTTTTTGTCGTCGCACCTGCTCCACGAAGTCGAGCAGGTCTGCAACCGGGCGGTGATCATCAACAAGGGCCGGGTGGTGATCGAGGGGCCGGTGAGCGAGCTGCATCCGCAGCACTCATCGGTGAAGCTGCTGACCTCCGATCAGGGCAAGGCGCGCGACGTCGTGGCCGCTCTGGCGGGCGCTCAGCAGGTCACCATCGACGAGGGGTACCTCGTCGTCGAGGCCAGTGACGGCACGGTGCGCGAGATGGTCGCCGAGCTGGTTGCGGCGGGCGTTGGTGTGGATGCCGTCATTCCCGCCCGCGAGCAGGGTCTCGAAGACTTCTTCCTGGGTCTCACGCAGAGCTCCGATGTCGATGCCGGCGGGGCCGCCGGCGTGGCGGGGGGTGCGCGATGAAGCTCCTGCGCCGCGAACTGACCAAGCTCTTTGCCCAGAAGCGCAGCTACGTGGGTTGGGGCGGCCTGCTGGCCGTGCCCCTGCTCATCACGCTCGCGTTCTATCTGAACCGCAACAACCACCACCACGACAACGGTCCCGGCGGCGTGATCAGTCTGGCATTCCACAACGGTCTGCTCATGCCGCTTGCGTCGGTCGCCATGCTCTCGGCCTTCCTGCTGCCGCTGCTGGCCTCGATGGTGGGCGCCTACCAGCTCGCCGGCGAGTCCGAGACGGGCACCATCAAGACCTGGCTCATGCACTCCATCACCCGCGGCGGCGTGCTCGCCTCGAAGTGGGGGGTGGCCGTGATCTACGTCATCATCGGCCTGGCGCTGGTCTTCGTCGGCGGCCTGGCGGCCGGCGCGCTGGCCTTCGGTCTGCACGCCCAGCCGCTGCTCTCGGGTCAGACCGTGGGCGTGACGCATTGGCTCGGCCTGAGCCTGGTGGCGTATCTGTATGTGCTCGTCGGCGTGATCTGCGTTCTCTCGCTGGCTCTGTTGTTCGCCACTGTGACGAACTCGAGCCTCAGCGCCGCCATCGGAGCCCTGGTCGTGTTCATCGTCATGAACATCCTGGGCGCCTTCAGCTACTTCGATTTTCTCAAGCCCTACCTGTTCACCAGTCACCTCGACGCCTGGCAGAGCCTGCTCAGCCAGCCGGTCGCGTGGCACCCGATCGTCACCGGCCTCATCACCTTCGCGATCTACATCGCGGCGCTCATGGCGGCCGCCTGGTTTCTGTTTCGACGCAAAGACATCCTGGTGTAGGCGGGGCGCCGCGGGGCCGGCGATCGAGCCCCGCGTCCGCGCCGCCACGCCGTAAGGAGGAGATATGTCTCGCAGATCGCTGATCTCTGTACTGGTCGTCGTGCTGGCCGCAGCCGCACTGGCGATCGGCATAGCGGCAAGCCGCGCTCAGGGCAGCACGGCGACGCTGCCGACCATCGCCCCGGCCCAGCTGCTGGCCAGGGTCGCCGCCGCGCAGCAGACCACGAAGGCCGTCAGCGGCAGCGTGGCCTGGAGCAACGGCCTGATCCCCGGCTCCGACCTTACGAGCCTGTTCGGCGGCAGCGGCGCGGCGCCGACCAGCCTGACCGGATTGCTCATGGGCGGGTCCGGCCGCCTCTGGATCCAGCAGGGCGCCGGCCTGCGGCTCGAGTCGCAGGGCAGCGGCTCCGACTTCGTGCTGGTCGCCGGTAAGAACGGCCTGTGGAGCTACAGCTCGGCGACCGACTCAGCGACGCAGTACGCGCCGCCCGCCGGCGCCGGCAAGCCGACCGCCGGCGCGTCGCCCTCGCCGGCGGCGACGTCCGTGAATCCCGTGAGCGCCATCACGAAAGCCCTGCAGCATTTCGCGGCGACCGGCGCCGTGGCCGTCAGCGGCCAGACCACCGTGGCCGGCCGCCAGAGCTACGTCCTCACCGTCACACCCACGTCGACCACCACGACCTTCGGCTCGCTGCGGGTGGCCGTCGACGGCACCACGTTCGTGCCGCTGCGCGTGCAGGTCTTCGCCAGGGGCGACACTACGCCCACCCTGTCGGCCGGCTTCACCAGCGTCTCCTATCGCAGCCTCGCGGGCAACCTGTTCACGTTCACCCCGCCGGCCGGGGCGAACGTCAGGCACACGAGCCTGCCGTCGCCTCAGGGCCTGATGGGCGGCGCCGGCAGCCAGACCAGGCCGGCCGCCCAGCCCGCGCCGTTGACGCTGACCCAGGCGCGGGCCAGGGCGGCGGGCTACGGACTCGTCCTGACGTTGCCGCGGCAGGACTCGTTGCCGGCCTCGCTGCCGTTCGCCGGCGCCACGGTGGCGCCGCCCGCCAGGGGCCACGGGGCGACGGCGATCCTACGCTACGGGACCGGCTTCGGTACGGTCGCCCTCGTTGAGTCCCAAGGCGTCACGGGCGCTTCTGGCGCATCGGCGAACTTTCAGCAGCGTCTCGCGGGACTGCCGCAGGGCCTGGCCACCAGGACCACGGTCGCCGGCACTCCGGGCTACGAGATTGCGACCGCGCTGTTTAACGTGGTCGCCTGGCAGCACGGCAAGGTCACCGCGGTGGCCGCCGGCATGGTGCCGCAGGCGACACTGCAGGCGTTCGTCGCCGCGGTGAGCTAGGACAGGCGAAAGACCGGCGCGGCGGCGGGCGGACCGCGAGGGTCCGCCCGCCGCTCACCAGCTCTCGTACTTGACCAGCTCCGCGAGCGGCCGGCGATCGCTGCGCGTCGCGGGCTTGTCCGGGTACCCGAGCGGGGTGAAGGCGATCGGCTCGACGTCGTCGGGCAGGCTCAGAACCTGGCGCGCGGCCGCCGGGTCGAAGGCCGCGATCCAGCAGGTGCCGAGGCCCAGGGCGGTCGCGGCCAGGACGAGATGGTCCAGGGCGATGGTCGCATCGACCTCGTCGTAGGGTTTGCCGTCCGAGCGCCGCCAGGCCTCGCCGGGCACCGCGACCATGGCCAGCACGAGCGGCGCCTGCACGAACCAGGGCGCTCTGTAGATGCGCAGCAGCTCGTCGGTACGGCCCTCCGTGTGCACGACGACAATGCGAAACGGCTGGCGATTGGACGCCGTCGGCGCCCGGCGCGCCGCCTCGAGCACCCGCTCCAGCGTCGCGTCGTCGACCGGCTCCGGCCGGTAGCCCCGTACGCTGTAGCGCGCGGCGATGGCCTCGAACACATCCACGTCGTCCTCCTCTTCTGTCGGGTGGCGTCGCCCGCTGCCGCCGTGCGGTCACGCCGGCGCGGGTCGGCGTTGTGCCGCCTGGACGCTGACGATGCGCCCGCGCCGCAGGGTGATCACCTCGTCCACCAGGTCGAGCCCTTCAGGGCGGTGCGTGATCAGCAGTACAGAACGTGAGTCTACCGCGCGCAGCGCGTCGCCGATCAGGTCCGCGGCAGTCTCGGGATCGAGGTGTCCCGTCGGCTCGTCCAGGACGAGCACCGGCGCGCCGCCGAGGAACGTGCGCGCCAGGGCGATGCGGCGGCGTTCGCCGCCCGAGACCGACGCGCCCTCTTCGCCGACGAAGGTGTCGAGACCGTCGGGCAGCGAACCGATCCATTCCCAGACCCGGGCGCGCTGCAGCGCCTGCTCGATCTCGGCATCGCTCGCCTCGGGTCGCGCCAGGCGTACGTTCTCGCGGATGGTGGTCGAGAACAGATAGGCGTCTTGCGCATCGAGGGTGATCCGCGAGCGCACGTCGCGTTGGCACAGAGCGCGCAGATCGACGCCGCCCAGGGCGGCACGACCCTCGCCGGGGTCCAGAAAACGCACGAGCAGGGCGGCGACGGTACTCTTGCCGGCGCCCGAACGGCCGACGAGGGCGACCCGGTGTCCGGGGGTGAGTCGCAGGTCGACGGCGCTCAGGTCCCAGCTCTCGTCGCCGCCGTAGGCGAACCCGACATGCTCGAGTGCGGCCTCCGACCCGGCGGGACGCGGCGCCGGCCGGGCAGGGTCGGTCACCGCCGGTTCGCGGCCGGCCAGCGCCAGCAGGCGCCGGCCCGCGGCGAGGGTCGCCTGCAGGCGCAGGGCCGCCGCGGGCAACGGCGCCACGGCCTCGAACGACGCCATGGCCAGCAGCGCCAGGGTGGCTACCAGCACGCGATCGAGCGTGCCGGCGGCAATCGCCGCGATGCAGACGGCGAGCACGCCGGCGACCGTCAGACCCACGACGGCGACCCCGAGCCCCTCGACCAGGCCCGCCGCCAGGGCCTCGCCGCGGGCGAGGCGCGTCAGTTCGGCGTCGAGCGCCGCGACGCGCGCCAGCGCCGCCCCGTCGGCGCCGAGCACGACGAGCTCGGGAGCGCCCCGCAAAAGCTCGACCAGCTCCACCGTGAGCTCGCCGCGAGCCCCGGCTTGCCGGGCGCCGTAGCGGCGCCCGGCAAGCGCCGCCACGACGGGCACGGCGACGCCGCCGGCCAGCAGGCCGGCCGCCAGGACGAGTCCCGCGGCGGGCAGGTACGCGGCGCAGACCGCGACCGCGACCGCTCCCGAAAGCAGCGCCACGAGCGGCGGCGTGAGCCCGCGCAGAAAAAGGTTCTGCAGGGCATCGACGTCGCCGACCATGCGGGCCAGCAGGTCGCCCCTGCGGTAGCCTTCGAGGCGGGCCGGAACGAGGGGTTCGAGCATCGCAAAAAAGGCCACGCGCATGTGCGCCAGCAGGCGAAAGGCCAGGTCGTGCGAGGTCAGGCGCTCGCAGTAGCGGGCCAGGGGCCGGGCCAGCCCGAAGAAACGCACGGCGACGATGACCACGGTCAGGGAGAGCACCGGCGGCCGCTCCGCCGAGCGCGAGATCAGATAGCCGGCGAAGGCCATCAGCCCGACGCCGGACAGGACGGCCAGCGCCCCGAGGGCGACCGACGCCGCGACCCGCGCGCGCGGTAGCCGGCTGATGCGCAGAAGCTCGAGCAGCGTCCTCATGCGGTCGCCGCGCCCCTCTCGACGGTCGCCTTGCCGTCGGCCAGGCGCACGACGCGGTCGGCGAGGCGGGCCAGGGCCGGGAGGTGCTCGATGACCAGCACCGCCCGGCCTTGGCGCGCCTCGCCGATGGCCGCGGCGACCACGGCGGCGCTCTCGGCGTCGAGGTCGGCCGTCGGCTCGTCGAGGATCAGCAGGGGGGCGTCGCGCACCAGGGCCCGCGCCAGGGCGATGCGCCGCGTCTGACCGGCGGAGAGGCTGCGGCCGCCCTCGCCGATGGTCGTGTCGTAGCCCCGCGGCAGCTCGCGCACGAACTCGTCGGCGCCGGCCAGCCGTGCCGCCCGCTCGATCCGGGGCCCGGTCGCTCCGTCGATGCCGAGGGCGATGTTGTGGGCTACGCTGCCGTGGAACAGGGTCGGGTGCTGCGGCACCCACGATACCTGGCGGCGCCAGGCCGCGACGTCGAGCCCGGCGAGGTCGATGCCGTCCACCGTGACCCTGCCGGCGTCTGGGCGGCGCAGCCCCAGCAGCAGCGCGGCGAGGGTCGTCTTGCCCGAACCGCTGCGCCCGACCAGGGCGACGACCTCGCCGCGGCGGATCCCCAGGGCGACGCCGTCGAGCACGCGCCCCGGGCGACCCGGGTTGGCCAGGCACACACCGTCGAGACCGACGCTCTGCCAGGTCGCGGGCGGCGAGGCGCCGCCGGCGGTCGCGGTAAGAGGCGCGTCGATCAGGTCGAGAATGCGCTCGGCGGCGGCGAGACCGTCGGCGCTGGCGTGGAACTGCAGGGCGAGGGCGCGCAGGGGCACGTAGAGCTCGGGCGTCAGCAGCAGCACGGTGAGCGCCGCGCGCAGGGTCACCGCGCCGTCGACCAGGCGCAGCCCCAGCGTCACGGCGACCAGCGCGGTGGCCAGCGTGGCCGCGAGATCGAGCACGGCGCCCGAGACGAAGGCGACGCGCAGGGTCTGCATGGTGGTGCGCCGGTACTCCTCGCTCACGGCCGCGATACGCTCCGCCTGGACCTCGCCGCGGTTGAAGGCGCGCAGCGTGGCGAGCCCGCGCATGACGTCGAGGAAGTGGTTGGACAGGCGCGCCAGCGCGCGCCAGCGGGCGCGCGTCCTGCCCTGCGTGTAGCGCCCGATCAGCCACATGAATAGCGGGATGAGCGGCAGCGTCAGGGCCATGATCAGCGCCGAGGTGGGGTCGACGGCCACGGTCCAGGCGAGCACCGCCAGGGGCACCAGGACCGCCAGGACGAGCTGGGGAAGATAGCGGGCGAAGTAGGTCTCGAGGGCGTCGACCCCCTGGACGGCGGCCGTCGCCACCTCGCCCGACTCGGCGCCGTCGGCGGCCGTCGGTGAGTCGGCCAGCCGGCGCTCCACGAGCGCGAGGCGCAGCTGCGACATGATGCCGGCGGCGGCCCGGCGTCCGGTCGACTCGAAGGCACAGGCGAGCAGACCGCGGGCCACGGCGAGCGCCGCCAGCAGGCCGAGCGCTGCGGCCACCGAGGCCAGGGCGCGGCCGGCGAAGGCCTGCGACACGGCGTAGGCAAACAGCGTCGCCTGGGCGAGCAGAGCCACGGTCGCAAGCAGCCCGAGGGCGACGTCGGCGGCGAGCGCCCGGCGCGCTCCGCGGGTCGTGCGCAGCAGCCGCGGATCGAGCGTCTTCACAGCGGGTCAGCGACCCGCGGGCGCTCCCGCGGAGCCTGCCGCGCCGGCGCCGGGCGTAGCGTCGCCCGAGCCGCTGTGCTGCAGATCGCCGACGCCGATCCGCCGGCGGAACACGTAGAAAGTCCAGCCCTGGTAGATGAGGACGATGGGAAAGAAGATCGCCGTGACCACCGTCATGACTTTCAGGGTGTACGCCGACGACGAGGCGTTGGTGATGGTGAGACTGTTGGCCGCGCTGGTGCTCGAGACCATCACGTGCGGATAGAGGAACACGAAGATCGTGGCCACCGTGGCGAGCACGGCGACGCCAGTGGCGACGAAGGCCCAGCCGTCGCGATGGGCGCGGATGAGCCACACCGCGGCCAGGGCGGCCAGGGCGGCGAGGATAGGCACCGGGGCGCGAGCGACATGACCGGCCAGCGCCGGCGTCCAGATCGCGAAGCCGATGACGAACAGGGCGGCGAGCGGCGCGATCCAGCCGCCGACCTGCTCGGCATGGTCCTGTACGACGCCCTTGGTCTTGAGCGCCAGGAACGTAGCGCCGTGCACCAGGCACAGCAGCATCACGGTCAGGCCGACGAACAGCGAGTAGGGATTGAGCAGCGTCCAGAAGCTGCCGGTGTACTCGTGGTGTGCGTCGATCGGTACGCCGCGCAGCAGGTTGCCCAGGGCGCAGCCGACCAGCACGGGAATGAGGAAGCTGCCGAGGGTCATGGCGCCGTCCCACAGCCAGTGCCAGCCGGCGCTGTCGAGCTGGTGGCGAAACTCGAACGACACGCCGCGGATGATGAGCGCCACCAGCAACAGCACGAGCGCCAGATAGAAGCCCGAGAACATGGTCGCATACCAGTCCGGGAAGGCGGCGAACATGCCGGCGCCGGCGACGATCAGCCAGACCTCGTTGCCGTCCCATACGGGCCCGATCGTGTTGATCGCGACGCGCCGTTCGAGGTCGTTCGTGCCGACGAAGTCGTGCAGCATGCCGACGCCGAAGTCGAACCCTTCGAGGAACAGAAAGCCGCACCACAGGATGGCGAGCACTACGAACCAGAGTATCGCAAGCGACATGGCCGGCCTCCTTTAGTACGTCATCGCGGGGACGGGAACGGCACGCTCATCGAGCTCCGGCAGCGGACCGAGCGGCCGGCGCGCGAACCTGATCATGAGCACCGCGTCGACGAGCGCCATGACGCCGTAGAGCAGGACGAAGATCACCAGGCTGATGGCGATCGTGGTCGCGCTCACCGTCGGTGAGACGCCGTTCCTGGTGAGCTGGAGTCCCTGGACGATCCAGGGCTGACGGCCGTTCTCGGTGAGGATCCAGCCGGCCGTGTTCATCAGGAAGGGCAGGATCACGGCCCAGACGGCGAGACGCAGGAACCATTTCGCGGTCTCGGCTTTCTGGCGGCGCAGCAGCCACGCCCCCCATAGCGCCAGCAAAAACGTAAGGCCGGCGAGGTAGGCCATGACGCGCATCGACCAGAAGGCGACGAACACGTTCGGCCTGTAGTCGCCCGGGCCGTACTGCTGCTGTTGCTGGGCGTTGAGCTGGTTCATGCCCTGGACCTTGCCGTTCCAGGAGTTGGTGGCCAGCAGCGACAGCAAGTGGGGGATCCTGATGGCAAACGACGGCTTGGGGTTGCCGGCGGTGTACCCGCCGATCTGCACGAGCGTGAACGGGGCGGGCTGGGCGGTGTTCCAGAGCGCCTCGCCGGCGGCGATCTTCATGGGCTGGTAGGTCGTGCCGGTGGTGCCGAGCATGCTGCCGACGAACATCGCCAGGAACGCCGCCGGCACGAGCACGATCAGCGCGACCTTGGCGGTCTTGCGAAAGACGCGCGGGTCGGAGCGCCGACGCAGATGCCAGGCCGACACGGCCAGCATGAGGGCGCCGCCGGTGACCAGCGAGGCCAGCAGGACGTGGGCGTAGGCCCACAGGAACAGCGGGTTACCGAGCACGGCCCAGATGCTGGTGAGCTGAGCGCGACCGGTCTGCGGGTCGATCCGGTAGCCCACCGGATGCTGCATCCAGGAGTTGGCGGCCATGATGAAGGCCGCCGACAGTACGGTGCCCAGGGCGACCAGCCAGATGGTCGCCAGATGGACGCCCCTGGGCAGCCGGCCCCAGCCGAAGATCCAGAGGCCGATAAAGGTCGATTCCAGAAAGAACGCGGCGAGGCCTTCGATGGCCAGCGGCGCGCCGAAGACGTCGCCGACGAAGCGCGAGTACGACGACCACGCCATGCCGAACTGGAACTCCTGCACCAGGCCGGTGACCACGCCGACCGCGACGTTGATCAGCAGCAGCGTGCCGAAGAAGCGCGTCAGGCGCAGGTAGTCCTCGTCGCCCCGGCGGTGCCAGGCGGTCTGAAGAAGGGCCACCAGAAACGCGAGACCGATCGTGACCGGGACGAACAGAAAGTGGTAGATGCTCGTCGCCGCGAACTGCAGGCGAGCGAGGTCGAGCTGCGAGACACCCACGACGACCGAGACCCTCATGTGCGCACTCCCCTCTCGAATGCTGCGGCGACCTGCGGCGCGCCCGCTCGCCGGCACACCGGCTCGGGCCCGGCGCGGGGGGCGAGGCGCGCCCCAGTCCATATTCCTCGCGATGATAGTGCAAACGCCCCGCGACGGGCAACCGCGCCGCGGGCCATCGCCAGTCAGCCGGCGCGAAGGTGGGCGCCGCTACGCGCCGGGCACCCCAGGGCCGGCCGGGCCGGTTGCCGCAGTCGTGATACCCATCCTCACGAGGTGCGAACAGCGTTGTCGCAAGCGAGCGCGGTGGGGGAACAGTCCCTCCGTCCACCACCACCGGCATTGTTTGCGGGCTAATGGTTAGTATGCTAACGTTTACCGCGATCCCGTGTCGTCGAACGATCGAAGGAGGTGCGCCGTGGCCCACGCCGATGCTGCGTTCAAGATGGCGCTCACCGAGCTCGAGGGCGTCGACGAGCTTTCGATGCGCGTCTTTCGCGCCTTCGTGAACGCGCTGCGGCTGCATCGCCAGCTCATGATCGCCGCCCTGGCCGAGATCGACACCCACCCCGGCCAGGCCTTCTGCCTGCGGTTCCTGGCGGCCAACGACGACGTCACCCAGCGCGACCTCGCCGACTCCCTGCACCTGGCGCCGCCCACCGTGAGCAAGATGCTGCAGGCCATGGAGAAGGCCGGCGCCATCGAGCGCCGGCCCGACGAGCACGACCAGCGGCTCACACGGGTTCACCTCACCACAGCCGGGCACGAGCTCGAGGCCGAGTTGCGGACCGTGTCCGCGGCTCAGATCAACGAGACCGTCGGGGCGCTGTCGGAGCACGATCGCCGCGAGCTGGGCCGTTTGCTCGAAGCTCTGAGTGCCAACATCACCACGGCGCTCGCCGCCCGCAAGCGGCCTTCGGCGTGATCGGGCTTTTCAAAGAGCGCCTGATCCCCTATTGGCGGCAGATCCTGCTCGTGCTTGGTCTGCTGTTCGTGCAGGCGATCACCAACCTCTACCTGCCCACGCTCAACGCCGACCTCGTCAACAACGGTATCGTCAAGGGCGACACGCACTACATCNNAAGACGGCCATGGCCTTCGGCCGCGACGTGCGCGGCGCTCTCTTCCGCAAGGTCGAGAGCTTCTCGCAGGCCGAGCTCAACCACTTCGGCACGCCCTCGCTGATCACGCGCTCGACCAACGACGTGCAGCAGGTGCAGATGGTCGTGCTGATGATGCTCAACCTCACGCTGGCGGCGCCGATCATGGCGATCGGCGGCATCATCATGGCGCTGCGCCTCGACGTGCCGCTCTCGAGTGTGATCCTGGTCGCCGTGCCGATCATGGGCGTCTTTATCGGCCTCGTAATGACCCGGGCCCTGCCGCTCTTCAGGTCGATGCAGAAGAAGATCGACCGCATCAACCAGGTCACGCGCGAGGTGCTGAGCGGCGTGCGCGTGATCCGCGCCTTCGACCGCGTCGACTACGAGGAGCAGCGCTTCCACGTCGCCAACGAGGACCTCACCGGGACGACGTTGCGCGTGATGCGGCTGTTCGCCCTGATGATGCCGGTCCTGACCCTGATCCTCAGCCTCTCCACCGTGGCCATCGTCTGGTTCGGCAGCATCCAGGTCGCCAATCACGGCATGCCGATCGGCGACCTCACCGCCTTCCTCATGTACATCCAGATCATCCTCATGTCGGTGCTCATGGCCACCATCATGCTGATCATGGTGCCGCGGGCCTCGGCCTCGGCCGAGCGCATCCAGCAGGTGCTGCACGCCGAGATCTCGGTCAAGGACGCAGAGACGCCGGTCATCGACGCCCCGGTGAGGGGCCACGTCGAGTTCAGAGACGTGGAGTTCCGCTACCCCGGCGCCGAAGAGCCGGTGCTGAGCCACATCAGCTTCACGTCAGGCCCCGGTCAGGTGACCGCCATCGTCGGCAGCACCGGCAGCGGCAAGAGCACGCTCATCAACCTCATCCCGCGCTTCTACGACGTCACCGCCGGAAGCGTGCTCGTGGACGGCATGGACGTGCGGGTCCTGGAGCTCCAGGACCTGTGGCAGAGGATCGGGCTGGTGCCGCAGAAGGCCTTCCTGTTCAGCGGCACGGTGGCCGACAACCTGCGCTTCGGCGACGAGGAGGCCTCCGACGAGGAGCTCTGGCACATCCTCGACGTCGCCCAGAGCACCGACTTCGTGACCGAGATGGCCGAGGGGCTCGAGGCTGAGGTCGACCAGGGCGGCGCCAACGTCTCGGGCGGCCAGCGCCAGCGCCTCGCCATCGCCCGGGCGCTCGCCAAGAAGGCCAAGATCCAGATCTTCGACGACAGCTTCTCGGCGCTCGACTTCACGACCGACGCCCGACTGCGCGCAGCTCTCAAGAAGGAGACGACCGACGCGACGGTGATCATCGTCGCCCAGCGCGTCGGCACGGTCATGCACGCCGACCAGATCATCGTGCTCGAGGACGGGACGATCGCCGGCAAGGGCACGCACGAGGAGCTCCTCAAGACAAGCACGACCTACCGCGAGATCGTGGAGTCGCAGCTCGGCGCGGAGGGCGTGGCATGAGCAGCCGTCAGCCGTCGTCCGAGGGCAAGGGACCGCGCGCCGAACAGGTGCCGACCCCACCCCCCAGGCAGCGCGGCCCCGGCGGCGGCGGACCTGCCGGGGCGCTCGCCAGGCCGACCGAGAAGGCCAAAGACTTCCGCGGCACGCTCAAGCGCATCGTGGGTATGCTCAGGCCTGAACGGGCGCGCATCGTCGTCGTGCTGCTGCTCGCCGTCGTGAGCGTGACCTTCGCCGTCCTCGGGCCCAAGATCCTGGGCAACGCGGTGAACACCCTCTACGAGGGCGTCGCCAGCAAGAAACTGCGGGCCGGCATGACGCAGGCGCAGGCCGTCGCCGGGCTCAAGGCCAAGGGCGAGTCGACGCTGGCGAAGATGCTGTCGGCCATGCATCTCCACCCGGGGCACGGCGTCGACTTCGGCGCCATCGGACACACCCTGCTGCTGCTGGTCGGCATCTACCTGTTGAGCGCCCTCTTCGGCTGGGGCCAGGCGTACATCATGGCAGGGGCGGCGCAGCGCACCATGTTCCGCCTGCGCCGCGACGTCGACTTGAAGCTCGCCCGACTGCCGCTGCGCTACTTCGACGACCACTCCCACGGCGACGTGCTCAGCCGCATGACCAACGACATCGACAACATCTCGCAGTCGCTGCAGCAGAGCCTCACGCAGATCATCACGTCGGCGCTCACGATCATCGGCGTGC
>PLTW01000184.1 GCA_003164655.1 Actinomycetota bacterium
CTGCTCTTTCTGTCGGCCGGGGTCGTGATCGAGGCTCTCGACGACGAACACGACATCTTCAGGATGGGCGGCCTGCGCACCCGCCTGCCGGTCGCCTTCTGGACCTTCCTGGTCGGCGCCGCGGCGCTGGCCGCCCTGCCGGTCGTGACCTCCGGCTTCTACAGCAAGGACCTCATCATCGACCGCGCCCTGCAGTCGACCGAGGGCGGCGTGTGGCTATGGATCGCGGGCATCGTCGGTTCGCTGCTGACCGGCCTCTATGCGTTCCGGGCCGTGTTCGTGGTCTTCTTCGGTCCGGCCCGCACCGAGCCGCGGGCCGGTTTTCGCGCCGGCTGGGCCGTGCGCCTGCCGCTGTTCGTGCTGGCCGCGCTGGCCATCGTCGGCGGCCTGATCGACATTCCGCGCGGCTGGGCCCACCTGCAGAAGCTCGAGGAGTTCGTCGCGCCGGTGCTGCCGGCCGCGCCGCTGCGCCACGGCGGCCTGGCCGGCGCCCTGTGGACCACGTTCGTGCCGGGCGTCGTGGCGCTGGCCGGCATCGGCCTGGCCTGGCTGCTCTACGAGCGCCGTCGCCAGGAGGCGCCCGAGGCCCAGACCTCGGCCGCGGCGCGCTACTTTTTGGGCGGCTGGGGCTTCGACCGGCTCTACCGCTACGCCTTCGAGATTCCGTTCCTGTGGTTCGCGCACCTGAGCCGCGACGACCTTTTCGAGCCTCCCGTCGACGCCCTCGCGCGGCTCACGCGCGCCGGCTGGCGGACCCTGAGCGCCACCCAGAACGGGCTCGTGCGCTGGTATCTGTTCGTCATCGGCCTCGGCGTCGCGGTCGGCGTTCTGCTGGTGGTGCTGCGATGAACGCGGTGTCGCTGTGATCCTGATCGCCCTGATCGCCTGGCCCTTCGTCGCCGGCGTCGCCGCCTGGATCGCCGGCCGCCGCCGGCCGCACGTCGCCCGCTGGGTGTCGGTGCTGGCGATGGGCGCCGGCCTTTTGGCCCTCGCCGTGGTGTGGATCGTCAAGGCGCCGGACTTCGCGCTTTCCGGCCACGGGCCGTTCGTGGCCAGCGTGCACGTCGCCTGGGTGCCGCAGCTCGGCATCAGCTTCTTCGTGGCCGCCGACGGCCTCAGCCTGGTGATGGTCACACTCTGCTACGCGCTCGGCCTGCTGGCCGTGCTGTCGTCGTGGCGCGAGGTCACCACCCGGGTGGGCTTCTTCCACTTCATGCTGCTCTGGACGATCGCCGCCCTGGTCGGGGTGTTCACGGCCCTCGACCTGTTCCTCTTCTACTTCCTGTTCGAGATGATGCTCGTCCCCATGTTCTTCCTGATCGCCCTCTGGGGCCACGAGCGCCGCGTATATGCGGCCGTCAAGTTCTTCCTGTTCACGCAGATCGGCGGCCTGCTCATGCTCGTCGCCATCCTGGCGCTCTACGTCATTCACGGCCGCCAGACCGGCGTCTACACCTTCGACTACCTGCAGCTGCTCGGCACGCATCTGTCGATGGCCACCGCGACCTGGCTCATGCTGGGCTTCTTTGCCGCCTTCGCCGTAAAGCTGCCGGCCGTGCCGCTGCACACCTGGCTGCCCGACGCCCACACGCAGGCCCCGACCGCCGGCAGCCTGGTGCTGGCCGGCCTGCTGATCAAGATCGGCGCTTACGGGATGATCCGCTTCATGGTGCCGCTGTTCCCCCAGGCCGCGTTCCGGGCGGCGCCGGTGTTCATGGGCCTCGCCGTGCTCGGCATCCTCTACGGCGCCGTGCTGGCCTTCGCCCAGCGCGACCTCAAGCGCCTCGTCGCCTACACCAGCGTCAGCCACATGGGCTTCGTGCTGCTGGCGATCTTCGCCTGGAACACGCTGGCCCTGCAGGGCGCCGTGCTGGAGATCGTCTGCCACGCCTTCTCGACCGGCGCGCTGTTTGCCATCGTCGGCCTCATGCAGGAACGCCTGCACACCCGCGACATGGACAAGATGGGCGGCCTGTGGCTGACCGCACCGCGCATGGGCGCCGTCGCGCTGGTGTTCGCCCTGGCCTCGCTGGGGCTGCCCAGCCTGGGCAACTTCGTCGCCGAGTTCCTCATACTGATCGGCTCGTGGAGGGTGAGCGAGCCGGCCACCGTGCTGGCCGCGTTCGGTCTGGTGGCCGCCACGATCTACTCGCTCTGGCTCATTCAGCGCGTCTTCCAGGGCCGCGAGACGCCGGCCGTAACGATGCCCGATCTGACGCTGCGCGAGGGCGTCATGCTGGCCGCCATGGCCGCCCCGCTGCTGTGGCTGGGCGTCTACCCGCAGCCGCTATTTAACGCCGTGCGGCCCGGCCTGGCCGCCCTGCAGCAGCGCGCCGTCCGCGGCGCACCGCCGCCGTCATCCGCCGTGCTTCTGCCGCCGCCGACGACGCGTGCGGCTCCGACCGGCTCCGACGCGGGCGCCGTCTCGATGTCCGGAGACGCGCAGTGACCGCCGCCGGCGTCGTCACGCTGCTGCCGTTCATCGCGCTGACCCTCTCGGCGGTCGTCGTCATGCTGGCCGGCACGTTCCACACGAGCCACCGGCTCACGGTCGGGCTCACGCTCGGCGGTCTCGCCTGGACGCTCGCCATGCTGCCGGTCACCGCCGCCCGCGGCGGCCGTCAGGTCACCGAGCTGCTGCTGCTCGACGACTACACACTGTTCTTCATCGGCCTGCTCGTGCTCACCACCGCCGGCGTCGTGCTCCTCTCGTACGGCTACCTCGAGCGCCGCGAGTCGCACCCGCACGACTACTACACGCTGCTGCTCCTGGCCACGCTGGGCGGCGCGACGCTGGTCGCCTCGACCCACTTCGCCTCGTTCTTTCTGGGCCTCGAGGTGCTGAGCGTCTCGCTCTACACGCTGATCGCCTACCCGCGGCTGCACGCGGACTTCATCGAAGCCGGCGTGAAGTATCTCGTACTGGCCGCCGCGACCGCCGCGTTCCTGCTGTTCGGCATGGCGCTGGTCTACGCCGAGCTCGGCACCATGAGCCTGAACGGCTTTGCCCTGCTGCACGTGACCGGCGGCGGAGCGGCGGACACGTCGCTGCTGGTCGGCGGCTTTGTCCTCATCATCGTCGGCATCGGCTTCAAGCTCGGCGTGGTGCCCTTTCACATGTGGACGCCCGACATCTACCAGGGCGCGCCGGCGCCGGTGACGGCCTTCGTGGCCACGGTCTCCAAGGGTGCCATGGTCGCTCTGCTGTTGCGCTACTTCCGCGGGGTGAGCCTCAACCCCCACGACACCGTGTGGATCGTCTTCGCCGCCATCGCGGCCGCATCGATGATCGCCGGCAACCTGCTGGCGCTGCTGCAGAGCAACGTCAAGCGCCTGCTGGCCTACTCGTCGATCGCCCATCTCGGCTACATCCTGGTCGCCTTCCTGGCGGTCGGCCGGACGGCGGCGGTGGCGGTCGGCTTTTACCTCGTCGCCTACTTCGTCACCACGCTCGGCGCCTTCGGCGTCGTCGCCGAGCTGTCGGGCGCCGAGCGCGACGCCGACCGGATCGACGACTACCGCGGCCTCGCCGCCCGGCGGCCGCTGCTGGCCGCGACCTTCGCCCTGGTGCTTTTCTCGCTGGCCGGCATACCGCTGACGGTCGGGTTTCTGGGCAAGTTTTACGTGGTCAACGCCGGGGCGCGCTCGCAGCTCTGGTGGCTGCTGATCGTGCTCGTCGCCACGAGCACGATCGGGCTCTACTACTACACGCGCATCGTCGTGGCGATGTACGTGGAGCAGCCGCAGGCGCTGCCCTCGGCGCCGCGGCCGGCGCGTCTGGGGGCGATCGCCGGCAGCCGGGCGAGCGACGCGGTGCTGATCGTGGTCGCCGGGCTCGTGCTGTTCCTGGGCATCTATCCGGCGCCGCTGATCCGGCTGCTGGAGCACGTCGTCGCCGGCCTGCCGTAGCGCCGTCGCAAAAGCGGGCGTCGGGGCGCCGGCGGCGGCGCCCCGACGCCCGCTCGACTTTTTGAAGCGCGCGCCGCCGCCCCGACGACCGACATCGCGACAACGGTCGCCTCTTCGGCTCGTGGCGGGCATGGTACGAACAGGAGCGGTGCGGGCGACCCGGCCGCGTGGTCACGGGGCTCGACGCCGGGCGTGTCTTGGACCAGGGCGAAGAAAGGAGCGGAGGCGACGATGGCCAACGGGTTCGAGCAGACCTACACGATCGTCGGCGACCTGCCGCCCGGCGACGCCCTCAAGGCCCAGCGGGCAGTCACCGCCGAGGGCGCCGAAGTGGTAGTCAAGACGGTCAGACCGGTTGCCCCCGACATGTTCGTGCGCGCCATCGCCCGGGTGGCCGGCGTGGCCGGTCCGCACAACGAGTCCGTGCTGGCCTGGGAGGAGCAGGGCCAGTTCGTCAAGCTCGCCACCGCACCCGTCGGGGGGGCGGACCTCGGCCGCGTGCTGGCCGAGGCGGGCGCGCTGTCGTCGCAGACCGTAGCAGCCCTGGGCGCGCAGGCGTCGCTCGGCCTGGCCGGCCTGCACGAGCGCGGCATCGTCCACGGGAGCGTCAAGCCGAGCACCCTTATCCAGACGCCCGTCGGCAATGTCGTGGTGGTCGACGCCGGCCTCGCGCAAGCGCAGGGCGGCGCCGACCTGACCGAGCAGGCCGCGCCCCTCAACGCCGCCTACGTGAGTCCCGAAGAGGCGCTCGGGCGCCCGCTGGCGCCGGCCTCCGACGTGTACAGCCTCGGCGTGGTGCTCTACCAGCTCCTCACCGGGCGCCTGCCGTTCGACGGCCAGAACGCCTTCGTGGTGGCCCAGGACCACGTCGGCGCGCCGGTCGTGCCGCCGCGACGGCTCAGCCCGGCGGTGTCGGCCTCGCTGGAGGGTATCGTACTTCGGGCGCTGGCCAAGGCCCCCGAAGACCGCTACGCCTCGGGCCGCGAGCTCTTTCAGGCGCTCGAGAACGAGCTCCAGGCGAGTCAGGTCGCGCCGCCGCCCCGGCGCGTGGCCGTCGCCCCCAAACGCAAGATCTGGCCGTGGGTCGTGGCGGGCGTCGCGGCGCTCGCGGTCGTGATGGCCGTGCTGTGGGCGACCGGGGTCTTCGCCCAAAAAGGCCCCGTCCCCGGCGTCGTCGGCGGCGCACTGACGGCCGCCTCGACAACGCTCAGCAACGCCGGCTTCAAGCTCGGCGCGGTCAGCTACCAGCAGGGCATCGGCAAGCCGCAGGGCACCGTCCTGGCGCAGAACCCCGACGCCGGGATACAAGCCAAGCACGGCTCCGCCGTGAACCTGGTCGCCGTGGGGACGAGCGTGCAGACGGTGCCCGGTGTCGAGGGCATGACCCAGGCGGCGGCGAGCGCCGCGATCACCAGCGCCGGCCTGGCGCTGGGCCATGTCGCCCAGATCTACAGCGCCTCGGGACCATCGGGGACGGTCGTCGATCAGGCCCCCAACGCGGGCACCACCGCGCCGGCCGGTTCGCAGATCGCGATCACCATCTCCCGAGGGCCCGCGCCTTCGGCCAGTTCGTCGGCGACGGCCGTGCCCAACGTGACCGGCAAGAGCCAGTCGCAGGCCGTCGCGGCGCTGCAGTCCGCGGGCTTTGCGGTGGTGGTCGACCAGGTCCCCAGCGCGACGGTGCCGGCCGGCAACGTCAGTGACCAGACGCCGCAGAGCGGACTGCTGGCCCAGCCCGGCACGACGGTGACGATCGTCATCTCGACCGGCCCATCGACGACGTCGCCGACGACGTCGCCGACGACCTCAGCGAGCCCCTGAGATGGCGACCGACGGACTCGTCCTCTACCTGGGGGTCTACGACGGCGCGGCCCGTGCCGAGCAGGACTTCGAGGAGCTCGCCGAGCTGCATCGCTCGGGACGGGTCGGCACTTACGATGCAGCCCTGGTCGAAAAGGACGAACGCGGCGCCGTGCGGCTGCACAAGCACGAGCAGCCTACCCGCAATGCGGCCTGGACGGGGATCGGCGCTGGCGCCGTGCTGGGCTTGCTGTTCCCGCCCTCGATCATCGGCTCGGCGATCGTCGGAGGCCTCGCCGGCGGCCTCGGCGGGCACCTGTGGAAGGGCATGTCGCGGGCCGACGTGATGGAGCTCGGCGAGGCGCTCGACTCGGGCGACGCGGCGCTCCTCGTGATAGGCTCGCCGGCACTCCGCGAACAGACCGAACGCATCCTGTCGGGCGCGCGGCGGCGCGTCGTCAAGCAGCTCGACGTCAAGCATGGCGAGTTCGCGGCGGAGCTGGCCGCCGCCGAACGCGAAGCCGCAGCGCAGCGCCCGACGGTGTGAGATGGTGTGACCGCGTTGCGCGCGGGTGTAGTGTGACCGCGCCGCGCGCGGGAGACAGTGCCCTCACGACTCCAGGGGCCGGCGCGGCGCGCCGGCCGTCACCGCGGACCGAAAGGTGGCCCGTCATGACCTCTGACATCGAAGAACAGCTCGAGCAGATGAGCGCGATGTTCGTGCAGTCGGCGCACGAGATGACCTTCGACGGCGAGCGCCTCACGCTGCATGGGCTGTCGCCGGCGACGCTGTTCTTCTCGGATCGGCCGGAGCGCGTCGTGGGGCATCTCACGCCGCAGCAGTTCGTCGAGCTGTGGGCCGAGGGCGAGAACAGCTTCGCCGACGACCCGCCGAACGCGGTGCTGTCGTTCTTGAACGACGCCGAGGCGATCGAGGACGCCATCTTCGTGCTGGCGGAGCCGCGGCTCGAAGGCGACGTCGTCACCTACAAGATCGCCGTGCTCGAGGGCAGCGTGCCCAGCAGGTCGAGCTCGTGCTCGCTGTTCATCGACCCCTTCGGCCGGCCGCTGTCGCCGGTCTCGGTCGCCGGCACGCACCGTCGCGCCCGCCGGCGGGGGATGCGACGCACCTGAGCGCGCCGTCACTCACCATCGACAGGGGGCGATGAGCGATGAGCAAGCGCAGCGCGGCAGAGACGCCGGCCGCCAGGATCGTGGCTGCCGAAGAGCGCGCGGCACAGCTCGAGGGCGGGCCGCAAGGGGTCGTGCGTGACGGCTGGCTGCCGGCCCGCGAGCACGCCGCCCTGGGCAAGGCGGCCCGCAAGGCGACGCCGCGCGCCGCGCACGCCGCCTGGCAGCCGCCGCCCGACCGGGCCGACCCCATCGCCCTGTTGCGCGGCCAGGACGCCGAGCGCGTACCCGAGCTCGTGCCGATCCGCTGGGGCCGCATGTCGGTGTCGCCGTTCACGTTCTACCGCGGCGCCGCCCTGGTGATGGCCGCCGACCTCGCCGGCACACCGGTCTCCGGCCTGCGGGTGCAGCTCTGCGGCGACGCCCACCTCATGAACTTCGGCGTCTTCGGCGCGCCCGACCGCACGCTGATCTTCGACGTGAACGACTTCGACGAGACGCTACCCGGCCCGTGGGAGTGGGACGTCAAGCGGCTGGCCGCGAGCGTCGTCCTCGCGGCTCGCCACAGAGGCTTCACGACCGCTCAGGGCCGCGACGCGGCGCTCGCCGCGGTGTGCTCGTACCGCACCTGGATGGCGCGTTACGCGGCGGCGGACAACCGCGCCGTATGGTATTCGCGGGTGACCGCCGACGACGCCCTGGCCCTGGCCCAGGAGACCGCCGGGGCACGGACCAAGACGACCGCGACGATGCTCGCCAAGGCGCGCGCCCACGACAGCCTGCAGGCTTTCGACAAGCTCACGACCGTCGTCGACGGTGTGCCGCGCTTCGTCGACAGACCACCGCTGATCGTCCACCTCGGCCCCGATCAGGCCGACCTGGCCGGCGCCGGTCGCCGCGCCTTCGCCGACTACCGCCGGACGCTCTCCGACGACTGGCGCACGCTGCTCGACCGTTACACCTTCGTCGACCTCGCCTTCAAGGTGGTCGGCGTGGGCAGCGTGGGCACACGAGACCTCGTCGTGCTGCTCATGGGCCGCGACGACGGCGACCCCCTGATCCTGCAACTCAAAGAGGCCGGACCGTCGGTGCTCGAACCCTGGGCGGGTCGCAGCCGCTACAGCAATCACGGCCATCGCGTGGTCGCCGGCCAGCGCCTGATGCAGGCGGCCAGCGACATCTTTCTGGGCTGGGTGCGGGGCGGCGGGGCGCAGCGCCGCGACCTCTACTGGCGGCAGCTGCACGACATGAAGGCGGCGATCCCAGCAGAGCAGGTCCGGCCGGCCGGTCTCGAGCTGTACGCCGGGCTCTGCGGCTGGACGCTGGCGCGCGCCCACGCGCGTTCCGGCGATCGCATGGCGATCGCCGCCTACCTGGGCGCCGGCGACGCCTTCGATCGGGCCGTCGCCGACTTCGCCAGGGCCTACGCCGATCAGGCCGAGCGCGATTACGCGCTCCTGAGCAGGGCCATCAAGCTGGGCAAGGTCGCTGTCGAGACCGGCGTCTGAGGCCCACGTGACCCTGCTCTCCATACACCCGGCGATTCTGCACCTGGGCCCGTTCGGGACCGTGCCGTGGTGGCTCCTGGTGCCGCTCGTCGTGTACTGGGCGGTCGTCGTCGTTTTGCTCATCTACGACAATCGCGAGCCCAGCAGCACGCTGATCTGGCTCTTCGTGCTGATCTTTCTGCCCGTCATCGGTCTCGTCTTCTTTCTGTTCTTCGGCAGGGACTGGAAGGTGATCACCGCCCGCCGCCACTGGGCCGAGGGATACGTAGCGGCCGTCAAGGCCAAGATGCGGCCCGTCTACGAGCGCAACGCCGCCACTCAGGAGCGATTCACGGAGCGGTACGGCGGCACCTTCGCGGCCGACATCTCGGCGACGATACGAATGGAGAGCGGCTCCCGGCCGCTGCCGGCCACCGGCGTCGAGATCTACGCGACCGGCGCCGAGAAGTTCGCGCGGCTCGAGCAGGACCTGGCTGCCGCCGCCTCGTTCATCCACATGGAGTACTTCATCTGGGAGTGCGACGAACTGACGGCGCGGATCACCCGGATCCTGCTGGACCGCCTGGCGGCCGGGGTCGAGGTGCGCATTCTCTACGACTACGTCGGCAGCATCAGCTTCAAGAAGACCGAGCTGCACCAGCTGGCCGCCGCCGGCGCCCAGGTGAGCGCCGACGTGAAGTACATCTTCAAGCTCAACTACCGCAACCACCGCAAGATCGTCGTGATCGACGGCGTCATCGGCTACACCGGCGGCATGAACCTGGGCCAGGAGTACATCGACGGCGGCACGAGGTTCGCAAGCTGGCGCGACACCCATATCCGTATCACCGGACAGGCCGTCGCCGAGCTGCAGAAACTGTTCGCCCTGCGCTGGTTCGAAGACGAGCACGACGACCTGCTGGAGGACCGCTACCTGCCCCCGCGGGCCAGCGGCGACACAGACGGGCAGATCCTGACGCAGCTCGTCGCACACACCATCGAGGACCCCTGGGAGGCCGGACGGCGCGCCCACATGATCGCCATCTCGCGGGCCGAGCGCTCGTTGAAGATCCAGTCGCCGTACTTCGTGCCCGACCAGGGCATGTACGACGCCATGATCAACTCGGCCCTGTCGGGGGTCGACCTGCGCTTCATGATGACCGGTTTGATCGACAAGAAGCTGCCCTTCTGGGCGGCCCAGACCTACTACGAGCCGCTGCTGCGCGCCGGCGCGCACATCTACCTCTACGAGGCCGGTTTCTTTCACGCCAAGACGATCGCGGTCGACTCGATCGTCTGCGCCGTCGGCACCATGAACATGGACATCCGCAGCCTGCGCCTGCACAAGGAGCTCATGCTGTGGATCTTCGACCAGGAGCTCACCAGACAGCTCGAGGACATCTTCGAGCGCGACCTTGCGNNTTCCGCAACTCCTTCGCCAGGCTGTTCTCGGCCGAGATCTGACAGGACGCTCGTCCCCGGCGGTCACGGACCGCCGGAGCGTCCAGGCGTTCGCGGTTGTTGCAACACCAGGCCCGCGGGCAACGGTGAGATCGCCTGGGGAACGGGTACGGTGCCTGCCGAACGCGAGACCCCTCATCTGCCCGGCGGTCTCCTGCGACGAAAGGCAAAAGGCATGAGCGACGATCAGGAAAGGGCTTCCAGGGCCAGGAACGCCGTGCCGGCCGACCCGGCCTCCGGCGGCATGGCTTTCGGGCCGCGCACCCACCATGTCCTCATGCTCGAGTTCGGGGACCGCAAGGACTTCGACGATCCGCGCCGCGAGTGGCGGCGTCTCTTCTCGGAACTGCTCGGGACGTTCTTCCTTGTGCTGGCCGCCGCCGGCGGCGGTCTGCTGCACGGCGAGGGCCAGATCGGCCTTACCGCGGCAGTCGTGGCGCCGGGCCTCATGGTCATGGCCATCATCCTCTTCATGGGGGCGATCTCGGGCGCCCACCTGAACCCGGCCGTCTCGCTGGCCTTCGCCCTGCGCGGCGACTTTCCGTGGCGACGGGTCCCCGGCTACATCATCATCCAGCTCGTCGGCGCCACGTTGGCCTGCCTCTTTCTCTACGCCGTCTTCGGCAACGTCTCACACCTCGGCGCGACCCTCCCCGGTCCGGGTTACGTGAACTGGCAGGCGCTGCTCATGGAGATCGCCCTCACGTTCGGCCTCGTGAGCGTCATCCTGGGCACGGCGTCGGCGGCGCAGAACGTCGGCGCCATCGCCGCGCTGGGCGTCGGCGGGTACATCGCGCTCGCCGGGCTCTGGGCGGCGCCGGTCAGCGGCGTGTCGATGAACCCCGCGCGCTCGTTTGGCCCGGCCCTGGTCAGCGGCCATTTCGCGAGCTATTGGGTGTATGTCGTCGGCCCGCTCGCGGGGGCGCTGACCGCGGTCGGCTGCGCGTACGTGCTGCGCGGGCGTGGTGGCGACGTCATCGCCCGCGCCGCCGGCTCCGGCGTCCTCGATCCCGGCCAGTTCGACGAGACGAAGAAGGTCGCCTACGAGATCGACCATGGTGAGGTGACACCCGAGGGCATCGCCGACGGCCACGACCAGCGGCGCTGAAAGCGGGCGCGTACTCGAGCCGATCGACCGAGCCGCATCGCCTGCCGCCCACCCGGTCGCGCTGCGCGCGGGGCGATAGCCGATGGCGAGGCGACGGCCGAGGGCGGGGCGGGGCGGAGCCCCGCCCCGCCCGACTCTTGTAAGATGCCCCCATGATCGCCCTGGTCGTCGTCGCCGCGATACTGATCGTCTATGCGACCGTCTCCCGGCCGCTCGACCGGCGCGGCGTGACGTCGGCCCTGTTCCTCATGCTCGCCGGCCTGCTGGTCGGACCCTCCGTGCTGGGCTGGCTCGACGTGCCGCTCAAAGGCGCGACCGCGGAGCACATAGCCGAGCTCTCGCTCGCGCTGCTGCTGTTCAGCGACGCTGCCCGCATCGACCTCGTCTCGCTGCGCCGGCACCTCGCCTGGCCGGGGCGCCTGCTGTTGATCGGGCTGCCGCTCACCATGGCCGCCGGCGCCCTCGCCGGACTGGCCGTCTTTCCGGGCATGGCGTTTGCGTCGGTGGCGCTGCTTTCGATCATGGTGTCACCCACCGACGCGGCGCTCGGCCAGCGCGTCGTTTCCGACCCGTCCGTGCCGGCCCGCGTGCGCCAGGCGTTGAACGTCGAGAGTGGCTTGAACGACGGGCTCGCCGTGCCGTTCTTCTTGGTCTTCGTCGACCTCAGTCTGGCCGAGCTGCATTCCGGGCCTCTCTCCGCCGTGGTGCAGCGCGCGGCCGACCAGATAGGCTGGGGGCTCGCGGCCGGCCTCGGCGCAGCGCTGGCCGGCGGCTTGCTGGCAAGATGGGCCGAGCGGCGCGGCTGGCTGGAGAGCTCGTGGCGCCAGACCCTCACGCTGGCCACCGCGGTGCTGTCCTACTCCGCGGCCGTCGCGCTCGGCGGCAGCGGCTTCATCGCCGCCTTCGCCGGCGGCGCCGCGTTCCGGCAGATTGCCGGGGCGCCAGGCGCGCGGTCTCTGCTGTTCACCGAGGACGCCGGCGAGCTGCTCGCGGCCGTTACCTGGGCAGGGTTCGGCGCGCTGGCCCTCGGCAAGGCGCTGAGCCTCGTGACCTGGCAGATCGCCCTCTATGCGCTGCTGAGCCTCACCGTCGTACGCCTGGCGCCCGTCGCGCTGGCCATGCTCGGCAGCGGCGCCCGACGCCCCACGGTGGCGTTCATGGGCTGGTTTGGGCCGCGTGGCCTGGCGTCGATCGTCTTCGCCTTGATCGCCCTCGACGATCACGTACCCGACGCGCAACTGCTGTTCACGGTGGCGACCATCACCGTCGCGCTCAGCGTAGTCGCCCACGGGCTCACTTCGGCGCCACTGGTCGGCGTCTATCACCGCTGGTACGAGGCCCACAAAGCCGGCCGGCCAGAGGCGCAGGAAGCAGTGCCCACCAAGGCGCCGCGCTTTCGCCGCCAGCCGGCGACTGGCGAGAAGCGCCCGGCCTGACGGCGTGACGGCGTAGGCCGTCGGGATGGGCGGCAGCTAG
>PLTW01000065.1 GCA_003164655.1 Actinomycetota bacterium
CGCCGGCGCCGCGGCAGCCGCGGGTGGGGCCTCCGTTGCCGGCCGACACGATACCCTCCTGAGCAGAGCGGCCGGCCGGAGGCGACGCGCGCCGGCGGCTTCAGCGGTCGCGCGGGACGCGGCTCGGGGCCATCGACCAGGTTCCCAGGGCTACGGCGCCCACGAAGCACAGCAGCAGGCCGACCGCGACCCACTCCAGCCAGTGACGCCGCGCGACGATGGAGACCACATCGACGGCGCAGACGGCGAAGGCGAGGTAGCTGAGCTTCTGGGGCAGATCGGGGTGCCAGAACGGAGCCCAGCCGATGAACCACACCGCGGTGGCCAGCGCGATGAACAGCACGGTGGCCCACAGAGCGTGCGCCGCGTAGTCGTTTTCTGAGAAGATCCCGGTCATCACCAGGGCCGCGGCGCCCACGAGACCGCTGATCTGGCCGACGGCAATGAGGAGCTTCATGGCGATATGCTGGCCGCGGGCCCAGGCGCGCAAGCCGACGAAGAAGGCGGCGAGCACGGCGCCGACGGCGATCATGTCGAGCCGGAAGAACACGGAGCCCCTGGGGCTGAGGAACGTGTTGCCGAGGTCGCTGATCCAGTTGGCCGCCGGGCTGAAGGCCCAGGGATAGTAGGCGTAGGCGACGAGCGCCAGCGTGACGCTGACGACGATCGCGGCGAGTCCGGCGATAGTCGCCAGTGGAGGTCGTCGTCTCAGCGTCGTCATCACCCCCTTGTCTTTTGCCGCTGCCTGCGGTCATGATGCCACGGCAAGGCGGCCACAGGTGAGTATCGGGTCCCGCCAGACGCTATCTATCCAGCGCCCGGCGGTCAACTGTGACCGCGGGGTCGTTAGCAAACGTATTCGGGGCCAGGGCGGGTCGACAGCGGCCGAAGGTCGCGGGCGTCTGTTCCCAGGGTCACGCAAGGAGGCGGAACGCTGTCGTGAAAGTCGACATCCTGATCATCTACGTGATCGTCGTCGTCGGGGTCTTCTACGTGCTCATGATCCGACCTCAGCGTCGCCGGCGCCAGGCGCGACAGGAGCTGCTGGCGAAGGTTCGCAAGGGGGACGAGATCGTGACCTACGACGGCATGTGCGGCACGATCCGTCAGGTCCGCGACACGTTCGTCGTGCTCGAGATCGCCGACCATAAGAGGGTGCGGCTGCTCAAGTCGGCCGTTGCGGAGGTGGTGGGCAAGGGCGTGAACCGCCAGAGGACGGGCTGACCCGAGCGGCCGCGAGTCGCGGCCCGATCGTGTCGCTGCGCAGGCCGGCTCCAGGGCCGGGGGCGCCGGGGGGCTACCGGCCGCGGCGCGACAGCCAGGTCTCCTTGGCCACGAGGCCGTCGCGAAACGAAAGGACGCGGTTGCGCCCGGCGCGCTTGGCCGCGTACATCGCCCAGTCCGCCTTGTCCAGGAGCTCGTCCTTGGCGGCGGCGTCGTCGGGGCACGTGACGACGCCGACGCTCACGCTCAGCGGGCGCCCCGCCAGGGTGCTCGAGATCTCGACCTCTTCGCGGATGCGCTCGGCGACCGTCAGGGCGCCCGGGTGGTCGGTGTCGACCAGCACGAGCACGAACTCCTCGCCACCGTAGCGGGCCGCGAGATCCACGCGCCGACTGTGAGCCTCGGCGATGCGCGCGATACGCCCCAGAGCGGCGTCGCCGGCCTTGTGTCCGTAGAGGTCGTTGTAGCGCTTGAACTGGTCGCAGTCGAAGAACAGCAGGCTGACCCGCGTGCCGTGGCGGCGGGCGCGTTCGAGCTCTTCTTCGAGTCGTTCGTGCAGATAGCGGTGGTTGTAGAGGCCGGTCAGGCCGTCGGTGATCGCCTCGACCTCGGCCCGGCTGTAGCGGATGGCGGCCGCCTGGAGCATGGCCGCCAGCGTGTGAGAGCGGTCCGCCTGGAGCCGGTTGTCGAGCTTCTCGAGGGCCGGCGCATCGACCGTAATCGCCGCGACGACGCTGCCGTCCGCCTCGCGCACGGGCGCCGTGCCCGTGACCCAGACGCCGAAATCGTCGGCGTTCAGGACGTTGGCGGTGGGGCTCTCACCGGCGAGGACCGCGGCCAGCTCGTCCTGGGCCAGCCACTGGTCGCCCAGGTGTGAGAGCTCGCTGTCCGACTCACCCGTGTCCAGGACCGTGATGCAGCGGTCGCCCACCAGCGCGAAGCTCGTGATGAAGCGCATGGGGGGGTGGGCATCGCGGAACGCGCGCAAGGCGCTCACCATCTCGCGGTACTCGACTCTGGCTTCGTCGCCGCGCTGGCGCAACAGGGCGTGCCCGGCGGGATCGATCAGCTCGGCGGCCTGCGCGGCCAGCGCATCGACGCGCGTGCGCCGGCGCCGCAGGCGCTCCAGCGCACGCAGGAAGGCGGCGACCATTTCGGGGTCGAACTGCGTGCCAGAGCAGCGTCGCAGTTCGGCGAGGCATTGGCGGTAGCTCAGCGCCCTTCGGTAGGGCCGCTCGCAGGACATGGCGTCGTAGCAGTCGACGACGCACATGGCGCGCGCCACCAGGGGGATCGCAGCCCCCCGCAGACCGTCCGGATAGCCGCCGCCGTCGAAGCGCTCGTGGTGATGACGCACACCCTCCACGAGCTCCTCATCGAACAGCGGGCGCACGATCTCGGCGCTGATGCCGGGGTGCTGACGCACGAGCTCCCACTCCTCAGAGGTAAGCGGTCCGGCCTTTAACAGGACGCGGTCGGAGACGCCGATCTTGCCGATGTCGTGCAGGAAGGCGACGTTCTGCAGCTCGTCCAGGCGATCGGCGGGCCAGCCGAGCTCGCGACCCAGCATCGCCGCATAGGCGGCCACGCGGCCGGCGTGGCCGAGGGTGTAGTAGTCCTTGGCGGACAGCGCCGAGCTCAAGGCTCGCAGGTTGCCCAGGTGCAGGCGCTTGACCTCTTCGTAGAGCTGGGCGTGCTCGAGCGCCAGGGCCACGAGCTGGCCGCCCGCTTCGGCGATGGCGATCTCCTCTTTGGTGAACTCGCGCTCGGTGTGGTCGAGCAGGTCGACCAGGCCGATGACCTTGTCGTGCGCCACGAGGGGCAGTGAGATGGAGCTGCGCTGACCGTGGTGCCGCATCTCGTCGCGTTCGACAGGGCCGAGCCGAGGGTCGTCGAGGCTGTTCACAGTGACGGCGCGTCGCGTCTCGAGGGCAAGCCGGTCGCAGGGCCAGTCGTCGAGATGGACCTCGTGGCCCACCCAGGCGGTATCGCAGACGCCGTCGGCCGCGGAGGCGACGCAGACCATACGCCCCTCGCCGTCGAGCCGGTAGATGTCGGAGTCGGGGATCGCCAGCACGACGCCGAGGCGGCGGGCCGCCGACTGCACGACCTCGTCGAGCTCCAGGCTGGAGGCGAGCTCGAGACTGGTCTCAAAGAGGAGCTGATAGCGCCCCTCGAGGCCGTCGCCCGGCGATGAGCCTGCGAGGGCGTGCCCTGCGCCGGCCAGCCCCCGCTCCAGTTCGTAGCGGGAGAAGCGGCGCTGACCGCTGGGATCGCGCCGGCAGTCGAGCCTGCCGCGGTCGGCCCAGCGCCGCACGGTCGTGGCGCTGACCGCGAGCACATCGGCGGCCTGCTGCACGCGCAGCCAGTCGGAGGTCGATGTCCTGGTCCCCATGGCTGACCATATCGGCACGAGGGCGCGATTCTTGACCAGCCCTGCCGGGGCACCATGGCAGAGCGGCCGGCCGGTTCGTCTTGGCCGGCGGTTTTCGATAGCCTTTTCTGGCGATCGTCGTGCGAGAGACCGGACACAGCTCGAAGAGACGGCGGCTGGCGCGCCAGCTGCGGCTTTTTCCACGCCAGTTCTGGCTGCTCGTCGGGGGCACGTTCTTCTACCTGCTGGTCATCGGCCTGGCCTTCCCTTACACGGCGATCCTCATCAAGGGACGGCTGGGCGTGTCGATGGCCGTCGTGGGCGCCATCATGGGCGGTACGGCGCTGGCCGGCCTGCCGCTGCAGCCGCTGGCCGGCAGTCTGAGCGATCGCTTTGGACGGCGCGCCGTGATGATCGTCTGCGCCGCCTGCTCGGGGATCATGTACAGCGGCCTCGCCTTTGTGCACGGCCTCGTGCCGGTCTGCCTGTTCGTCTTTTGCGATCGCGCCCTGGGCTGGCCGCTGTTTCTTACGGCGAGCAACGCCATGGTCGCCGATCTCGTGCGCACCCGCCTGCGGCCCGAGGGTTACAGCCTGGTGCGCCTCATGATCGGCGCCGGTGAGGTCGTCGGACCGCTGATCGCGGCGCTGTTGCTGGGGGTCGGCTTTGGGTTGCCGCTGCTGTTCGTGCTGGCCGGCGCCGGCTGCTTTGCGTTTCTGGCCTTCACGGTCGTGGCTCTGCGCGAGACGCGCCCCAGGGCGGCCCGCCGCGTGCGCTCCACGGCGATCAGCGAGGGCCCCGCGGTGTACGGCGTGCGCGACGTGATCAGTATTCCCGCCCGACGTCGCTCGCGCAAAAGGCGGGCCGCCCGCGCCGCCCGGCCGGGCTACGGCCGCGTGCTCGCCGACCGGCGCTTCTGCGCCTTCTGCGCGATCTCGCTGCTGCCGCTGTTCATCTTCGGGCAGATGTACTCGACCTTTCCCGTGCTGCTCACCGGCTACCTGCACGTGAAGCCCGCCGTCTGGGGGCTGCTGATGTCTTACAGCGCACTCGTCATCGTGGTGACCCAGTACCCGAGCGTGCGCGCCGTCAGGCGTCTGGACCCCATGTATCAGGTGGCCCTGGCGAGCGTGCTCTTCGGCTGCGGCGTGGGGCTGTCGGCCTTCGTGCCGGCGCTCCTGCCGCTGCTCGTCACGATCGCCGCGCTGTCGCTCGCCCAGGCGCTCTTCGGTCCCGTGACCTCGGCGATCGTGGCGCGCCTGGCCCCCGTCGCGGTCCGCGGCCGCTACATGGGCGCCTGGACCCTGGTCTGGACGGCCGGCCAGGGTGCGCTGGGGCCGATCTTCGGCGGGCTGCTGCTGGCTCGCCTGGGGCCACACCTCACCTACGGTGGGATCGTCGTCATGGGCCTGGCCGGCGCCTGCCTCTACCCGTTGCTGCGCACGAGGGCCGGTTCCGGCCGTGGCCGGTTGCCCACCAAGCCGCCGTGAGAGCCGTCCGCCGCCGGCCAGAGACGACCGCTGCGCCTGCCGGTGACGCTCTTGGGCGCTGGCCTGAACGGCGCGCTCGAGAGGAACCGGAAGGCCGCCGGCGAAGCACGCATCGGTCCCGGCCGCACGAGAGGCGGGACTCGCTCCCGCCGCGCGGCGGGCCCGGTGTGGTCGCGCGTGGCGTCGGCGGCGGGGCGGCGGCCCCGTGCCGGGTGGAGCGGATCTGCTCTGGCATGGACCGGGAGAAGCGGAAGCGATGAGTGCGAGCGATTCTTGGCGCCGGGC
>PLTW01000162.1 GCA_003164655.1 Actinomycetota bacterium
GTTCGTGAAAGATCGAGGCTAGCGGCCGCCGCCAGCGCCTCGTCGAGCGTGGAATGTATGGCGAACACTCCCGCAAGGCCGGTGATCTCAAGGATGCGCCGCACACTGCCGGGACCACTGACGAGGTGCAACGCTCCGCCGTCCGGGCCAAGTTCCTTGGCACCGCGGATCAGGACGCCGAGTGCGGTGGAATCGAGAAAGGTTACTGCCGAGAGATCGACGATGACCCGGCGGGCGCCCTCGGCAATGCCTTGCAGGAGGGCCTCTTGGAACTTGGGGGCGGTGTAGAGATCGACCTCGCCGGCGAGGGTCACGACGGCGATGTTGTCCGTGCGTCGCGTCAGCGCGACGTGAAACTGTGGCCTGTCGTCCAACTCCGCCTCCTGGCGTCCGACGATGCCTTGGCGACCGGCCGGACGCGCCGATTGCAAGCAAGTCTCCGTTGTCGGCGAGGTCGGCGTCAAATCGGCGCTGCCGAGCAAGCTGGCGATCCCGCTGGCGGCAGGGTGGGGGGAACGCTCGATAATGGCGGTGATGCCGGCATACAATGGGCCGCGTTCCTGTCTTTGGCCGTCCCCCGGGGAGTCAGTTGTCGGGCAGCAGCCTAACGTCGCAGAGCGTGCCGGCGCGCCTGTATTTCCGCGTGCCTCCCCAACCCTCGCATCTGCTGCGTGCCCGCGAACGCATTCGCGACTACCTTCGTCAGTACTGCACAGATCACGAGGTGATCGACGATATCGTGCTTTGTGTTGAGGAGGCCTGCACCAACGCTATCCGCCACAGCGGCGCCGCCCAGGACATCGAGATCTCGCTGCAGTTCGACCGCGGGTGCCTCGAGGCGCTAGTCAAAGACGGCGGCCGGGGCTTCGACGTGACCCGCTTCGACCCGCAGCGCAGCCCCGACCCCCGTGCCGACCACGGCCGCGGCTTGTTCATCATGGCCGCCCTCATGGACTCATTCGAGCTGAGCTCAGATGGCGGACTTGAGGTGCGCATGGCGCGACGGGCCGAGCCGCGCTGCGAACCCGCCCCCCTGGAGAGCGGACTCGGTGCACCGCAGGCTACGGGCGGGCGCGGGCGCCGTGAAGCGCGCACCCGCGCCATGCTCGAGGAGATCGACGAAGCATTCTTCGCCCTGGACTGGGAGTACCGCTATGTGCACGCCAACCGGGTGGCTCTCCAGTTTGCCGGCAAGCCACTCGACGAGCTGCTCGGCCACACGCCCTGGGAGCTGTTCCCGCAGCTTCAGGGTAGCCCGCTCGTGGAGCACTACCGCCAGGCAATGGAACTCGGCATGCCCTGCGTCTTTGAGCATTGCTCGGTGGTCAGCGGTGACTGGCTCGAGGTGCGCATCTACCCAACGCCAGCCGGGGTCAGTGCCTACTACCGCGAGATCAACGAGCGCAAGCGCAGGGAGGATGAGCTCGTCGAGGCGCAGGCGCAGACTGAGCAGGAGCTGCGGGCGACCAGCCAGCTCCTCGAAGCGGCGGACGCACTGGCCGAGTGGAGAGATCTCGGCGAGGTGGTACGCAGACTCGCCCAGACTGCGCTGCGCTCTACGTCGCACTCGCGAGTGATCGTCGATCTCTGGGACGAGGCTCGCGACGAGATCGAGGTCGTCGCCTCAGAGGGGCTGCAGCCGCTACCCCTGGGTTCACGCTGGCCGATTGGCGAAGTATCGCTGGCGGCGCGCCAGGCCATCGCCGAGCGACAGACGCAGCTCGGTGACTTTGAGGCGCTGCCCAAAGCGCAGCGCGGTCGGGCCGCGGCGCCATATCTGGCGCGCCTGACCCTGCACGTGCCGCTCGTGCGCCGCGACAAGACGGTCGGCCTACTTGTGGTCGACGACCCGGGTGCGCGCGGCCAGTTCAGCGCGCGCGAGATCCAGGTAGTGGAGGGTATTGCCTCCCAGGCTGCGGTGGCCATTGACAACGCGCGGCTTTTTGAGGAGCTGCACCACAGTCGGGAGCGCGAGAGTTTTCTGGCAGACGTGGTCGAGCAGGCGGAGGTGGCTTTCGGGGTCGGCGCTGCGGATGGTCGCCTGATCTTCTTCAACCAGGCCTTCGCCGACCTCACCGGTTACGCTCGGGAGGAGCTCGAGGAGAGGGCCCTGACCTGGGCCGTCGACCTCACACCGAAAGAGTGGCGCGAAACCGAGGCGGCGCTGCTGGCCGAGGCTGTCGAGGCACGGCGCGTCGTGCGTTACGAGAAGGAGTACGTGCGCAAGGACGGCAGTCGCGTGCCCGTCGAACTGGTCGTGCAGCCGATCTTTGGCGACGACGGCAACTTGCTGAACTACCGCTCCTTTGTGGCAGACATCAGCGAGCGCAAGTGGGCCGAGGAGGCGCTTCGCCAGAGCGCGCGGGCAGCACGCCAGGCCGAGGAGCGCTATCGCAACCTCTTCGACACCCTAATCGAAGGTTTCTGCGTCATCGAGATGATCTTCGCCGACGGCAATCCGGTCGACTACCGCTTCCTGGAGATCAATCGGGCCTTTGAAGAGCAAACCGGCCTGCACGACGCGCAAGGCAAGCTGATGCGTGACCTGGCTCCCGATCACGAGCAGCACTGGTTCGATATTTACGGCAAGGTTGCCTTGACAGGTGAAGCGGCGCGATTCATGGCTCCGGCCGCGGCCTTGGGTCGCTATTACGACGTCTCTGCCTTTCGCGTGGGCGGTCAGGAGAGCCATCAGGTCGGCATCGTCTTCAACGACATCAGCGAACGCCATCGCGCCGAGGAAGAGAGGCAGCGCCTGCTCGACGAGTCTCTGGCTCAGGCCGAAGAGCTGCAGACACAAAGCGAGGAGTTGCGCGCCCAGGGCGAGGAGCTCAAGGCGCACTATGACGAGCAGCTCGTCCAACGCGCCGCGCTCCTGCGCGAGAACGAGCTGCGTGCCGGTCTGAACGCGATCGGCGAGTTGCTGCACTCCACCCTGGAGCCCGGCGAGGTCATGCGACGCGCCCTGGGTGAAGCGACTCGCGCCCTGGCCATCGACGCCGCCGCGATCGAGCTCAACGAGGGCGGCGCCTGGCCGACGCGCTATAGCGAGGGCTTGCCCGTCGAGGCATTGGGGGCGCCGCTGATCGGTGAGCCCGTGATCGCCCGACTGGTGGCCGACGCAGGCGAGGCGCTGGTGCTAGATGACGTCACTCTCAACGAGATGGTCGGGCCCTTTGCCAGCCGCCATGGCATCCGCTCACTGATGGCCGTGCCGCTTCTCGCTCGCGATGAGATTCTCGGTGTGCTGCTCTTGGTCGAGCGTCGTGCCGTCCGCCATTTCGAGCCAGCCGAGATCGATTTCGCACATCGCCTGGGGAGCCTGGTCGGCTTGGCGATCGAAAACGCTCGTCTCTTCAAGGCCGAAGCCGATGCCGCACGTCTGGCGACAGTGCTCAACGAGATGAACGGCTTGATCAACTCGACCCTTGATGCCCGAGAGATTATGCAGACGGTGGTCGAACAGGCTGTGGCTGCGGTGGGGGCAGACAGCGCCATGGTGGCGTTGCGCCACGGTGACGATTGGGTGGCCGAGTATGGCTACCCCGAGGTGCCAGGCGTGATCCATGAAAGCGTGCGCACCGATGAGGCGCCGTTCATGGTCGCTGCCGTCACAGAGCGTCGCCCGATCGCAATCGATGACTGCGAGACCGACCCGCGCTGCCTGCCCGAGGTCCAGAGACGCTTCGGCGTGCGCTCCGTGCTCTGTTTGCCGTTGATCGTCAAGGAACAGGTCCTCGGTGTCATCTTCTTCAACCATCACGAGGCGGCGGTCGCCTTCCCGCCGGCAATCGTGGAGTTCGCCGCCAGGCTTGCCCGAGCGCTCTCGATCGCCTTGGCCAACGCCCAGCTCTACGAGGCTCAGCGCAACATCGCAACGACCTTGCAGGAGAACTTCATCCACGAGTTGCCCGCAGTCGCCGGCCTCGAGCTCGGCGTCGTGTCACGGACGGCCAATGAGCCCGAGCTCGTGGGCGGCGACTTCAGCGACGTCTTCGTCGTGGACGACACACACGTTGTGGCAATCATTGGCGACGTGGCCGGCAAGGGCGTGCGGGCCGCGGGCCTTACTGAGACCGTGCGCAGCACCGTGCGGGCGCTGGCTGCAGTCGACTGTTCTCCGGCCTTCGTTCTGGCCAAGACCAACGAGCTGCTGCTGCGTTTCGACCCCGACGAGCCCCACGTGACCGCCTTTCTGGCGGTGCTCGATCCTCACACCGGGCACCTGGGCTATGCCAGCGCCGGCCACCCCGCGCCTATTCATCTCGGTGCCTTCTCCTGTCGGCAACTCGACGTGGCATTTGGCCCGCCTCTGGGCTCTTTTGAGCGCCCTTACACAAACTCTCACGCCATGCTCACGCTCGAGGACTACCTGGTCCTCTACACCGACGGCGTGACGGAGGCTCGTCGCGACGGTGAGCTGCTTGGCGAGCAGCGCCTGCTTGAGATCGTCTCGGGTCTTCGCGGCTGCTCGGCCCAAGAGGTCGCCGAGCGTGTTCGCGACGCTGCCCTCGAATTCGGCGGTCAGCTTCGCGACGACCTGCAGGTGGTCGTCCTACGCCTCGCCTGAGCGCACTGCGCCGACTACTGGGCGCTGGCGCGGTTAGGTGTGTGTCGCTACGAAGATCTCGTCAAGCCTGACGGGCGACGGGGGAGGAGGCCTTAGCATGAGCGGTCGCAGTTCGGATCGCCCGGCGCCCACCGATCGCGTCGGTCTGGTCGGCTGTGTGAAGAGCAAGCTGACCCACCCAGCGCCTGCCGCCGACCTCTATGTCTCGCCCCTCTTTCGCGGCCGGCGCGCCTTTGTTGACAGGAGTTGCGGACGCTGGTTCATCCTCTCAGCTCTGTATGGTGTTGCTCGACCTGATGTCGTGCTTGTGCCCTATGGCGCCATCTTCAATGATGCCTCGCGGGCCGAACGCCGGACCTGGGCCGAGCGGGGGCTGCAGCGTCTTGAGGTTCTTAAGCAGAACCCACCGAACTTCACCTTCATTTTCGCGTCGGGTGCCTCTCCGGTGTCTGGTTCCCGTTGTGGAACCCGTCTCGAGGGAGGGCGGGACGCCGATATCAGACTGTCACCCGGCCGCGGGAGGTGACCCAATCGGTCCAAACGGGCATCACCGCATTATGTCTAACCTCGCCAAAGTAGGCGCAGCTCTGTTCGTCGCGGCAGAGCTGGCCATCTTCGTGTTCATCGGGGTCGACTCGCTTTCGTTGCTGGCTGGATGGGCTTTGGCGGCGGTGATAGTGGGCCTATGTGGCTGGCTGATTCGAAGAACGACCCTCGGGGTTGTTGGCGCGGCGTTGCTGATCCCCGCGTGCCTCGTCTTGGTCACTTGGCTGGGACTGTTCTTCCTGCCGTCAGCCGTCGTGCTCCTCGTGTCGGCCGTGCGTTCTCAGCGCAGACAACTGAGCGTACCGACGACGATTCCTCACCACGCCCAGACTTCTGGCCTGAGCTGCGGCTGAACCTTCGAAGAAGGCCACGGTCGTGCGAGTTGCGGTCGGGCAACTAACTGCCGCCGGGGCAGGCAATTCACGAGTTCTTCAGGAATCTCAAGCCGAAGGCTGCGAACACCATGACAATGCCGATATTCACGAGAAGCCGTTCCCAGAAGCGATTCTTGAAGAACAGGACATCGACACCGACGACAACGGCTATCAATACCAAGACGAATAGCACCACGTAGGGACTCCTCCGCATTTCGATCACCTCCCAAAAGGTCAGCAGTCGCCCTTCCCCGAAGTTGCTGGGCTCTCCTGTTGATCCCAGAGCCGAACTCAGTCGTCGATCGCCTCAATACCAAGTCGTTTGGCTTCCTCAACGTTGTCCTTCATGGCCTTGAGCGCTTCGGGGGAGTGCCCCTGCCACGCTGTGATCTCGCCCGTGACCCGCAGCGGCTCCCGGGTGCGGTAGGACTTCGTCGGATTGCCTGGGAACTTCTTGTCGGTCAGATTGGGGTCGTCCTCGATCGGGCCGGTCGGCTCCACGGTGTAGATCCTGCCGGGACCTTCGCCGAGGGCCAGCTCCGCCCCCCAGGTGGCCGCGTCCAGGGTGCCGGTCAGGTAGACGTAGCTTGCCTGCTTTCCCTTGCCGAAGTTGGAGCTGTAGCCGGGCCTGATCGGGTCTCCCGGCTTCAGGTTGGCCTTGGTGCCATGGTAGAACCGCCGCACCCCAGTGCCGTGACACGTGGGGCAGGGCTGCTCGGTGGTGGAACCCTGCCCATGGCAAACGGGGCACGGCTCTGACACGACGAATGGGCCCTCGTTGGTGGGTGCCATCGGCTCGCTCCTCATGCTGGTCGGCTGCGCCGCCGCGCGACGGTGCGGGTTCACCGGCGTCTGTGGCACACGCATCTCAAGACTCGCGCTTCCGCACTTCCCGCTCGCGACTGTTGATTATGCGGCACGATCCGGGGCTTGCCGCAAGCCCCGGCCGGCGCTATACACTTGACATGGAAAGACTCCTCGCGGGCGGTTGCTCTCAGTCCTCTGCGTCGCGTCGCGCCGTGACATGGACGGCGACCGTGCACCTCAGTCCGTAGCGAAGGTCGCTTGAGCAACTCGCGGTCTTCGACGATAGAGAGCCCTGTTGCGATCGGAGGCGACTTTGCCCGCCTCACTCGGGGTTTTCCAGCGGAAGCGCCGGCTGCCGGACACTGACCGGCGTGCCGCTAGGAGGCACGATGTGAGCAAGATGGGAAGGGTTCACGGGCGGCTGGGAACCTGCCTCGCCCGCCCAACGGCGCCGTGCCATCTGGCTCTTCTCTTGGTTCTCGCTGGCCTTGCCCTTGCCGCCTGTGGCGGGCAGGACACTGCGCCGAGTGCCGCACCCAGCAGCTCCGCCCACCAAGCGGCAAACGGCCCACAGCTTTGGGCCGTTAGCACAGGCACCAGCGTCATCTCAGCCGATGGCGGCAGGAGCTGGCAGTTACAGCAACCGGCGACGCCCTACGCGATCTCTCCGGGTGGCTTCGACTTCACCGGTGCCAAACACGCCTGGATCGAGGGTGATACCGGGCAGCTCCTTTCCACCAGCGACGGTGGCGCCCACTGGCGACTGCAGGGTCCCCATACCTCGAACAACTACCTGGCCATCGACTTCCCGGACCTGCGGCACGGCTGGGTGGTGGGCGACGGCGGCTTCGTGGGCGCCACCGCCGACGGCGGCATCCACTGGCGGATCGAGCACGCCCCCGTTCCGAGTTCGTGGGGGACGAGCCAGCCGGGCTTTCCCGCCCCCATGGGCACCTACCTGATGAGCGTGAGCTTCGTAGATGCCCGTCGCGGCTGGGTGGTTGGCGACGGCGGCGTGATCCTGGCGACACACGACGCCGGGACGGTGTGGCGGCGGCAGCCGTCGGGCGCGAGCGGCAACCTCCTCGCCGTGTGCTTCATCGACGATCGCCGCGGCTGGCTGGTCGGCGACGGCGGCCTTATCCTTGCAACCTCGGATGGCGGCAACCATTGGCTGGCGCAGGTCTCGGGGACGAGCTTCGACCTCGACGGCCTGAGCGTCATCGATGCTGAGCATGGCTGGGCGGTGGGCTCTAACTCCGACGGAACTGCGGGGATGATCCTTGCCACCAACGACGGCGGAAGACACTGGCGCCAGCAGGATAGGGGTCTACGGGATCTCCCTTGGGGGGTGACCTTTGTTGATGTGCGCCACGGTTGGGTGGTGGGAAGCGACTTCAACAACAACGGCCGTCTGTGGCTCACCAGCGACGGCGGGCTGCATTGGCAAAGGGAAAGCCTGCCGCCCTCGTGCCCGGATCTGGAAGGGCTCTACATCGAGCCGTCGGCTGGCTGAGGGCACGACGTGGGAGAGGTGAAACGAACGCCCGGGCAACACGTCTTGATCGCCGCTTGGTCTGCGCTCACTGACCGGGCGCTGAGCCGGGCGCTGCGACGCAATCGTACACTGCGACGCGGTCGGGCTGCCGACGCAATGCCGACAAGACGCTCACCCACGACTGAACACAGCTGAATCCGGCTGAGCACGCGGGCTCGCCAGAAACGTGAACATTGCAGCACAAACGCGTCCAGCTGACTACCGCCGGGCACCTCCAAGTCACGTCTGCAAAACCTTAATCACCGGTTCGACTCCGGTCGCCGCCTCCAATAAAACTCCTGCTAATCGGCAACTTCTCTCTTCTCCGACCTCGCTCGTAGGCCCTCAATGCCGACATTCTGCCGACGAAACTCCAGTGCGACGTGTGGGTACGGACGCTCACGACTGACGACGCATGAGTCTCAGGCGAGACGTATCATCTCGAGGGTGAGTCGTGGAGGGGGCAACCCATTGTTCGAGAAGTGGGCAGCGTGACGGACGTGTCCGAGAAGCGGGGCCTTCGTCGAGATGTGCGTGCGGCGATACGGCTGGCGGTGCAGTCGGGTCTGCCAATCTGGGACGCGATCACGCCGACCGACTTGTGGCGGGTCGAGCGCCCGACTGGCAACGGTGGGTCGGAGATTCTGCTCGAGTCGCGCAAGGGCGGGAAGGCCTTCGTCGAAATGAGTCACGCGCTCGAAGGCCAGCCTGAATTCGTTGCTGCGCGTAGCTTGGTCCTTGAGGTCCAACCCGAGTTGTCTGGGTGGATTGGTTCAGCCCATCACGGCCGAGCGCTCGACTTCGGCAACGTGGTTGCCCACCTCATCGCACGGATGCAAGGCGCTTGCGACGATCGACCGGGTGACACGCTGGACGGCCTGCTGGACGAGCTCGACACGCTCCTGAGGACACGTTCGGTCGGCTTCTCCGTCGTGGAGCCGCTGCAGGGCGTCCATGTCGAGCCGTTCTCGGAAGAACTCGCGCTTGGTGCGGGCATCGTGCTCCGCTGTCTCAGTGACGCGGAGGTTGAGGGCTTCTTGAGCCACGACGCGACGGTAGAGGGCATGGCGCCGCTGTTTGGTGGCTTGCTCGTGGCGCTCGAGGCTAGGTTCGAGGCCCCGCTTCTTCTCGACGTCCGCGAAATGGGCACCGCGCCTCGCAGCGACGCGTTGGCTGACGCACTGGGGGCCCTGGATTCTGCTCTCTGCGCGCTCCACTGCTTCAAGGCTGGCTCAGCCGGCGTCGTGTTTCAGGCGATTCGCTCTCGACAGAGAGCGCTCCCGGGTTTGGATGGGACTCGTCTGTTGCCGCCGCTCTCTTCTTTGGCCACGCACTACACCCTGGAGCACGCGGAACTCGACGATCTTGAGAGGTTCGCTCAGCACTTTTTCGCTTCCCAACTGCCGGAGCTGCGACTGGCGGCAAGTCGTCTTCGGGATGCGGAGCTGCGGCCTTGGCCTCGTGATGCTATCGTCGACGCGTTCGTGGGGATCGAAGCACTCTTGAATCCATCCGGGGCCGGCGAGCTTTCTTTCCGCATCGCGATGAACTACGCGACTCTTGGGCTCGATGACGACAGCTACACCAGGTACCGCAGGCTGCGCGATCTCTACAAAGTGCGCAGCAAGATTGTTCACGGTGCGAAGGAAGCTGACAAATACCTTGTGGATGGGGCCTATCTGGCTCAGGGAGAAATCGCGTCCAAGGCGAAAGCCGTCCTGCGAGATGTGATCAAGCACATCGTCGGCTCTCCAGATCTGAAGGATCTCAACTCTCTGGACGACGAAGTCTGGGAGGCTCGGTACTTCCCAGGGACCTGACCGTGTGCGTTGCGGCCGCCCTATTTCGCCGCGAACACCAGCCCCGCGATCAGCGCCGCCGCTTCTTCCTGCATCGCCGGGATGGCGTGCGAGTAGGTGTCCAGCGTGATCGAGACGGTGGCATGGCCGAGGCGCTCGGAGACGACTTTGGGGTGGATGCCGGCCCGCAGGGCCAAGGTGGCGTGAGTGTGTCGCAGGTCGTGCGGGCGGATCGTGGGCAGCTTAGCCTCCTTGACCGCCTGCCTGAAGTAGCGGCTGACGACCTCGGGGTGGTAGGGGGTACCGTCTTCCTTGGTGCAGATGTAACCCGAGTCAGTCCAAGCCTCGCCCCACTGCTGCTGAGAGGTGGCCGGGTTTGCCTGGACAGCTGAACCGAGTTCTTAGGTGGCTCACTGCTTCTCATGCAGCTGTTGCTTGCCTGCGTAGTGTAGACCAGTAGACCTCATCGGGGGTGCGTTCGGCGAGCCCCTGATGCCGGCGGC
>PLTW01000218.1 GCA_003164655.1 Actinomycetota bacterium
CAGGCCCTGGAGGAGCTGCGCGGCCTGCCGGCCGCGCAGCTCCTCCAGGGCCTGCTCGACGACGCCGGCGCGTTCGGCGGGCGCCCCCCCGGCGACGACGTCGCCCTGGTGCTCATCCGGCGCACGCCCGGCGGCGACGCGGCGGCGCGCGTGTCCCCTGCCGAGCGCGTCGGCGAAGCGCTATAGTGCAGGCGCAGCCACGCCGATACCGGCAGCGCTACGTGACGGCACAAGCGACGGCAGAGCGGAGGAACAGCGTGCGTCATTCCCGCTGGCAGCGACAGGACGGTCTGATCCGCGAGTCGCTCAAGTTCGCCCTGGTCATCGTGATCGTGGGCGTGCTGGTCCTGGACGTCGTCTCGGTCATCAACGCCTCGCTCGGCGTGCGCCAGAACGCCGCCGATGCCGCCGACCAGGCGCTCACGACCTTGATCCAGACAAACAACCCGACCATGGCGATGCAGAGCGCCTCGACGTTTCTCAAGCTCCACGGCTCGTTCCTGGTCAAGGCCGGGAGCAATGTGGCGACCTCGGTCCAGGGTCCCGGGCACGCGACGGTCACGATCACGGCGACCAGAAAGCCCCACACCTACGTGTTCCATTACTTCCAGAGCCTGCCGTGGGGTATCGGCCCCTGGTTTCACCAGATCCTGAACCCACGCTCGACTCAGACGAACAGCTGACGCCCGCCCAGGTGCGCGGAGGTTCTCGCCGCCGCCACCCGAGGCGTGCGTCAGCGACGTGAGGTGCGCAGCGCCCGGCGCGCCGCGTGGCGGCGCAGGGCGAGCGCCACGAGGCGATCGGCGAGCGCCGGGTAGGCCAGGCCGCTAGCCTCCCAGACTTTGGGGAAGGCGCTCATCTCGGTCAGGCCGGGCAGGGTGTTGATCTCGTTGACCAGTACGCGCCCGCTCGCCTTCTCGACAAAGAAGTCGCAGCGCGCGTAGCCGGCGCAGTCGATGGCGCGATAGGCGGCGGCGGCCACCCGCCGCACCTCGGCCGCCTCGGCCTCGCCGAGGGCCGCCGGAGCGACGAAGGCCATCCTGCCCTCGGTGTATTTGGCCTCGTAGTCGTAGAACTCGTTGTCGGGCAGGATCTCGGCGGCCACGGAGACTTCGGGCTGCTCGTTGCCGATCACGCCGCACTCGATCTCGCGGCCGTCGGCGAACGCCTCGACGATGACCTTGCGGTCGAACCCGAAGGCGACGCCAAGCATGGCCGAGAGCTCGTCGCTGTCGTGAGCCTTGCCGATCCCCACGCTCGAGCCGAGGTTGACCGGTTTGACGAACAACGGGTAGTCGAAATCGGCTTCGATCTCGGACACGAGGCCGTCGATGTCGTCGCCGCGGTCGCGCGACACCAGGTAGTCGACCTGCGGCAGGCCGGCGTGGGCGAACACGGCCTTCATGAGCTCTTTGTCCATGCCCACCGCGCTGGCCGCGACGCCAGCGCCCACGTAGGGCAGGCCGGCGAGCTCAAAGAGCCCCTGGATGGTGCCGTCCTCGCCGTAGGGACCGTGCAGCACCGGGAAGGCGACGTCGATCGGGATCACCCGCTCGCCTGTGCCGATCAGAAGCCCGGGCCGCGAGGGGTCGGGCAGGAGGGCGACGGGCTGCCCGGGCGCCGCCTCGAGCCCGTCGCGCACGGCGCTGGCGAAGTCGTCGGGAACCAGCCAACGGCCGTCGCGGGTGATGCCGACCGGCACGACCCGGTAGCATTCGGGGTCGAGCGCGGCGGCCAGGCAGCGTGCCGAGTCAAGCGAGACTTCATGCTCTGCCGAACGGCCACCGAAGATGAGGGCGATGGTCAGCATCGGGCGCTAGCTTACCCCGCCCGTCGGCGTCGGGCCACCATTTGCGCAGCCGCCGTGCCTCACCGGTCGTCGGTGGCGGCGGCGGGCGGGCGCAACCGCCCCTCGAGAAAACCGCGCACTTCGACGCGCACCAGAAGGTCGATGAAGGCGTCGATCTGCTGCATCTCCTCCATCGTCTCGCCGAAGCCCGGCAGGTCGCCGACCACGAGCGCGTCGATCAGCACCTTCCAGATGGCCGCCCGCACCTGCTGCACGCCGGCGATCACATCCATAAGTTCGAAGCCCAGAGCGCCGCGGCGGGCGGCGTCGCCCGCGGCCTCGCTCTCGATGCGGGCCATGATACCCGGCACTTCGTAGGCCTCGGCCTGCGACAGCACGACCAGGTCTTCGACGATGCCACGCACGAGACGCACACCGAGCGCGCTCGCCAGCACGTCCCGGTACTCCTCGCCGACCGCGCCCTTCAGCGTCGCCATCCAGATCCCGTGGAGCTCGTCGCGGCGGGCGCGCAGCAGCAGGGCGAGCCGTCTCACGACGCTCCCCGGCGGGCGATCAGGGCGGCCGTCACACCGGCGCCGACGCCGTTGTCGATGTTCACGACGACGAGCCCCGGCGAGCAGCTCTGCAGCATGCCGAGCAGCGCCGCCACGCCACGCCCGCCGATGCCGTAGCCGGTCGACACGGGCAGGCCGATCACCGGCGCCTCGGTGAGTCCGCACACGACCGACGGCAGAGCCCCTTCCATGCCGGCGGCCACGACGAGGGCGCCGGCGCCGGCGGCGCTCATCGCGCGCAGCGGGCCCATGAGCCGGTGCACGCCGGCCACGCCGACGTCGTAGGCGGTGAGTACTTCGACGCCCATCTCGCGGCAGACGATGGCCGCCTCGTCGGCGATGGACGTGTCACTCGTGCCGCCGGCCAGCACGCCGACGACGCCGCGGGTCGGCGGCGGGTGGTAGTCGCCGCGCCGCACGACCAGCAGGCGGGCGCGCTCGTGCCAGACCGCGACGCCGTCGGGCGGCGCGGTCACGGCCGCCGCCTGCTCCGGCGAGACCTTGCTGGCCAGCACCACCGTGGCGCGCGCCAGAAAGGCGGCGACGATGGCGCTGAACTGAGCGACGGTCTTGCCGTCGCCGAAGACGATCTCGGGCACGCCCTTGCGGTGCGCCCGTCCCACGTCGAGGCAGGCGAAGTCGCCGACCGTCGTCAGGCCGCGGTCGGCCAGACCGTCGGCCGCCTCGTCGACCGTCACGCGCCCCGCCGCGACGTCGGCCAGCAGGGTCCGCAGATCGTCGTTTACGCTGTCGGCCAAGGTCGCGCCCCTCCTTTGTCGCTTGCGAGCGAGAGCATACCCGGTGGGCGGCCGCGCCCGAACCCAACGAACTGGCACTTAGAACGGATCGCCAAATCCTGTATCCTGTCACCGTTCGGTCAAGACGAAGTCCGAGGACTGGCAATCTCCACCGCAGCGCATCATCGCTTCCGGATCGTCGCAGTCGTCGCCTTGGCCGTCGTCGTGGCTTTTGTCGCGTTCGAGTTCGTCACCGCCCCGCGCATCTCGGCCGTGACGCCGAGCCCCGGGTCGAGCCTGGCTCGCGACTCGTTCGTGATCAGCCTCGACGTGCCCGGCGCCCAGCGGCTGCACAGCCTGGCGGTGCGCCTCGACGGCCGCAACGTCACTCTGAGCGTGCGCAGCGCAGCGCAGCGGCTCTACTTCGCGACGGGGCGCCTGTCGCAGGGCGACCACACCGTCAGCCTCACGGCGCGCACCTCCGACGTGCTGCGGCCGCGGCTCTCCAAGAGCTGGCGCTTCAACGTCGACACCATCCCGCCCACCATCACGCTACGCGGCGTGCGCAGCGGATCGGTGGTCACGACAAGTCCCGTGCCACTGCGCGGCACGACCGAACCGGGCGCCACCGTGGTGGCCTCCGCCGGCGCGCAACGGGTGCGGGCGCGGGCCGGCTCCCGCGGCGCGTTCCTGCTCCGTCTGCCGCTGGCCGACGGCCCTGCGCGCATCTCGGTCACGGCCACCGACAACGCCGGCAACGCCACCAGGCTGCACCGCTCGCTGCTGGTCGACGCCACCCCGCCCCAGCTCACCCTCACCGGCCTCGAGAAGGTCGAAAAGAGCGACACTCCCCAGGCCGACGTGATCGCCACCGACGCGGCGAGCACCCCGGTCGTCACCATGATCCTCGACGGTCACACCATCGTCACCCAGACGACGTCTGGCCAGATCACGATCCCCTTCGACAAGCTGCCCGAGGGCCTGCACACACTCGTCGTGACGGCCACCGACCGCGGCCGACATGTCACGACCGACAAGCGCACGTTCCTCGTTAACAGCACCGACAAGCTCGGCAAGGCGACGCTCATCTACGGCGCCCGCGGCCGCGACGTCAAGCTTCTGCAACACCGCCTGAAGGCCCAGGGCTACTACCGCGGGCCCATCACCGGCGTTCTCAGCAGAGGCACCGTGGCCGCGGTCAAACGCTTCCAGACGGCGATCGGCATCCCGGCCGACGGCGTCGTGGGGCCCCAGATGATCGGCGGCCTGTCCGGGCGCATCGTGGTGATCCAGTCGCAGCACCGGCTGTACTTCTACCTCAACGGCAAGCTCGACAAGGAGTACCCCGTGGCCACCGGCCAGGCGGCCTACCCCACGCCCAACGGCATAACGCATGTCGTCTGGATGACCAAAGACCCGACCTGGACGCCGCCCGACTCGCCCTGGGCGGCGGGCGCCAAGCCGGTCGCGCCTGGTCCCGACAACCCCGTGGGCATGCGCTGGATCGGCACGGGCTTCTCGGGCGTAGGCATCCACGGCGTGCCGGCGGCCGAGGGCTACTCGATCGGCAGCTATGCCTCGCACGGCTGCATCCGCATGCACGAATGGGACGTCGAGCAGCTCTACGACCTGGTCACCGTCGGCATGCCGATCATCATCAAGCCGTAGCCCGCGGCTCACGTACTTGACCCAGCATCCCGAGCGAGAGGCGACCTCCCGTGGCTGACATCCGTCCGTTGCGCGGCCTGCGCTACGACACCGACCGCGTGTCGCTGGCCGACGCCGTCTGCCCACCCTACGATGTGATCGCCCCGGCCGCGGCCGCGGCGCTGCGGGCGCGCAGCCCGTACAACGCCGTCCACGTCGAGCTGCCCGAGTCACCCAGCGCCGACCCCGGCCGGCGCTACGCGGCGGCGGCCGAGCTGCTCGCCGCCTGGCGCGGCGCCGGCGTCCTGCGCCCCGACGACGAGCCGGCGCTCTACGTGGTCGAGCAGAGCTTCACCGGGCCCGACGGTGGCGAGCGCACGCGGCGCGGTTTCATCTGCCGCCTGCGCCTCGAGGAGTTCTCGGCGCGGGTCGTGCTGCCCCACGAAAAGACGCACTCGGCGCCCAAGCTCGACCGCCTCGAGCTGCTGCGCGCCACGCATGCCAACCTGAGCCAGATCTTCATGCTCTACGCCGACCCCGCAAACGAGGTCGGGCGGGCGCTGGCGGCGGCTGCGCCGCCGCCAGCGCCCGCCCGCGAAGCGCTCGACGGCGACGGCAACCCCTGCCGCCTGGGGCCCGTCACCGGCCCGGTCGTCGACCTGGTCGTGGCCCTCCTGGCCGGCAGGCAGCTGCTCATCGCCGACGGCCATCACCGCTACGAAACGGCCCTCGCCTACCGCGCCGAGCGCCGCGCCGCCGGCGACATGAGCGCCGACTGGGTCATGGTCTGCCTGTCGAGCATGGACGATCCCGGCCTCGCCGTGTTTGCCACTCACCGGCTGCTCAAGGGCGTCGCCGTGCCGAGCGCCGACGAGGTCGTCGCGCGCCTGCGCCCGGCGTTCACGATCGCAGAGCAGGGCGCCGGCAGTCCGCGCGACTGCGCCCCGGCCATGGAGCGCGTGAGCCGCTCGACCGGCCCCGGCAAGCTCCTCGGCCTCTACTTTGCGGCCGAGCGCCGCTGCGTCACGCTCGAGCTGCGCGACGCCTCCGTCGTCGACGGCCTGATCCGGCGCGGCGTGTCGCCGGCCCGGGCCGGGCTGTCGGTCACGCTGCTGGCCGAGCTCGTCTTTCGCGACGCGCTGGGTCTCGACCCCGAGCGCCTCGAAGGCCACCTCGACTTCGCCAAGAGCGTCGACGACGCCGTGGCCGACCTCGACAGCGGCGACTACGGCCTGGCCGCCTTCCTCGGGGCCACGCCGATGGACGAGGTGCGCGCGGTCGCCGAGCGCGGCGAGACGATGCCGCAAAAGTCGACCTACTTCTACCCGAAGCTCCTCACCGGGCTCGTCTTCAACGCCCTGTAGCGGACTCGGCGGAGAGCCCGCGCCTTGAGCCTCGTCGTCATGTACCTCTCGTCGCTTCTGATCGCCTACTCGGGCGCCCTCATGCCGGGACCGATGCTCACCGTGGTCGTGACCGAGACGCCGCGCCAGGGCGCCCGCGCCGGACCGCTGGTCGTGCTCGGCCACGCCATCCTCGAGCTGACGCTGCTGATACTCCTGGTCGTGGGGCTGGGACCGATCCTCAAGCACCAGTCGGTCCAGGCGGTGCTGCAGATCGCCGGCGGGCTCATGCTCGTCTGGACCGCCGTCTCCATGATCGTCGCGCTGGCGCGCCGCCGAGTGAGCATCGACTGGGAGGGCGGCGCCGGCGGCGGGGCGGCGCGCGCCGTGCTCATGGGCATCGTCTCGAGCCTGGCCAACCCGTATTGGACGATCTGGTGGGTGACCATCGGCCTGGGTCTGCTGACCAAGGCCTACGCTCTGGGCATCGCCGGCCTGGTCGCCTTCTACCTGGGTCACATCACCGGCGATCTCACCTGGTACTCGCTGGTGAGCGGCGCCATCGCCGCCGGCAGGCGCTTCATCACGCCGCGGGTCTACCGCACAATGGTGGGAGTCGCGGCGGCGTTCCTGCTGATCCTCGCCGCCTGGTTTCTCACTTCGGGCATCCGCGCGGCCGTTAGATAGCGGTCGGCTGGCGGCAGGGCGAGGGGTATGGGCGTCGGGGTCGGGAATCACCGACCCCTCAACCCACACCCCTCGCCCTGCCGCCAGCCTCCGCCAACGCCGGCGCGGGGGGACCCTCCGTTTCGGCCGAACGTCCGTCGCGGCGCGGGGGGACCTGCGTTCCTGCCGAACGTCCGGGGCCGCGCCCTCGCCGCCGCGGATACCCGGAGCTACCCGCGCAGCTCGGCGTCGGCGGCCGCCAGGATGCGGGTGAGCTCGACCCGCTGGTCGTCGGGCAGGGGCTCGGGTACATGGTTGGCGTCGATCCAGGCGGCGCGCTCGCGAGCCACCTCGAGCGGGTCGCGAAAGCCGCCGCCGGGGGCGGGCACGTGGGTGATCGCCGGCACGAACGAGGTCCGCAGATGCTTGCGCGTGTGCTTGCTGCCGAGGTAGTGGCCGCCGGGTCCGACCTCGCGCACAGCGTCGAGGGCGAGCGCCTCGTCACCCAGGTCGAGGTCCATGATCGCGTAGCGGGCGCGGTGGTAGACGTCGTCGGCCAGCATGATGTCCGCCGGGTCGAAGACCGTGTAGACGTCGAGCAGGCCGATGCTCGGCATGAGGTCGCTGCCCTCCCAGGCGGCCTGCACCAGATCGACGCCGTCCTCAACGCCGGCCTGCCAGGTGCCGGGCAGCTTGGAGTCGGTGCCGCAGCAGGCCGCCTCGCTGGGCACGCCCCAGTGATGGGCGAGCTCGGTGGCCAGAAAGCGGCAGCGCCCATCGAGCGGAAAGCTCACGAAGCCGCCGGTGCGCGGGTCGGCGTAGCTCTGCATGATCGAATGCGCCACGGGCGCGCCGGGGAAGGCGAGCTGCAGCAGGACGGTGGCGCTGACGAGCTCGGCGGCGCCGACGGCGAAGGCGCCGGCGCGCGTGGCCGGCGCCGTAGTGCCCAGCGTCGGCATGGTCACGAAGGTGACGGGCACGCCGGCTGCGGCGAACACGAGGGCCGCCTCGATGCCGCCCTCGTCCTGCACGAGCGGCGAGATCGTGCCGATCAGATCGGAGAGCACCGGCCGGCGGCGCAGCTCCGCGGCGCTGCCGGCGACGACCGTCGCCATCTCGACGGCGTAGCGGGCCTCGCGCGCGCCGTTGACCATGCCCTGCAGATGCTTGACCGTGTTGTTCCAGCCGGCGTCGAGCTCGTGGAGCTGGGCGGTCTCGCCGCAGTCGCCGGCCGAGATCGTGGGCCACCAGAACGAGATCGACGACAGGTAGTCGGCCAGGCGCGTGACGCGCGCCAGGTCGGCCTTGGTGGAGGGCCGTTTGACGCCCGAGTCGAAGTCGACAATCTCGACTCCGCAGCCGTCGCTCGTGCAGTACGTGGTGTCGTCGGAGATGGAGAACGCACACGACCGGTCGCGGGCGCCGAGATCGAAGTAGCGCGGCGCCGTCGCCATGGCCGCCAGCACGACCTCGGGCGGGAACGTCACGACCTGCCGCTCGCCGTCGACCCGACAGCCGTGTTCGGCGAGAATGTCGAGGGCCTTGCGCGAGGGGAACTTCACGCCCACGGTCTCGAGGATGTCGAGGGTGGCCTGCTTGATACGGTCGAGCTGGGCCGGGGTGTGGAAGCGCAGCGTAAAGGCGCGTTTGAGGGGCGCGATCGGCGGGCGCTCCGGGCTTCTCTCGACGATCATGGCGTGAAGCTCCTTTCGGCGCACCCACGGCGCACAGAAACGGGACTCGCGCCGGGCGTCCGCGCCGGGCGCGCGCTGCAACGACAGGTTGGGCCGCCCGACGGCGAGCGACCTGCCGCCCGATTATCGCGCACCGGCGCGGCGGCGGTCCACGAACGATTCTTCGGCGAACTTCGCCGCGGCCGCAAGCGAGCGCCGGCGAGCGCTGCGGATGGGCTCACCCGTGTGCGTCGAGCATGCAGGCGCGGACGGCCGCCGAGACGAAGGTGGGCCGGCGTCTGGGGGGAGACGGACGCCGGCCCGTTTGCGGGGTGGGTGGTGCGGGGTTGTGGAGTAAGCGCTGGTAAGGAGGTCGGGGCGGGCGATGGCGGGCAGGAGCGACGCCGGCCTTGACGGACCGCGGTGCGCCGGGGGAACGGCGCCGGCACCGGCGGCTGTCGTGGCAGGCGACACGATACGTCGGCCGGCCATCGGCGTCGTCGGCCCTGGGGTGGGATCGGGCGACCGGCCGGGCCGGACTTGCGGGATTCGTCATCGACCCGCGGGCGGAGCGCGGTCTGGCGTCTCGGTCGGTAGAGTAGCGCGGCGACGCGGCTGGGCGAGTCGCGCGGCGGCGAGGCCGGTCGACTGGCGCGGCGACCGGCCGAGCCGATATCGTAGACGGCGGCCGTCACCGCGCTGTGCCCGGCGCGCCACGGTCGTTCGTACCGACAGGCGAGACCCGACGACAGAGGAACGACACATGACACCTTCGCTGATCGAACAGCTCGCGGCCGTGCCCGAGGTCTGGTCGGAGCAGCGGCCCTGGGCCGTCTCGCCCGACGGCGCCACCCTCGCCTTCACCTGGCGCCGCGACGGCGACTGGCACGTCTATGTCAAGGACCTGCGCGGCGCGGCGCCGTCGCGGCGCATCGAGCACTTCGCCGACGCCTGCGTGTGTCCCACGTTCTCGCCCGACGGCGCGTACCTCTACTTCGCCCGCGACGACCGCGGCACGGAGTGCTTCGACGTGTATCGCTGCGAGCTGGGCGGCGGAAAGCTCGTCAATCTGCTGCCCGACACGCCCGAGCTCGCGCCGGCCCCCGACTTTGCGCTGTCGCCCGACGGGCGCAGCCTGGCTCTGGCGGTCAACCATGGCCCCAGCTACGCGGCGGCAGTGATGCCGGCCGAGCCCGGCGCCGGGGCGCTCACGTTCCTGACCGACCATCCGTTCAACGACTGGTCGCCGCGGTGGTCGCCCGACGGTGCCCGGCTGGCCTTCCAGAGCGACACCCACGGCCAGGACTCGGTCGTTTTCATCGCGCACCCGGCCAGCGGCGATCTGCTCACGATCGGCGGCGAGGCGATGACACTCGCCCGCGACCCCGCCTGGTCGCCCGACGGCCGCTCGATCGCGTTCTGCGGCGGCGGCGGCGACTACGAGGCGATCGGCCTCTACGACTTCGAGCTCGGGCTCGTCACCTGGGCCTGGGACGGCCGGGGCAACGCCCACTGTCCGAGCTGGTCGCCCGACGGCCGCGCCCTGGTCTTTGTGGTCGACGACGGTCCCGAGAGCTCGCTCTGGCGCCTCGACCTGACGACCGGCGTGGCCGACTGCCTCGACGTGGGGACCGGCAATCACTACCGGCCCGGCTTCACCCCCGACGGCGCCGGTGTCATCTGCGGGCTGAGCGGCCCGGGCTGCCCCACCGACCTCTTTCTGGTCGAGATCGAGTCGGGCGCCGTCACCCGCCTCACCGACTCGCTGCCCGACGACCTCGCCCAGCACGAGTTCGTGTCGGGAACGCCGGCCGTCTGGACCAGCCGCGACCGGCTGACCGACGTGCCCGGCCTTCTCTGCGAGCCGCCGCGGCGCAGCGGCGCCGGCGTCGTGATCATCCACGGCGGGCCGACCTGGCATCACAGCAACGAGTGGGACCCGGTCCGCCAGGCCCTGCTCGATGCCGGCTGCCTGGTCGTCCACCCCAACTACCGGGGCAGCGACGGCTACACGCGGCGCTGGCAGCTGGCCAACCGCTACCTGCTGGGCCAGGGCGAGGCCCAGGACTGCGCCGGCGCCGTCGACTTTCTCGTCGAACAGGGCTGCGACCCCGGCCGCATCGCCGTCACCGGCCGCAGCCACGGCGGCTATCTGACCATGCAGATGCTCACGCAGTTCCCCGAGCTGTGGGCCTGCGGCGTGGCCTGCGTGCCGTTTTTCGACCACATCGACGCCCAGGAAGACCCGGCCGTGCGCAACGACCTGCGCTGGTGGGACGTCGAGAATTGCGGCGACGTCGTCGCCGACCGCGCCCGCCTCGAGTACTACTCGCCGATCAACCACCTCGACCGGGTGGCGGCGCCGCTGCTGATCCTCGCGGCCGCCTGCGACCCGCGCTGCCCCACCCGCCAGGTCACCACGGTGGTCGACAGGGTGCGCGCCGCCGGGGCGCCCTGCGAGGCGATCGTCTATCCCGACGAAGGCCACGAGATCAGCGGCCTCGAGCATCGCATCGACTACGAGCGCCGCGTCGTCGAATTCATCCTCGCCCATGTGGGCGTCGCGTAGGGCAATGGCGTGGACTTCGCGGCGTCAATCGGGTAGCGTAGCGCCGTGAGCAGACTCATGGACGTCCGTGTCTACATCACCCCCAAGAAAGGCATCCTCGACCCGCAGGGCGTGGCGATCGAGCGGTCGCTGCCGGCGCTGGGGTTCGACGGCGTGACCGACGTCCGCGTCGGCAAGTTTATCGAGCTGCAGGTCGCCGTGCCCAACGACACGCCGGCCGGCGACACGCGCGGCGAGGTCGACGAGATGTGCCGCAAGCTGCTCGCCAACCCGATCATCGAGGATTACACCTTCACCATCGACGACGCGTGAGCCCGACCGCCTCGCTCTCCGGCCCCGTCCTCCACGCCGCACCCCTGCCGTGAGCGGCAACGGCCACCGACCCGCCCGCCTGGGCATCTGCGTCTTTCCGGGCATCAACACCGACCACGACACCTGGCACGCAGTGGCCACGTTCGCCGGCGCCGAACCGGTCTGGCTCTGGCACAAAGACACCGACCTGCGCGGCGTCGACGCCGTCATCATCCCGGGCGGGTTCTCCTACGGCGACTACCTGCGTTGCGGCGCCATCGCGCGCTTCAGCCCCATCATGGCGTCGATCGCCGACTTCGCCGCCGGCGGCGGCCTGGTCATGGGCATCTGCAACGGCTTTCAGATCCTCACCGAAGCCCACCTGCTGCCGGGCGCGCTCATCCGCAACATCGGCCTCAAGTTCGTCTGCCGCTACGTCGACCTGCGCGTCGAGAACGCCGGCACGCCGTTCACCCAGGCGGCCGAACCCGGCGACGTGCTGCGCATCGTGGTCAAGCACAACGAGGGCAACTACCGGGTCGACCCGCGCACGCTTTCCCGCATGCGCGCCAACGGCCAGGTCGTGTTGCGCTACTGCGCGCCCGACGGCACCGAAGCGGGGGCGCGCACCGGCGCCACGATCGGCGGCTCCAGCCCCAACGGCGCGCTCGACGACATCGCCGGCGTCTGCAACGAGGAGTTCAACGTGTTCGGCATGATGCCCCACCCCGAGAACTCGGTCGAGGCCGGCCTGGCCGGCGGCGTCGACGGGCGTGTCTTCTTTCGCTCGATCATCGACCGCGTGCGCGACTCGGCGGTGGCGCGATGAGCACGACCGAGCAGCGCCGCGCGAGTCTCGAAGCCGCCGTTGCCCTCGGCCTCACCGCCGACGAATACGCCCACATCCGCCGCATTCAGGAGGGCGATCCGACCTATGTCGAGCTCGCCATCTACTCGCTCATGTGGAGCGAACACTGCAGCTACAAGCACTCGCGTCCCGTCCTGCCGCGCTTTCCCACGAGCGGCCCGCGCATTCTTCAGGGCCCCGGCGAGAACGCCGGCATCATCGACGTCGGCGACGGCTGGGCGGTGGCCATGAAGGTCGAAAGCCACAACCACCCGTCGGCGGTCGAACCGTTCCAGGGCGCCGCCACCGGCGTCGGGGGCATCGTGCGCGACATCTTCACGATGGGCGCCCGGCCCTGCGTGTCGCTCGACTCGCTGCGCTTCGGCGAGATCGACGGCCCCGACAACGCGCGCCAGCGCTTTCTGTTCGACGGCGTTGTCGGCGGCATCGGCTTCTACGGCAACTGTCTCGGCATCCCCACGGTGGGCGGCGAGATCTACTTCGAACAGAGCTACGCCGGCAACTGTCTGGTCAACGCCATGAGCGCCGGCCTGCTGCGCGGCGACCAGATCGTGCGCGCCAGCGCCAGCGGACCCGGCAACCACGTCGTGCTGATCGGCTCGCGGACGGGGCGCGACGGCATCGGCGGCGCCTCGGTGCTGGCCAGCCAGGAGTTCGACGAGACCCTCGAAGAAAAGCGCCCCAGCGTGCAGGTCGGCGACCCGTTCACCGAAAAGAAGCTGATCGAAGCCTGTCTCGAGCTGCTCCACCGCAAGCTCGTCGTGAGCATGCAGGACCTCGGCGCCGCCGGCCTCACGTCGTCGTCGTCCGAGATGGCCAGCAAGGGCCACGTGGGGCTCGACATCCACGCCGACCGCGTGCCGCTGCGCGAGGCCGACATGGAGCCCTGGGAGATCATGATCTCCGAAAGCCAGGAGCGCATGCTGTCGATCGTCGAACCGGCGCGCCTGGCCGACGTGCGCGAGGTCTGCCAGCGCTGGGACCTCGACTGCACGGTCATCGGCGAGGTCACCGACTCCACCATGCTGCGCATCTACTGGCACGGCGAGCGCGTCGCCGACATACCGGCGCGCCGCCTGGCCGACGACTCCCCGGTCATCCGCACGCCGTCGGTCAAGCCGGCCTACCTGGTCGACGAGCCGCTGGTCGTCACGGCGGCCGCCTACCCGGCGCCGTCCGACCCAGGCGCCGCGCTGCTCGAACTGCTGGGCGCGCCCAACATCGCCAGCAAGCGCTGGGCCTACGAGCAGTACGACTACATCGTCCAGGCCAACACCGTGCAGATCCCCGGCTCCGACGCCGCCGTGCTGCGCATCAAGGGCACGCCGCGCGGCATCGCCTTCGTCAACGACTGCAACGGGCGCCACTGCTACCTCGACCCGTATCGCGGCGCCAAGGCCGCCGTCGCCGAGGCGGCCCGCAACCTGAGCTGCGCCGGGGCGCTGCCGGTGGCCGTGACCGACTGCCTCAACTTCGGCAACCCCGAGAAGGGCGACATCTACTGGACCTTCGAGCAGGCGGTCGAGGGCATGGCCGAGGCCTGCGAGGCCTTCGACACCCCGGTCGTGTCGGGCAACGTGAGCTTCTACAACGAGAGCTTCGGCAAGGCCATCTACCCCACGCCGATGGTCGGCATGCTGGGCGTCTTCGACGACGTCGCCAAGAACTGCGACGCGCGTTTCAAGAGCGCCGGCGACCTCGTCGTTCTGCTGGGCCCGGTCGCCAACGCCTGGCTCGATGGCTCCGAGTACCAGAAGATCCACTACGGCCGCGTCGAGGGCCGCGTGCCCGACGTCGACCTCGAGCTCGAAAAGGAGCTCCAGCGCGTGCTGCGCGCCGGTATCGGCGCGGGCCTC
>PLTW01000150.1:0-9933 GCA_003164655.1 Actinomycetota bacterium
GTCCGACGCGACACGAGGGCGGCGGTCCGGCCCTTCCGGGCCGGACCGCCGCCACGGTCACGCCGAGCGAGACTGATTGTTGACGCTGCCGACGTTATTCGACCGGGATCTCCTTGGCGACCGCTTCGAGGGCCATGCCCTGACGCTTGCGGACCGCCCAGGCGATAATCCAGACGACGATCGCAGCCACGTACAGGACGCCCATGAAGATCAGCGAGCTGCCGTTCTTGTAGCCGGTGCCGTAGGTGTTAGTCGGGTCGTAGAACCACAACACGATGTTGAAAGCCAGGAAGATCGAGTAGAGAGCCGCGATGACGGCCATCCACGGGATGCCGAAGATCTTGGCCTTCGGCAGCGCGGAGTTTTGCCAGATCGACTTCACCCGCCACGGCATGATCATGAACGCGAGGCCTGAGAAGAGGAACATGACGGCGATCACGAGCGTCGCGTCGTAGGTGAGCCTCACGAACGTGGGCTGGTAGGCATAAAGCGCCGAGACGACGATCGACGGGATGACCATGAGCAGCAGGGCGATGACCGGCACGCCGCCCGAGGTCACCTTGGCCACGCCCTCAGGCAGGATCCGGTCGAACGCCGAGGCGAAGATCATGCGCGTCGACGAGAGGAACACGGTGCCCCACCAGCCGAACACCAGCAGAGAGATCACGGCGATGAGGATGACCTGGAAGGCCGAGTTGTTGACCACCCAGGAGATCATCGCCGTCGGCGACACGTAGTCGCCGTTATGCGGCGTCTTGGTCACGTAGCCGTAGATGTAGCTCTCGTAGCCGTTCGCGCTTGCCATGAAGAACTTGTAGCCGATCGTCTTGACGACGAGGAACAGGAAGATGATGCCGATCACGGCTGCGGAAAGGAGACCGCCGCCCATCTGGTAGATATTCTTGCGAAAGTCCTTGGCGCCGCGGACCTCGCCATACAGCGTGGCGCCCCAGTTTGGCCACAGCAGCCAGAACAGCATGAACGGGATGAGCCGCACGGTCTGCCACACCGAGCCGCTGAACATGGACGAGGGCATGCCCTTGCCGAACTGGGCGAGCGTGGCCTGATAGGCGTCTTTGGTCCCGTACAGATGAAGGCTCTCACGGTTGAAGGCGCTGATGAAGCCGGCCTTCGAGGTGAACAGCAGGATGATGCCGGCCACGGTGATGCCGGCCAGGCCGAACCAGAGAGCCCACTTCTGGAAGGTGGCGTAGGCCTTCATGCCCACGGCCACGAGGTAGGTCGCCAAGGCGATCGTCGCCAGAGAGGCGACGAACACGCCGGTGGGCTTGCCGAGCCAGTCGGCGGCGCCGTTGGCGCCCAGGATGCGCAGGATCGGCTTGATGAACGAGTTGACGCACAGGGCCGCGTAGATCGGGATCCAGAGCCAGAGGATGAACCACCAGCCCGTGGCCCCGAATACGAAGCCTACCGAACTGTGGAACACACGCGATTGCCACACGTAGTCGCCGCCGGCGCGCGGCATGGCGGAGATCAGACCGGCGTAGACCACGACCTCGAGCAGCACGCAGATTGTCGTGATGACGACCGCCCAGAAGACGCTGCCGCCCGGGATGAACGTGGCGTAGAGAAAGCCCCAGATCCCGAGGAAGATGTTTGTCGAAAAGAACGAGTACCTGAAGCCGTCGGTCGTAGACCAGCCTTTCACCAGGCCGCTGGCCTTGCGGACGAAGAGCGTCTGCTCCGCCGGCCGCGGTGCTTCGGTGTTTGTCGCCATCTACTGAACCTCCCGTGACGGACCCTTCATAGACGGCGCGGCGCGCCGTCTACCCCTAAAAGACGTACCTGGGCACGCTTATCCCATGGTCAGTCTGTAGCGTTTGACCTTGCTCTTGCCGTCGAGCTCGACGACGCAGCCCGACAGCGTCCCTTCGACGTACGAGCTTCCCGGGTTGACCGCGAGAGTGCGGCCGATGCGCACGGCCGCGCGGCTCTCGTGGATGTGACCGTGGAGCGAGAGCAGCGGCTGGACCTCGTCGATGATCTGACGCACGGCCGTCGAGCCCACGTGGGCCGTATCCTGGCCCTGCACCGTGAGGGAGTCCCAGTCGATCTTGGGGGCGACGTCGAGCTGGGTGTCGAAGGGCGGCGCATGGAGACCGAGCACGAGACGTTCGGGCGGCGCGGAGGCCTGCTTGACGATGGCCTCGATGCGTGCGTGCAGGGCGGGTTCGTCTTCTTCGCGCGGGGTGTCCCACGGCGTCAGGTTGGTCCAGCCGCTGGACACGAGCTGATACCCGCCGGGCATGTCGATGACGTTGCCCTCGCCGACGATGATCTCCTTGGAGGTGGCCAGGATCTCGTCGATGTCGGGCTGGTCGTCGTTGCCCGGACAGACGATGCACTGGATGCCGCTGCCGGCGAGGCGCTCGTCGGCCCAGGCGACCCAGCGCTCGACCGTGCGGCGTCTCTCGGTCGCGAACAGTTCCTCGAGGCGCTCGGGCTCCGCCGTGAGCTCCTGCACCTGTTCGCGGCTCAGACGCACCGGGTAGTAGCCGTGGTCGCGGATCAGCCGCTCGGCCTTGTCGATCTCGTCGTCTCCCTGAAGGTCGTGCTGCTGATCCTGCATATGATACTGCCAGCGATCGGGTCCGTTCTCGACGACCGGCACGATGGCCTTACCCGTCATGTCGCCGCCCAGGATGAGGACGTCGACCTCGTAGTGCTTGGCCGAGTTGATGAACTTGCGCCAACAGACCTCAGACCCGTGTACGTCGGTAGCGAAGAAGAGCCGTACTTTCACCGAGCACCCCCGGCGATCCTCGTGGTGTCCGCGTTCATCTGTCCACCCGCTCCTTTCGCGCCACTCCATCGGGAAAGGCCGGCGACCCCGCAGCCGCGCCCCAGCGTTAGCTTAATCCCTGGCGATTTCGTTGCCCAGTCTTGGCATCGCGCCGGGCGCCGCCCAGGCACTGAAGCGGGCTTGGACACGACACCCCCCCTACCTGCCTGTCCGGCGAATCGAACAGAATCGAAAACGATCATAGGCTCAACTCGGTCGTCGTCAAGTGCGACTGTGTTGGAGAACGTACGTTATAGAGAGTTTCACTGCAAGCCTCGTAGGTCGCTACACACCGCGCCGACCACCCTGCCGCTCGGCCGCTGATCGTCGAGCGGCTCTGCCGAGGATCGGCGGCGGCGGCCGGGTGCTACGGCGTCACCGCGGCCACGGCCGCGGCCAGATCGTCTCCCAGGGCCAGACGACCGTCGCAGGCGGCCGAGAGCTCCGCTTCGCTTACGTCGTCGAGAGTCCGACCCAGAGCGGCGGGCGCGAACGTGCGGGGCGCGAGCAGCCACTCGCCGGCGGCGAGCGGCTGCTCGCGCAGAGCGCTCAGGACCTCGTGGCCGCCCAGCAGCCCCGTCACCGTCACGTGCGGGCCGAACAGGCGGTTGGCGACGATGTACGGCCGCACGGCGGAGGCGCCAAGGGCCGCGAGCTTGCGGCAGGCGGCCGCCAGCACGGGCGCCGCCGCCGTGCCGCCCAGCAGGGCGATCGGCGGAGCATCGGCGGCGATGCTCAGCGCGTCGGCGTCGGCCAGCAGAGCGGCGCAGATACCGATGCCGTTCTCGTACTGGCTGGGAGCATCGCCGGCCGGCGGCAGCGCGCCCGTCTGCAGGTAGAGCTCGTCGGCGGCGTGCACGAAGCGCCGGCCGAGCCGCGCGACCAACGCGCCCTGAAGCTCGCCGACCAGCTCGACGGCCGCGGCAGCGTCGCTCGCCGTCACGCGGCGCAGACCTTGCGTCGCGCCCAGCAGCGAGACCGGCACGACGCCCACGTCGACCACGCCGCCGCGGGCGCTCGGCTGGCCGCTTGCCACGGCGCCGCCCTGCGAAGCAGCGCCGGTCTCGACGGCACGGCGATCCGACCGACTGGCCAGTGCGGCGAGCCGCTCGACCGTCTCGCGCAATACCGGGCCGTCGTTGACCCCGGGACACAGGACCACCTGGATGTGCATCTGAACGCCGTGGCCGGCAAGCCAGACGAGGCGGCTGCGGGCGGGCCCCGCGCTCGCCCCCATCAGCCGCCCGCGCACGTCGTCGTTCCAGGCATGCAGAGAGACGTAGAGCGGCGAAAGCCGCAAGGAGTCGATCCGCTGCAGATCGTGTTCGTCCAGGTTGCTGAGCGTGATGAAGGTGCCCTGCAGGAAGGAGAGCCGGTAGTCGTCGTCGCGCACGTACAGCGACGGGCGCAGGCCGGACGGGAGCTGGTTCACAAAACAGAACGAGCAGTCGTTCGCGCACCGTCGCACCGGCACGCCGAGACCGTCGCGCAGCGACAGCCCATGCTCCTCCCCACGCCGCATGGCGACGTGAGCCGTGAGGCGCCGGCCGTCTCGTACGATCTCGAGGCTGAAGCGTCCGTCCGCGGCCGCGAAGGCGAGATCGAGCACATCCTCGGGCGGCAGGCCGTCGATCGCCACAATCAGGTCGCCGGCCCGCACACCGGCGCGCGCCGCCGCCCCGGCGGCCTCGTCGACTGCCAGGCCACGACGGCGCGGGCGGGCCGCGGCGGCGTCGCTCACCACAGATCGGCCGCCCGGCTCATTGGCCGACGAGCTCGCGGATGCGGGCCACGGCGGCGTCGATCTCGTCCTCGGGCGTCGAGGCGCCGGCGGTCACCCCGACGCGTCGTGCCCCGGCAAGCCAGGCGCCCTCGAGCTCGGCGGCCGTCTCGATGTGCCAGGTGCGCGGCTGGATGACACGGCACAGGCTCGTCAGGCGGGTCGTGTTGGCGCTGTTACGGCCGCCGACCACGATCACCACATCGACGGAGCGGGCGAGCTGCTGGGCGGCCGCCTGGCGCTTGCCGGTGGCGTCGCAGATGGTGTTGAAGACGAGCGTCTCGCGAGCGGCGGGGGCCAGACGCGACACCAGACGCGCCAGATTGTCGCGTGTCTGGGTCGTCTGCACGACCACTCCGACGCGCTTGCCGCGCATGTCGCGCAGGCGCAGCTCGTCGGCGTCTTCGACCACCACGGCCTTGGGGCCGGCCCAGGCGAGCAGGCCGACGACCTCGGGATGGTCCCTCTCACCCAGGATGACCGGGATGTACCCCTGCTCGCGCAGCACCTCCGCCTTCTGGTGGGCGACGTTGACGAACGGGCAGGTGGCGTCGATCACGGCGAGCCCGCGGGCCTGCGCGGCGGCCACGACTTCGGGGTCGACGCCGTGCGTGCGCACGATGACCGTGCCGCGCGCGACCTGATCGAGATCGTCGATCGCGGCGATGCCCCGCCGGGCGAGGCGCTCCACCACCGAAGGATTGTGGATCAGCGGGCCCAGCGTGTAGATCGGCGGCGCCAGCGCGACTCCCGCCTCTTCGGCGATGCGCAGGGCGCGCTCGACGCCGTAACAGTAGCCGGCCCAGCGGGCGACGACGATCGTGGCGCAGCTACGATCGTCGTCGCCCGCGGCCTCACCGGCCGCCCGCTGCTCAGAGGGATTCATAGAGCGCCTCGACCGCCTCTCGTATGCGGGCCGCGGCCTGTGCGTACATTTCGCTCTTCTTGCCCTCGAGACCCGAGAGGTCGACGGCAGGCCCAGCCTTCACGCGTACGACCGGCAGCCCCGGCCGACCGTCGTGGATGACCTTGTCGCTGCCCTTCAGCCCGACCGGTACGACGGGCGCGCCGCTGCGCAGCGCCAGCATGCCCACGCCCGGCAGGAACTCATGGACAGCGTCGTCGCGCATGCGCGTCCCCTCCGGGTAGATGATGAGCGCCTCGCCGGCGGAGAGTGAAGCGAGCGCCGCCTCGAGGGCCGCGCGATCGCTTTCGCCGCGACGGACGGGGATCGCGCCGAGCTCGGTCACCGCCCAGCGCAGGGCACCGTTGGCGAAGAGCTCGGACTTGGCGAAGTAGCGCACCGGTCGGCGAAACGCGTGGCCGACGAAGAACGGGTCGAGCTCGCTCTTGTGGTTTGCGGCGATGATCGCGGCGCCGCCGGCCGGCAGGTTGGCGGCGCCCTCGCAGGACAGCCGGTACGTCGCACACAGCGTCAGGCCGGAGACGAGGCGCACGGTGCGGTAGAACCAGCGGTCGCCGGACGCGTAGAGCGGCACGTGTCTCACGAGTCCGCTCCGAGCCGGGCCAGGACGATCTCGCGGGCGGCCTCGGCGACCTGGTCGATGCCGAGGCTCGAAGTGTCGAGCTCGACGGCGTCGGCGGCGCGCCGCAGCGGGGCCACGGCGCGCTGCGAGTCGTAGGCGTCGCGGGCGACGATGGCCTGCAGCGTCTCGTCGGCGTCGACGTGCTCGCCGCCGGCGATCAGCTCCTTGCGGCGACGCTCGGCGCGCACCGTGGGCGTGGCCGTCACGAAGAGTTTGACCCGCGCTTCGGGGAAGACGACGGTACCGATATCGCGACCCTCGATCACCACGTCCTGAGCGGCCCCGATGCGCCGCTGCTCGTCGAGCAGCACCGCGCGGACCTCGGCGTGCGCGGAGACTTCGGAGACCGCGGCCGACACGACCGGCCGCCTGATCTCAGCGCTCACATCGCGCTCGGCGGCCACGATACGTCCGTCGGGCGTAAACGCGATGCGCGCCTCGCGCGCCAGGGCGGCAAGCGAGGCGCCGTCGTCGGTGGCCACACCCTCCCGCAGAGCGAGATAGGCCACCGCCCTGTACATCGCGCCGGTATCGAGGTAGGCGAAGCCGAGCCGGGCGGCCAGCAGCCTGGCCAGCGTGCTCTTGCCGGACCCGGCCGGGCCGTCGATGGCGATCACGGTCATGAAGACAGCACCTCCGCCAGAGAATCGGTGAAGCCTGGAAAGGATACCGCCGCGGCCCCGAACCCGCTCACGCTGACTCCGGCCGGACAGGCGAGGCCGGCCACCGCACCGAGCAAGGCCAGGCGATGGTCGCCGCGGCTCGACAGCGCGCCCCCGCGCAGCGGCGCCGAGCAGACGCGCAGAACGTCGCCGCCGGCCTCGGCTTTGCCGCCCAGGCCGGTCAGTATGTCGACGATCGCCGCCAGGCGGTCGGTCTCTTTGGCGCGCAGGTCGGCGACCCCCTCGACGACCGTCTCGCCCTCGGCGAAGCAGCCGAGCAAGGCGATCAGCGTCACCTCGTCGATCAGCGAGGGCGTCTCGCGTGCCGGTACCGTCGTGCCATGCAAGGCCGACGCCCACACCTCGAGATCGCCGCGCGGCTCGCCACCGTCCGTTCGTGTGACCGTCCACTCAAGGCGTCCGCCCATGCGCCGCACCGCCTGGCAGAAGCCGAGTCTGGTGGGGTTCAGACCGACGTTGGCGATGACCAGACGGGAGCCCGGCACGAGCAGCGCCGCCGCCACCAGGAAGGCCGCCGAGGAGAGGTCGCCGGGCACGACGATCCGATCGAGCCTGAGGCGCTCGGCGCCGCGCACGGCTATCTCGGAGCCGCGGCAGGCGAGCGGCGCTCCGGCCGCCGCGAGCATGCGCTCGGTGTGGTCGCGGCTGCCGGCCGGCTCGACCACCACCGTCTCGCCGTCGGCCAGCAGTCCGGCGAGCAGCAGACACGACTTCACCTGGGCGCTGGCCACGGGCGGCTCGTAGCGGATCGCCCGCAGAGCGCCACCCTCGATCGCAAGCGGCGCGAACTGGTCATCGCGTGCGTCGAGGCGGGCGCCCATGGCCCGCAGCGGCACGACGATCCGGCCCATGGGCCGCGCGCGCAGGTAGCGGTCGCCGTCGATGACGAACCTGCCACGCTGGCCGGCCAACAGGCCGGCGAGCAGGCGCATGCCGGTGCCCGAGTTGCCGGCATCGAGCGGCCGGCCGGGCGCGTGCAGACCACGAAGGCCGACGCCATGGACCACGACCCGACGCTCGCGCCGGGCGAGGCCGTCGACGGCAACGCCGAGCGCGCTCACCATACCGGCCGTGGCCAGAGGATCGCCGGCCCAGACGGGCTCGACGATCTCGAGCGGTCCGTCGCAGACCGCGCCGATCAGCAGAGCGCGCTGGGTGATCGACTTGTCGCCCGGCACCCGCAGACGACCGCGCAAGGGCCCCGACGGCCGAAAGGTGACCGTCTCGACGCCGGCGCTCATCGGCCCGCCCGGTCCACCTGAGTCCGGGCGCGGACCCTGCCGAGCGCTCACTCGACGCCCCGGCCGGTCGTCACCTGGTAGCCAAGGACGCCCAGCAGCTCGGCCGCCCGCTCGCACACGCCGCCGCCCAGCACGTAGACGGTCAGCTCGCCGCCGAGCTCGGCGCTCATATGGTGCATGGCGAGATCTTCGACGTTGATGGCGGCGTCGCCCAGCGCCACCATGATCTGCTGCAGCACGCCGGGACGGTCGGGGATCTTCACCATGATGCGGAAGAGCTTGTCGGCCGCCAGACTCTCGGCGGCCAGCAGTCGCTCGCGCTGGCGGGCGGCGCGGCCGACGAGGGCCGCCAGGCGGCCCTCGTCGGCCGCCTCGAGCGCCAGCGTCATCTCGTCGAGGCCGCTGCGATAGCCCTTGAGGGCGGCCAGCAGCGCCTCGCGGTTCTCGATGAAGATGTCGGCCCAGACACGAGCGTTGCTGCCGGCGATGCGCGTCATGTCGCGAAAGCTGGGCCCCGCGCACAGCAGTGGATCGCGCGTCCCCGGGTGCTCGCCCGCCTGAGTCATGAGCACGTTGGCCAGCACGTGCGGCAGGTGGCTGACCACCGCCAGCACACGGTCGTGCTCGTGCGGCTCGACGGCGACCGGCCGGGCGCCGATCTGTACGAGAAAGTCGTAGAGCTTCTGGAACGCCGCCGGACGCACGTGCGTGCCTGGAGTCAAGAAATACGTGGCGCCCTCGTAGAGCGAGGCTCGGGCGTTGCCGACCCCGGCCGTCTCGGAGCCGCACAGGGGATGGCCGCCGATGCAACGGCTCTGCTCGTCGGCGGTGAGCGCGTCCATGAGCATGGCCTTGGTGCTGCCGACGTCGCTCACGACCGCCTCGGGCGCGGCGACCGCATGGGCGCGGCGCACGTGCTCGACGACCAGGCGCACGGGAGTGCACACGAACACCAGGTCGGCGGCGGCGGCTTCTTCGAGGCTCGCCGCCGCCTCGGTGATGGCGCCGCGCTCGAGGGCAGCGGCGATCGTCTCGGGGCTGCGGCTGTAGCCCACGACGCGCCGCACGCCGGCGAGCTCGCGGGCCGCGAGCCCCAGCGAGCCCCCCATCAGGCCGACCCCGACCACTGCGACCGTGCGCTCTGCCCCACGAGGTGCCGGCACGATGGCTACGAGATCGTCTTGCCGGTCCAGCGGACCAGGTCGCGCACGCGCTCGGCGTACTCGGAGAAGGCCGCCGGCGACAGCGACTGCGGACCGTCGGACAGGGCGTGCTCGGGGTTGGGGTGCATCTCGACCAGCACGCCGTCGGCCCCGGCGGCGATGCCGGCCAGCGACAGCGGCAGCACGAGGTCGGGGCGGCCGGTCGCGTGACTCGGGTCGACGATCACCGGCAGGTGGCTCGCCAGGCGCACCACCGGCACGGCGCTCACGTCGAAGGTGTTGCGCGTGGCCGTCTCGAAGGTGCGGATGCCGCGCTCGCAGAGAATCACCCGACGGTTGCCCTCTTTCACGATGTACTCGGCCGCCATCAGCCACTCCTCGATGGTGGCCGACAGGCCGCGCTTGAGCAGAACCGGCTTGTCGACGCGCCCGACCTCGGCCAGCAACTGGAAGTTCTGCATGTTGCGGGCGCCGATCTGCACCACGTCGGCGTAGTCGAGCAGCGTCTCGAGATCGCGCGGGTCGAGGAGCTCGGTGACGATCGGCAGGCCGGTCTCGTCGCGAGCCGCGGCCAGCATCTTGAGGCCCTCGACGCCGAGACCCTGGAAGGCGTAGGGCGACGAGCGCGGCTTGAAGGCTCCGCCGCGCAGCATCGTGCCGCCCGCCGACGCCACGGCGCGCGCCGCGGCCATGACCTGCTCCTCGGTCTCGACCGA
>PLTW01000150.1:9941-22875 GCA_003164655.1 Actinomycetota bacterium
GCGAGCTCTTCGCGGTCGCCGATGGCGCCGATCACCGCGACCCGCTCGCCTATCGAGACGTGGGCGCTGGCGCCGACCTCTTCGATGCGGGCGACCACGTGAGCGATCTGCTCTTCGGTCGCGCCCTCCTGCATGATGATCATCATGCTCAGTGGTCCTCCCTTGGTCGGTCAGCCTACGGCGTCGGGCGAGTCGGCGTTCACGACGGCAGGTCGAGGCGCAGCTGCCTCGCCTCGTGCAGGTAGACGTGATGCCGGGCCGCGCCGGGCCGCCCATAGCAATGGATCAGGACGCGGACACAGCGCGACATCGCGCCCTCGACGGGAATCTCCTGGGCGCACAGCAGCGGCGTATGCGACAGACCCAGCGACCGTGCCGCCGCCGCCGGGAAGTCGGCCCGCAGATCGGGTGTCGCCGTGAACAGGATGCTCACGATGTCATCGACCGCGAGGCCGTTCCTGTCGATGATCTCGGTAAGCAGCTCCTCAGTGCGCAGCTTGATGTCGTCCCGCGTGTCGGCCTCGACGGTGGTCGCGCCGCGCAGGGCCATCAGCCTGGGCCTCTGATGATCGGTCACAGACGCCTCCGGTCGCGCGTTTGCAGCGGATTGCCAGTATAGCGGACGCGTTACGCCGGAGGCGCAGGTCCGGGCAGCGACTCGCCGCCGACGGTCGGAGGGTCGTCGCCCGCCGTCGCAGCGTCGTCGGCCTGAACGGGCGCGTCGTCGACCCGAGCCTGCGCGTCGTGGGCCTGAACGGGCACATCGGGGTCGTGGGCCGGCGGCGAGGCCGGCGCCGCCAGGTCGACGGCGGCGCCGGGGTCGTCGCCTGCCAGGTTGCGTTCGACCTCTTCGCCCGCCCGGCGCAGCGCCTCGACCTCGTCGCCCGACAGCGCCCGCCAGGCGCCGATCTTCAGGTTCTTGTCGGACAGCGGCCCGTAGCGGCGGCGGTGGAGCTCTTCGACGGGCAGCCCGAGAGCCGCCAGCATGCGGCGCACCTGATGCTTGCGACCCTCGTGGATCGTCAGCTCGACGAGAGCGGTCTTGTTACCCTGCTTCTCCACCCGCGCTTCGGCGGGAGACGTACGGCCGTCTTCGAGCTCGACGCCGGTGCGCAGCTCGGCGAGCGCCCGCTTGCCGGCGTGACCGCGGACCCGCGCGCTGTAGGTCTTGGTGACGCCGTAGCGGGGATGCATCAGCCGGTTGGCCAGGACGCCGTCGTTGGTCAGGATGATGAGGCCGGTGGTGTCGACGTCGAGCCTGCCGACCGGGAACAGAATGCGACCGTCGGGGACCATGTCGACGATGACCCGCTCGGCGTGCGGATCGCTGCGCGTCGAGGCCACCCCGCGAGGCTTGTTGACCACGACATAGCGGTACTCGCGCGGCGTCACGATCTCGCCCTCGAGGGTGACCTGGACCTGCTCGCCGACCTTCTCGCGGGGGAACGTCACGACCGCCCCGTCGATGCTCACCTTGCCCTCGCGGATCAGTTCGTCGCAGCGTCGTCGCGAACCCACGCCCGACCGCGCCAGATACACGACCAGTGTCATGTCGTTACGCTGCTCGCCGCGACCACCGCGCTCGTCCCGTCGCCCTCTGCGGCGCTCGCCGCGTCCGTCGGCGTCGCGCTGCGGGCGCTGCTCGCTGGGCTCGCCCGGCTGCGCGCCGTTGTCGAGCGGTCGATCGTCGCGCGGCTCATCGCGGCCGCCGCGTTCGTCGTTCATGGCCGTCTCCTCTCGGCGTTGGCCAGCAGGCGCGCCCGCAACTCGTCGGTCTCGGCGGCCGACAGAGCGAACGACTCGAGTGCGTCGAGATCGCCAAGACCGCGCAACCCGAAGAGCTGCAGAAAGCGCGCGCTCGTGGCGTAAAGGATCGGCGACCCGGGAGTGTCGGCGCGGCCGCGCTCGTCGACGAGGCCGCGCTCGACCAGCGACGTCAGCGCCCACTCGGACGACACGCCGCGGATCTGGGCGACCTCGGCGCGCGTCGTGGGCTGCAGGTAGGCCACCACGGCCAGCGTCTCGAGCAGCGCCGGCGAAAGATCGTCGGGGCGCCGGGCGCCCGCGAAGCGCTCGACCGGCGCCTCACAGTCGGACGCGACCCGGAACGTATAGCCGCCCGCCACCTCGGTAAGCTCGATGCCGTGGCGTCGCGCCGAATACTCGGCAGCGAGCGTGCCCAGAGCGCCCACCACGAGCTCGCCGCTCGCCTCGCAGGCAGCGGCAAGCTCGTCGGTCGCGACGGGTCGCGGCGAGATGAAGATGACGGCTTCGAGGCAACGGGTGATGTCGTCCATCGAGACTCGGGGTTCGGGGAGTGGGTCAGGCGCGCTTCTCTTGCATCCTACCCCACGGCCGCGAGCGCGTCATCAGGCCGACCATCCGCCCCGCCCGGCGTGTCGGTGCGGGTGACGGTGATCTCGGCGAAAGGGCGCGGCTGCCGCAGGCTCACCTCGCCGCGATTATGCAGCTCGAGCAGGGCGAAGAAGGTCACGGCCTTTTGCAGCCGGTCACGGGGCGCCACTGCCGAGAACGTAAAGCTCCGCTCGGCAGCCAGCAGGTCGCGCAGCCGGCGCAGCTCGGCCACCAGTGTGACCGCGATGTCGGTGATGTGGCTCACGTCGGGCGCGGGCGGTTCGGCGAGCAGCACGGCCAGAGCGCCGGCGAGAGCGGCGGCCGGCAGGGCCGGTCCCGCGCTCGCCGCGCGCAGGAACCGCGGCGGCACCGGCGCCGTACGGTACAACCGGCCGGCGTGCTCGGCAAACAGGCAGCCCAGTCGTGCGGCGGCCCCCTTGAACCTGGCAAAGCGCAACAACGAGTCGAGCAGCTCCTCGCCGGCGGCCTGCTCGTCGAGCTCGGCCAGCTCATCGACGAACGGGCTGCCGGCGTCGAGCAGACGACGCGACTTCATTTCGAGCAGCGCCGCCACGAGCACGATGAAGTGCGACGTGGCCTCGAGGTCGAACTCCTCGGATTCGGCCAGCCGCAGGATGTACTCGGCGACGATGCGCGAAACGCGGATCTCCCACAGGTCGACCTCGTCGCGCAGAATGAGCGTGACGAGAAGGTCGAACGGGCCGTCGAAGACGTCGAGATCGAGATGGAGCCCGTCCAGCGATCCCATCGGGGTCGCTGGACGGGCTCCCGCCCGGCTCACTGGACGGCCTTCGACGAGCGGCTCATGCGGCTGTCGTCACGCGTCGGTCTGGCGGATGAAGGGCGGAATGTCGAGGTCGCCGGTGTCGAAGCTCGGCGGCCGCTCGAAGGGTGTGCCGGCAGGCTCGGAGCTCGCCGGCGGCCGGCCGCTCGCCGACGGCGCCGGTCGCCGAGCGACCTCGGGGCCGAACCCGGTGGCGATCACCGTGACGCTCATGAGCCCCTCGAGGCGCTCGTCGACCACGGCGCCGAAGATGATGTTGGCATCGTCGTCGGCGGCCTGGGCGATCTCGCCGGCCGCCTCGTTGACCTCGTAGAGCGACAGATCGCGGCCGCCGGTGATGTTGAGCAGGATGCCGCGGGCGCCGCTGATCGACGTCTCGAGCAGCGGTGAGCTGATGGCCATGCGGGCAGCTTCGTTGGCGCGCGCTTCGCCGCGGCCGCTGCCGATGCCCATGAGCGCCGTGCCGGCCTCTTTCATGATCGTGCGCACGTCGGCGAAGTCGAGGTTGATCAACCCCGGCACGGTGATGAGGTCGCAGATGCCCTGCACGCCCTGGCGCAGGATGTCGTCGGCGTAGCGAAACGCTTCGACGATCGTGGTGGTACGATCGACGACTTGCAGCAGGCGGTCGTTGGGGATCACGATGACCGTGTCGACGGCCGCTCTGAGCTCGGCGATGCCGGCCTCCGCCTGCTCACCGCGCTTGCGGCCCTCGAACGCGAACGGCCGCGTGACGATCGCCACGGTCAGCGCGCCCAGCTCGCGCGCGACGGCGGCGATGACCGGCGCGGCGCCGGTGCCGGTGCCGCCGCCCTCGCCGGCTGTCACGAACACCATGTCGGAGCCCTTCAGCGCCTGCTTGATCTGGTCGCGCGATACCTCGACCGCCTGCCGGCCGACATCGGGGACGGCGCCGCCGCCCAGGCCGTGCGTGATCTCCTGACCAACGTGTATCTTGACGTCGGCGTCGCAGGCCTGCAGCGCCTGAGAGTCGGTGTTGACCGCGATGAACTCGACGCCGCGGATGCCGGAGTCGACCATGCGGTTGACGGCGTTGGTGCCGCCCCCTCCCACGCCGACGACCTTGATCGTCGTGACGTACGCCCGGCCGGTTTCGACCTCGTCGCCGGCGTCGTCGCCGAAGGGCGGCGCGTCGCCGCCGACGTCGGTGCGCCGGAACAGCTCGGACAGACCGTCGCGCATGCTAGGCCGACTTGCCATTCAGCACCTCCCGAGCGAGGCTGCGGTACGCCTCCGCGCCTTTGCCCCTGGGATCGTACTTCAGGATGGAGGAGCCCTGCACGGGCGCCTCGGCGAACTTGATCGTCTTGCGCACCACCGTGCCGAAGACCAGCGGCCCGAAGTTCTCTTTGAGGACCTCGACCGCCTCGCGACCGTGCAGGGTACGCGAGTCGAACAGCGTCGGCAGAATGCCCCTGATGCGCACCCTCGGGTTGATGTTCTCGCGGATCATCTCGAGCGTGCGCTCGAGCTGCAGCAGACCGCGCAGCGACAGGTACTCGCACTGCACCGGCACGATCACGCCGTCTGAGGCCGCCAACGCGTTGATGGTGAGCAGCCCGAGCGACGGCGGCGTGTCGATCAGGACGAAGTCGTAGCGCGAAAGGACGGGCTTGAGCGCCTTCTCGAGGGCGCGCTCGCGACCGATCTGGCTCGAGAGGGCCATTTCGGCGCCGGCGAGGTCGATGGTCGAAGCCGCGACGTCGATCTCGCTGGCGACGATCACCTCTTCGATCGGCAGCCGGTGCACGAGCACGTCGTACATGCTCTTCTCGAGGTTCTCGGGGTCGATGCCCTGGCTCATGGTCAGGTTGCCCTGAGGGTCCATGTCGACGGCCAGCACGCGCTTGCCCAGTTCGGTGAGCGCGACTCCGAGGTTCACGGTAGAGGTCGTCTTGGCTACGCCACCCTTCTGGTTTGCGAAAGCCAGAACCTCAGCCATGCGCCATGCTCCTGTCTAGAGACCGGTTCCCGCTACCATTCTTTCCGGAGCCGCCAAACCCTGCAAAGCCGAGGCTCGGCGCGAGCGTAGGACGACCGCCTTCAGCCGGCCTGCGGCGGTGTCGGCGGAGCGGGCGCCCGCACGGCATCGGCGGGCTCATCGACCGCCTCGTCGGCGGCGGACTCGGCGCTGTCATCGTCGGCGGCAGGCTCATCGTCGGCGGCCTCTTCGTCGTCGTAGTCGGCCTCGTCGTCGGTCTCATCGCCTTCGTCGCTCTCATCGCCTTCGTCGGCCTCATCGACGTCGTCGCCCTCGTCGCCCTCGTCGCCTTCGTACTCGGCCTGGTCGTAGTCTTCGTCGACGTACTCTTCTTCGTCTTCGTCGACGCCCTCTTCTTCGTTTACGATCTCGCGAATGGCGCGCCGCAGAAAGCGGACCTTGGTGCGATCGGCGATCTCGAGGATGACGTAGTCGTCGGCCACCTTGCGCACGGTGCCGAACATGCCGCCCACGGTGACGACCTCGTCGCCCTTCTTGACCATGCGTTGCAGCTGTTCCTGGGACTTCTTGGCGCGCCGCTGCTGACTGTAGGTCGTGTACAGCATGAAGGCGATAACTACGAAGACCAGCAGATAGATGATCACGGGAGTGTTCTCCTCTCGTCGTCGGCCATGGTGCGGCGCGCGCGCACCTCATCGACGAACTCGTCGAACGCGCCGGCCCTTATGGCGACGCGCGCACGCTCGCACAATCGTACCAGAACGCGGAGGTTGTGTTCAGAGAGCAACTGCATGCCGGCGATCTCCTTCTGGTTGACCAGATGCCGCAGATAGGCGCGCGTGTACCCCCGACAGCAGGCGCAGTCGCAGTCGGGGTCGAGCGGGCCGAGGTCGTCGGCATAGCGCGCGTTGCGCAGGTTGAGGCGGCCCTGCGAGGTGAACGCCGAGCCGGTGCGAGCGAGACGCGTCGGCAGCACGCAGTCGAACAGGTCGACCCCGCGGGCGATCACCTCGAGAATGCCTTCGGGATCGCCGATGCCCATGAAGTAGCGGAACCTGTCGGCCGGCAGCAGCTCGTCCATGAGAGCCACCGTGGCCAGCATCTCGTCGCCGCGCTCGCCGACCGACAGGCCGCCGATCGCATAGGCCTCAAAATCGAGGGCGAGCAGTGCGGCCGTCGAGCGACGACGCAGCTCGACGTCGGCGCCGCCCTGGACGATGCCGACCAGGAGCTGGTCATCGCGGGTCTGCGCCGCGCGGCACTCGGCCGCCCAGCGCGAGGTGCGCGCCACGGCGCGCTCGATCTCGGCGCGGCTCAGCGTGCCGGGCGCGCACTGGTCGAAGCACATTACGATGTCGGCCCCCAGGGCCTCCTGCGCCGCGACGGCAAGCAGCGGCGTGAAGAGGTGGCGCGAGCCGTCGTATACCGACGTGAACTCCACCCCGTCGTCGCCCACGATCCTCGTGTCGGACAGGCTGAATACCTGAAAGCCGCCCGAGTCGGTGAGGATCGGGCCAGACCAGCCCATGAAGTGGTGCAGCCCGCCGTGGGCGCGCACGAGCTCGACCCCAGGCCGCAGATAGAGATGATAGGTGTTGGCCAGCACGACCTGGGCACCGACCGCGCGCAGGGTAGGCGGCAGCACCGCCTTGACGGTCCCCTTCGTGCCCACCGGCATGAAGCACGGGGTGAGCACCTCGCCGTGCGGCGTGCGCAGGCGGCCGGCGCGGGCGCGCCCGCTCGTGGCTTCGACCTCGAACCCGAAAGCGCCGGCCGCCGTCACGTGGCCGCCTCTGCCCCGCCCCAGGCCAGCATGGCGTCGCCGAAACTGTAGAACCGGTAGTGCTCGTCGATCGCGTGAGCGTAGATGCGCCTTGTCTCCTCGACCCCGCAGAAGGCCATGACCAGGGCCAGAAGGCTCGTGCGCGGCAGATGGAAGTTGGTGATCAGGCCGTCGACCGCGGCGAACCGGTAGCCCGGCGTGATGAACAGGCCGGTGCGGCCTGCGTAGGCGCCGCCGTCGCCCTGCCCGGCGGCAGCCGGCGCCCCGGCGGCCGCCGTGCCGGCGCCCAGTTCCTCGAGCAGCCGCACCATGGTCGTGCCGACGGCCACGATGCGGCGGCCCGCAGCGCGGGCCGCCGCGATCCGCGCAACGACGGCGCCATCGACGACGAACGGCTCCTCGTGCAGCGGGTGGTCTTCGAGGCGCGCGACCGTCACGGGCTTGAAAGTCGCCAGGCCGACGTGCAGCGTGAGGTGCTCGATCGCCACCCCGGCGGCACCCAGCGCCTCGTCGAGCGCAGGCGTGAAGTGCAGCCCGGCAGTCGGCGCCGCGGCGGAGCCCCGCAGCCGCGCATAGACCGTCTGGTAGCGCTCCGGGTCGGCCAGCGCCGTCCTTATGTAGGGCGGCAGCGGTGTCTCGCCGTGACGGGCCAGCAGGTGGGCGATCGGCTCCGCGCACCCGGCGGCGCGGCGCACCTGCCAGCGACCGTCGCCCAGCCGCTCGTCCACCTCGACCGCAAACGACTCGGGCGCGACCTCGCTGCGCAGCGTCTCGCCGCCGTGCAGGCGGCCGCGCGCCAGGACCTCCCAGGCCTCGCCGCTCTGATCGGGCGCCGGCGCCCCTTGAGCGGCGGCCCCGTCAAGGCGCTCCAGGAAGAGCAACTCCACACGCCCGCCGGTCGCTTTGCGAAAGTGGGCCCGCGCGGGCACGACGCGCGTGTCGTTGCGGACCAGCACGTCGCCCGGCCGCAGCAGGCCGGCAAGCTCACAGAAGCGCCGGTCCTGGAGCCGCAGGTGGGCGCCGGCTCCGCCGGCCACCAGCAGCCGCGAAGCGTCGCGCGGCTCGACCGGGACCTGGGCGATCAGCTCGGCGGGCAGCGCATAGTCGAGCTCTTCGAGCTTCATCGCCGCCGACTCCCGGGCGGATGGGCCGCGGCGGGCGCGGCGCGTCTGGCCGCGCGCGGCCTCACGCCACCGCCGGCCGCACGCGCCGCGCACGCCGTTCGTGCCACTCCTGCCACCTGCCGGCCACGCAGCCGCAGTAGCGCTGCCGGTACAGCCCGAGGCGCCGGCTTTCGTCGATGCTGCGCGGATACCAGCGCCGCAGGTCGGCGTAGACAAACTCGACGCCGGCGACCTCGGCCGCCGCCAGGCCGGACCGCGCGATAAGGTCGTGGTGTTGCCAGGGGCTGACCGTGAGCGTCGTCGAGAAGAGACCCAGACCACGCGCGGCGGCGGCGTGGGCGGCCTCGCTCAGGCGAATTTCGAGACATTCCCGGCAGCGCGTGCGAGGGTCGGTGCGGCCGGCGGCGGNNGGCGTAGCTGCGCATCGCCCCGAGACGCCGCTCGTGCTCGTCGGGCGGCTGAATGTTGGGGTTGGCGTAGAACGCGAGCGGCTCGAGTCCTTCGGCGCGAAAATACGGCACCGCGACCGTGCTGCACGGTCCGCAGCAGGCGTGAACGAGGATCGTCTCCATGCGTCGATTGTACCGCGAACTCGGTGGGCCCCGGGGCGGGCGCCGACGGCAGCTCTGGCGGCGTGACGGGCGCCGCCGCCGCCGGGCGCGCCGATCGCCCCCGAAGCCCTGCGTCAGGCGAAGAGCGTGCCGGCCGCGGTGGGCGGTTCGTGGAGCCCGCAGTGGCGATAGCCCGCCGAGGTGACCATGCGGCCGCGCGGCGTGCGCTTGAGAAAACCGCGCATGATGAGGTAGGGCTCGTAGACGTCCATCAGCGTGTCGGATTCTTCGCCCAGAGCCACGGCCAGGGTGTCGAGGCCCACCGGTCCGCCGTCGAACTTCTGCACGATCGTCAACAGGATGTCGCGGTCGAGCTTGTCGAGCCCTTCGTGGTCGACCTGGAACAGATCGAGGGCGGCCAGACAGATGTCGAGGGTGATCACGCCCTGGTGGCGCACCTCTGCAAAGTCGCGCACGCGGCGCAACAGCCTGTTGGCGACCCGCGGTGTGCCCCGCGACCGGGCGGCGAGCTGGGCCGCCGACTCGTCGTCGATCGTGACTCCGAGAATGCCGGCCGAGCGGCGTACGATCGCGGTCAGCTCGTCCTCGGTGTAATACTCGAGCCGCTGCCAGACACCGAAGCGGTCGCGCAGCGGGGTCGTCAGCAGACCAGTGCGCGTGGTCGCGCCGATCAGGGTGAAGGGCGGCACCGAGAGGCGGATGCTGCGCGCCGCCGGACCCTCGCCGATCATGATGTCGATCTCGAAGTCCTCCATGGCCGGGTAGAGCACCTCTTCGATGGCCGAGTTGAGCCGGTGGATCTCGTCGACGAACAGCACGTCGCCCTGCTGCAGGTTGGTCAGGATGCCGGCGACGTCGACCTTGCGTTCGAGCGCCGGGCCCGACGTGGTGTGAACGCTGACCTGCAGCTCGGTGGCGATGATGGCGGCGAGGGTCGTCTTGCCCAGGCCGGGCGGTCCGGCCAGCAGCACGTGGTCGAGCGTCTCGCCGCGGTTGCGAGCCGCCTGGACGAAGATCTCGAGCTGCTCCTTGACGCTCGTCTGGCCGACGAAGTCGGCGAAGCGTTTGGGGCGCAGCGACTTGTCGAAGTCGCGCTCGTCGGGCAGCTCGGCCGGGTCGGCGACGCGATGGGTCTCGTCGGTCATGGCTTTTGCTCGGCGGCTTTTCGGGTGAGCGCGAAGCGCACGAGCTCCTCGAGCGGAGCGCCCTCGGGGGCGCCCTGGAGGGCCGCCTCGGCCTCGCGCAGCGGCAGACCGAGATTCTGCAAGGCCACCCGCGCCTGCAGGAACGGGTCGGCGCCGGCGGCGGGCGCGCCGTCGGCCGCCGCCGGCGCCAGGTCGAGGTCGGCGCCGACCTTGTCTTTGAGCTCGATCACGAGACGCTGGGCAAGCTTGCGACCGATGCCCGTAATGGACTCGAAGCGCTTGTCGTCGCCGCGCACGACGGCCGTTTCGAGCTCGGCGACCGAGTAGGCCGAGAGGATCGCCAGAGCCACCTTGGGCCCAACGCCGCTCACGCCGATCAGGGTGACGAAGAAGCGGCGTTCGCGCGGGCTTTCGAAGCCGAAGAGCTGCAGGGCATCGTCGCGGACGTGCAGGTAGGTATGCACGAAGACTTCGTCGCCCACGCGCCGCGACAGCGCGGATGCCAGGCGGCCGGGCACCAGCACGCCGTACCCCAGCCCGCCGGCCTCGATTACGACCCTGTCGGCGTCGGCGCCGGCCAGCAGGCCGCGCAGTGAGACGATCATGCCGGCCCGCCCCCCGCGCGGCCGACGACCGGCATCGGCGCCCCGGCAAGCAGCGCCCTCACGTCGTGTTCAGCGCCCGCAGCAGCGCGCTCGTGTGAATGTGGGTGATGGCCACCGCCAGAGCGTCGGAGGCGTGGTCGGGCTGCACGATTCTGGGGAGGGCCAGCAGCACCTTGGTCATCTCCTGGACTTGGACCTTGTTGGCTCTGCCGTAGCCGGTCACGGCCTGCTTGATGGCCAGCGGCGTGTAGTCGGCGCAGGGCAGGTCGCGCTCGCCGGCGGCCAGGATTATCGCGCCGCGCGCTTGGCCCACGGCCAGCGCGGTCTTGACGTTGACGTTGACGAAAAGCTCCTCGAGGGCCACGACCGCCGGGTGAAAGCGGTCGATCAGGCCGAGGATCTCGTCGTGGATCTGGCGCAGCCGCAGCGGCATTTCGGTCTTGGCGGAGGTCACGATGCAGCCGTGGCCGAGCGACCGCAAGCGGTTGCCTTGCTGCTCGATCGCTCCCCAGCCTGTACTGGCCGTACCGGGGTCGATCCCCAGGACGATCAGGGCTCCTGCGTCGTGCCGCTGCTCTCGCATGACCACTCCCCTTGGGCTTGCGGTCGCCGTGCACGGACGATAAGCCCCGGTCGCCGTGCAGTGTGCTGGCCTACCCGGCGACGGCCTCGAGGACCTCGTCGGAGATGTCGAAGTTGGCATAGACCTCTTGCACGTCGTCGCTGCTTTCGAGGGCGTCGATGAGCCGGAGGGTCTTGCGGGCGTCGGCCTCGTCGAGCTTGACCGTGGTCTTGGGGATCATGGTCAGCTCGACCTGCTCGCACTCGATGCCGGCGGCCTCGAGGGCCTGGCGCACCGCCGACAGCGCGGCGGGCTCGGTGATCACCTCGATGGTGTCGCCGTCGCGCGTGACGTCGTCGGCGCCGCCCTCGATGGCGGCCTCCATGACGTCGTCTTCGCCGAAGCGCGTGGCGTCGACCGTGACCGAGCCGCGGCGCTCGAAGATCCAGGCGACCGCGCCGGGGCCGCCGAGGCTGCCGTTGTGTTTGGTGAAGATGTTGCGCACATCGGCCGCCGAGCGGTTGCGGTTGTCGGTGAGCACCTCGACGATGACCGCCACGCCGCTGGGGCCATAGCCCTCGTAGAGGATCGCTTCGAAGGACGCCCCGCCTTCTTTGCCGGCGCCCCGTTCGATGGCGCGGTCGATGTTGTCTTTGGGCATGCTGTAGGAGCGCGCCTTTTCGACGGCGGCCGCCAGCGTGGCGTTGGCGCCCGGATCGGCGCCGCCCTCTTTGGCGGCGACCATGATCGCGCGGGCGAGCTTTGAGAAGAGCTGACCCCGCTTGGCGTCTGCCGCGCCCTTCTTGTGCTTGATCGTCGACCACTTGGAATGCCCTGACACTACGAGACCACCTCCCCGGCCGGCGCTCCGGCGCTTACGCCGGCCGCCCCCGCTCTGCTGCCTGCGGCGCGCACCATCGACAGGAACGCGTCATGCATCCTTGTATCACCGGTCAGCTCCGGGTGAAAGGCCGCGACCAGCACGCGACCCTCGCGCGCCGCCACCGCGTGACCCTGGTGACTCGCCAGGATCTCGACGCCCGGACCGGCGCGTTCGATCCACGGCGCCCGAATGAAGACGGCCCGCAGCGGCGGCGGCCCGAGCGCCGCGATGTCGAGGTCGGCCTCGCAGCTGTGCACCTGCCTGCCGAACGCGTTACGGCGGGCCACGATGTCGATCAGGCCGAGCACCGGCTGGTCGCCTTCGGCGATCTCGCGGGCCAGCGTAATGAGACCGGCGCAGGTGCCGAACACCGGCAGGCCGCCGGCCGCCAGCGCCTTGATCGGTGCGATAAAGCCATAATGGCGCATGAGCTTGGCGATCGTCGTGCTCTCGCCACCGGGAATGACGAGCGCGTCGACGGTCTCGAGCTCGGCCGGCCGGCGCACCTCGGTGGTGGCGGCGCCCAGACGTTCGAGCATCGCCCGGTGCTCGCGAAAGTCGCCCTGTAGAGCGAGCACGCCGATGCGCGGGGCCGCCGCCGCGTCGCGGCCCCCGGCGCTGAACTCGGGCGACAGGATGACGTCGCGACGATGATGCCGTGCCGGGCTCGTCACGCCGCTGCCGGTCGAGGTTGTCGTCAACCGCGGAACTGGATCTTTTCGTCGGCGGTCATTTTGGCCGCCTCGATGCCGAACATGGCCTCGCCCAGACCGACCGACACTTCGGCGAGCACCGCGGGATCGTTGTAGTTGGTCGTGGCTCGCACGATCGCCACCGCGCGGCTCGCCGGGTCTGCGCTCTTGAAGATGCCCGAACCCACGAACACGCCCTCGGCGCCGAGCTGCATCATGAGCGCCGCGTCGGCCGGCGTGGCGATGCCGCCGGCCGAGAAGTTGACGACTGGCAGCTTGCCGTTTTCGGCGACCCAGCGGACCAGCGTGTAGGGCGCCCTCAGGTCTTTGGCGGCGGCGTTGTAGAGCTCGTCTTCGTCCATGGCGGCAACGGCGCGGATCTGCCCCATGATCGTGCGCATGTGGCGCACGGCCTCGACCACGTCGCCGGTGCCGGCCTCGCCCT
>PLTW01000230.1:0-725 GCA_003164655.1 Actinomycetota bacterium
GGCCGCGATCCGCGAGTTCTTTGGTTCGGCGCAGCTCTCGCAGTTCATGGACCAGACCAACTCGCTGTCGGGCCTCACCCATCGCCGGCGCCTCTCCGCGCTCGGCGCTGGCGGCCTCACGCGCGAACGGGCCCCGATCGAGGTGCGCGACGTGCACGCCACCCACTACGGCCGCATGTGCCCCATCGAGACCCCCGAGGGTCCCAACATCGGCCTGATCGGCTCGCTGTCGTCGTTTGCCACGGTCGACGAGTTCGGCTTCATCCGGGCGCCGTACCGCAGGGTGGTCAAGGGCAAGGTGACCGACGAGATCGTCTACCTCGACGCCTCAGAAGAAGAGGCCACGATCATCACGCCCAAGACCGGCGAGGAGCGCGCGGTCACGATCGCTCAGGCCAACGCCCCGTTCGACGCCAAGACCGGCAAGTTCATCAACGATCAGGTGCTCGCCCGGACGCGCGGCGGCGACGAGGTCGTCTCGGTGCCGCCCGAGCAGGTCGACTACATGGACGTGAACCCGACGCAGCTCGTGTCGGTGGCCACCGCCCTGATCCCGTTCCTCGAGCACGACGACGCCAATCGCGCCCTGATGGGTTCGAACATGCAGCGTCAGGCGGTGCCGCTGCTCACCACCGAGGCGCCGTACGTCGGCACCGGCATGGAGTTCCGCGCCGCCTGCGACACCGGCGACGTCATTCTCGCCGAGCACCCCGGCCGGGTGGCCG
>PLTW01000230.1:737-3747 GCA_003164655.1 Actinomycetota bacterium
GCCCTGGGCAAGAACCTGCTCGTGGCCTTCATGAGCTGGGAGGGCTACAACTTCGAAGACGCCATCATCCTCTCCGAGCGGCTCGTCAAAGACGACGTGCTGTCGTCGGTGCACATCGAAGAGTACGAAGTCGACGCCCGCACCACCAAGCTGGGCGACGAAGAGATCACGCGCGACATCCCCAACCGCTCCGAAGAGTCGCTCAAAGACTTGGACGAGCGCGGTATCGTGCGCATCGGCGCCGAGGTCAACTCTGGCGACCTGCTGGTCGGCAAGGTCACGCCCAAGGGCGAAACCGAGCTGACCGCCGAAGAAAAGCTCATCCGCGCCATCTTCAAGGAGAAGGCCCGCGAGGTGCGCGACACCAGCCTCAAGGTGCCCCACGGCGAGGGCGGCAAGGTCATCGACGTCAAGATCTTCAGCCGCGAGAACAACGACGAGCTGCCGCCGAGCGTCAACCAGCTCGTGCGGGTGTACGTCGCCAAGAAGCGCAAGATCGCCGAGGGCGACAAGCTCGCCGGGCGCCACGGCAACAAGGGCGTGATCTCCAAGATCGTGCCCGAAGAAGACATGCCCTACCTCGAGGACGGCACCCCGGTCGACATCATCCTCAACCCCCTGGGCGTGCCGAGCCGCATGAACATCGGTCAGGTGCTCGAGACGCACCTCGGCTGGGCTGCCCACCGCGGCTTCCAGGCGGACGGCACGCGCCTGAGCGGACCGGCCTTCGTCGCCTCACCGGTGTTCGACGGGGCCACGCTGGCCGAGATCGACGAGCTGCTCATCAGGTCGACCGAAGAAGACACCGCCAGCCCGGTCAAGTTCAAGGTCAACGAAAAGGAACCGCCGGGGCGGCGCTGCTCCGGCAAGGTGTGGCTCTACGACGGCCGCAACGGGCTGCGCTTCGACAACAAGGTGACCATCGGCTACATGTACATCCTGAAGCTCCTGCACCTGGTCGACGACAAGATCCACGCGCGCAGCACGGGGCCGTACTCGCTGGTCACCCAGCAGCCGCTGGGCGGCANNGCGCCACGGGCCCGTACTCGCTCGTCACGCAGCAACCCCTGGGCGGCAAGGCCCAGTTCGGCGGCCAGCGTTTCGGCGAGATGGAAGTCTGGGCTCTCGAAGCCTACGGCGCCGCCTACACGTTGCAGGAGATGCTCACCATCAAGTCAGACGACACGGTCGGCCGCGTCAAGGCCTACGAAGCGATCGTCAAGGGCGAGAACATCTCCAAGCCCAACATCCCCGAGTCGTTCAAGGTGCTCATGAAAGAGGTCCAGAGCCTGAGCCTCGACATGCAGGTGCAAAGCGAAGAGGGCGGCATCCTCGAGGTCCACGAAGAAGACGACGATCTCCTGCGGGCCGCCGAAGAGCTCGGCATCGACCTGTCGGCCAGCCTGCGGCAGCGCGAGGTGCTCGACGCCGGCGAGGCGCTCGACGTGCCCGGCCTGTCGGGCTTTCTCGGCGCTGGGGCGTCCGCGCCCGCCGAGGCCGACGACGATGACGACGGCGACGGCGACGAGGCGCCGCTGCTCACCGGCGTCGATGGCGGCGACGACGACATCGACCTCACCGCCGACGACGAAGAAGAAGGGGAGAGCGCGTTTCCCGACATCGTGAACGCTCTGGGCGTCGAGCTCGACAATCAACCGGTCGAGGCCGAACCCGACGAGACCGACCACAGCGATGAGTAAGCCGGCGATGCGGCCAGAGGGAGCATCCACGTGATTGACATCAACAACTTCGACTCCATCCGGATCGGCCTCGCTTCGTCCAAGCAGATCGAGGCATGGTCCAAAGGCGAGGTCACCAAGCCCGAGACGATCAACTACCGTACGCTCAAGCCCGAGCGTGACGGACTGTTCTGCGAGCGCATCTTCGGGCCCACCAAGGACTGGGAGTGCTACTGCGGCAAGTACAAGCGGGTGCGCTACAAGGGCATCATCTGCGAACGCTGCGGTGTCGAAGTCACGCGCGCCAAGGTGCGCCGCGAGCGCATGGGCCACATCAGGCTCGCCGCGCCCGTCAGCCACATCTGGTTCTTCAAGGGCGTGCCGTCGCGCATGGGCTACCTGCTCGACATCGCCCCCAAAGAGCTCGAGAAGGTTCTCTACTTCGGCGGCAGCTATGTGATCATCTCGGTCGACGACGAGAAGCGCACGGCCGACCTGCCGCTGCTCTCCGAGAAGGTCGAAGAGATCAAGGCGCGTTACGGCGTTTATGCTGACGACCGGGTGGCGGCCATCCGCGCCATGCGGACCGAAGTCCAGCGTGTCCTCGACCACGAGCTCGAAGCCGACGAGTTCCACGTCGGCTCCGAACCCGACGACGAGTTCGGCTTCTTCAACTACTTCGACATCTTCGAGACCTATCGCCGCATCGTGGTCAACGCCGCCCAGCTCGGCGCCGACGAGATGAAGGGCCAGCGCACCAAGGTCGACAAGCTCGCCGACGACTACGTCGACCGCGGCCTCAAGGCCGTCGACGTCGCCCGCAACAACATCGATCGCGCCTGGGAGCAGTTCAAGAGCATCACCCCCCGCGACGTGGTCGGCGACGAAACGCTCTACCTGCAGATGGAGCGCATGTTCGGGCGCGACTCGGGCTTCGAGCCCGAGAGCTTCGGCGTCTATTTCAAGGGCGGCACCGGCGCCGAGGCGGTGCGCGAGCTGCTCACGCAGGTCGACCTCGAAGCCGAGGCCGAGGAGCTCAAGCACACCATCGACACCGCCAAGGGCCAGCGCCAGAGCCGCGCCGTCAAGCGCCTGCGCGTGACCTCGGCGTTCCTGCGCTCGGGCAACCGTCCCGAGTGGATGATCCTCGACGTCATCCCCGTCATTCCGCCCGAGCTGCGGCCCATGGTCCAGCTCGACGGCGGTCGCTTTGCCACAAGCGACTTGAACGATCTCTACCGGCGCGTCATCAACCGCAACAACCGCCTCAAGCGGCTGCTCGATCTGCAGGCGCCCGACATCATCGTCAACAACGAGAAGCGCATGCTGCA
>PLTW01000230.1:3771-4116 GCA_003164655.1 Actinomycetota bacterium
GCGTCGACTACTCGGGCCGCTCGGTGATCGTCGCCGGACCGCACCTCAAGATGCACCAGTGCGGCCTGCCCAAGATGATGGCCCTCGAGCTGTTCAAGCCGTTCATCATGAGCCGCCTGGTCAGCCGCAAGCTGGTGCAGAACATCAAGGCTGCCAAGAAGATGGTCGAGTCGATGGTGCCCGAGGTCTGGGACATCCTCGAAGAGGTCATCGCCGAGCATCCGGTGCTGCTCAACCGCGCGCCGACGCTCCACCGCCTGGGCATCCAGGCCTTCGAGCCGCTGCTCGTCGAGGGCAAGGCCATCCAGATCCATCCGCTGGTCTGCGCGGCCTTCAACGCCGACT
>PLTW01000037.1 GCA_003164655.1 Actinomycetota bacterium
GCCGGGCGGCGGACCGTAGTCTTGCCGCGGCGCGTAGCCGGGCGGCTGGTACGGTCCGCCCGGCCCGGCAAAGGCGACGCCGCCGCCCTGCCAGGCCGACGACGGCCCCGCGAAGGCCGAAGGCAGCAGTCCGCTCTCGCCTTCGGCCTGGAAGTACATCGCCGTGAAGGCCGCGAACTGCCACGGCATGAACAGGAACGCCAGGAAGCCGCCGATACCCAAGGTGAACATGCTGAGCGCACCGTTAGCCATGCCCACGATCGCCGAGACGATGATGATGACCAGGAACGTCATCCAGAAGCCGCTTCTCATGACGATCGTTCGGCTCTCCTTGAGCGCCTCGATCACCGCCCGCCGCCGGTCGACCATGAGGATCGTCCAGTAGACCCAGATCGTCTCCAGATAGACGCCCACGACGATCGCCGCGACCAACGCGAGAGCGAACAGAAAGCCGCCGAACGCGCGGGCGCCCGTGTTGTGGATCACCAGCAGCACGAGCGGCAGTCCGACGATCACGGCAAAGACGAGGCCGATGCCCAGAAAGAGCACATAGGCGACGAGGTAGGCGCCGAGACGGTCGAAACAGCCGAACACGTCGCCGACCTCGGCCTTGCGGCCCTCACGTACGCGCCGCAGGATCATGAGGTACAGGCCGGCGCTCAGGGGAACGAACAGGATGCCGAGCGTGACGACGCCCAGAAGGACCATGATGAGGGCCGCCACGATCAGAGCACCCCAGTCCTTTACGAATATCGCCCACGAATCCTTGAGAACCCGGCCGATGTCCATGCTGACCCCTCGCTTGCGTGTCGCGGCTCGCGGCGGCCGCTCGCGCGTAGCCTACACCAGCCCCTCCCCGCACTCCCACGCCGACGTTGCCGGCCTCGCCGGCAGGCCTGCCGTCAGCGCGCCCCGAGCAGCGCCCGCAGGTTGCGCGCCAGAGTGACGCCAAGGAACTCGTCGTCGTAGCCCAGCAACCCCAGATCGCCGAGCTTGTCGCGCAGGCGCGGTTCACGCTCGAGCAGACCATGGTCGACGCCCGCGGCCAGAAGGGCGGTCTCGCGCTCGTCGAAGGCTGCCGTCTCGGCGATCTCGTCGCGGCCGTCGTGGTCCTCGGGGCAGACGCGCTGGCAGACCAGACAGCCCACCAGGCAGTTGTGCCACGCCGGGTCGATCCACCGCGGGAACGGCCGTGGGCTTTCGTTCAGCAGTGTCAGGCAGCGCTCGCCGTGCAGCAGAAAGCGATCCTCGCCGATGGCCCCGGTCGGGCAGGCCCGCCGGCAGGCTTGGCACGTAGAGCAGCGCGGCAGCTCTCGCGGGCCGGTCCAGGAGTCGACGCCGGGCGCGAGGTCGGAGACGCAGACCGCCAGCTCCACGAAGCTGCCGTAGCCGTCGACGTAGGCGATGTTGTTGCGTCCGTAGCGGGCCATGCCGGCGCAGACGGCCAGCAGCTTCTTGGGCAGCCGCATCGGGGCCACCGACAGGCCGGCCGGCGCGAGATTCGCCGTAAGGGCGGCGGCCACCGCCGCCTGCATGTCGTCGTGGTGGCAGTACGCCGTGGGGATGGGCACGGCCAGCTCTTCGCCGTCGGCCACCACGGTCACGCGGGCGCAAGCATGAGGTACGGCGACGACGATCAGCGACCGCGGCGTGCGCACGGCCGCGGGCGGGGTGAAGTCGAGGTTGCGCTCGACGACCTTCATGACCGCCGGCGTCACCTGGGCCCGCCGGCTGTCGATCTCGGCGCGCAGGTCGGACAGCCGCCCTACGGGCACCACCGCCGCGCGCCAGCCTCTGTCCTGGAGGCTGCCGACTATCTCCCGGCTCGTCAACGTCCTCTCCTTCGTCGCGTCGGGCGGCGGCGTTCCGCCGCCGCGCTGTAAACCCCCGGGTCCCTTCAGCCGATAGGTGACCACAGCGACAACCGACCGGCGGACCCGCCGCCGGCAGCGCCGGTGACCCTGGGGGTACCCTCATGCACAAGATACTCCGCGAGCTGGCCTTGACCTGTCTGCTCGGCGCGGCCGGTCTGGCCGTGGCGGGCTGCAGTCTTACGAGCGTGTCGGTCGGACAGGGCAGCAAGAACGTCGACGTCACGATGGGCGGCCACGTCACGACCGATAGTACGCTCGACTTCAAGGCGGTCGGTTACAGCAACGGCCAGCTCCAGATCGAGAACACAGCGAGCACGAACAGCCTCGCCATCGGCCCCGGCACCCCCATCACCAGTGGCGACGGTACGGTCGCGGCCAAGGTCGTGGGCTCGGCGATCGCCATCGCCCCCGGCAAGATCGGGATCCTCGGCCTCGACAGGAGTCTGGCTCCGGGACAGGAGTATTACCTCGGCGCGAACTCGAGCGGCAAGCCCACCATCCGCCAGATGTTCATGTGCCCCGGCGACGCGGGGCCCGCGTCGGTCAATCCGAACGTCCCGGCCGTCCCCAGCGCCACCGAGTCACTGCCCAGCGAGTGACACCGGGCCGCCCGACCCGCGAGCGCTAGCCGGGCTCACCCTCCAGCCGGCGCCCGCGGGCACCGCGGGCGCCAGCGCCGGCGGGCACCGCCTCTTCTGTATACTGGTCGCCCGTGACCATCGTTTCCTTCGACAACGTCTCCAAATCGTTCGGCGGCCAGGAGCTGTTCGACGGTGTCTCGCTGGCCCTCGACGAGCGCGACCACGCGGTGCTCGTCGGACGCAACGGCAGCGGCAAGACGACCATCCTGCGACTCATGGCCGGCAGCGAGCACGCCAGCCTCGGCCGTGTCTCGCGGGCTCGCGGCCGGCGCATCTGGCTGCACGAGCAGACGCCCGAGCTCACGCGCGATCGGCCGGTGCGCGAGTACCTGATGGAAGCCTTCGCCGAGCTGCTCGACCTCGAAGCCGCGCTGCGCGCCGCTGAGCAGACCCTCGCCCCCCTCGACGAGCACAGCCCCGGCCTGGCCGCGGCGATGAAGGACTACCAGCGGCTGCAGCGCCGCTTCGAACTGGCGGGCGGTTACCACTACCGGACCGACCTCGAGGGCGTGCTGGCCGGCCTGGGGTTGCCCGCCGAGCTCCTCGACCGCCCCCTGCTGTCGGTCTCGGGCGGCGAACTGACCCGCGTGACGCTGGCCCGCGCCCTGCTGGCCGACGCCGACCTGCTGCTTCTGGACGAGCCGACCAACCATCTCGACATCGACTCCGTCGAGTGGCTCGAGCAGTTCCTCCTCGACTACCCCAAAGCCTACGTGCTGGTCACCCACGACCGCCGGCTGCTGGAGCGCGTGGGCTCGCGAGTGCTGGCCCTCGAGCACGGCGCGGTGGCCACCGTCGGAGGCGACTTTGCCACCTACATGCGCGAACGCGCCGCCGGCAACGAGCTCACCGCTCGCCGTTACGAACAGGACAAAGACAAGATCGAGCAGCTCCAGCGCTTCTACGATCGCTTTCACGCCAAGAAGCTGAAGGCCAAGCAGGCCAAGGCCAAGCTCACTCAGATCGAACGAATCAAGCGTGACATGAAGGAGCCGGCGCGCGATGCGCGCCGGCTCCACCTGGGCCTGCCGCAACCGACGCCTTCGGCGCGCGTCGTGCTCGAGCTGAAGACCCCCGCGGTGATCGTCGGCTCCGGCGTGAGCAAGCGGGCGCTCGTGCGCGCCGTCGATGTGGTCATCGAACGCGGCGAGAAGGTCGCCCTGCTCGGGCCCAACGGCTCGGGCAAGACGACCCTCGCCGAGACCATCGTCGGCCTGCGCACGCTGGCCGAGGGAGTCGCTTATCTCGGCCACAACGTGCGCCTCGCCTACTTCTCGCAACAGGGCCGCGAGCTCGACGAGACCGCCACGGCGCTGGAATCTGTCCTGCCCCTGACCGGCCACGACGAACAGGTCGCCCGCGGCCTGCTGGGCCGCTTTCTGTTCAGCGCCGACGAGGTCCACAAGACCGTCGCCCAGCTCTCGGGCGGCGAGCGCAGCCGCTTGCGCCTGCTCACCCTGCTCACCGGCGACGCCAACTTCCTCGTGCTCGACGAGCCCACCAACCACCTCGATGTCGACTCCGTCGAGGCCCTGGCGGCGGCCCTCGTCGACTACACCGGCACCGTGCTGCTCATCACCCACGACCGCCACCTGATCGATAGCGTCGCCACGCGCGTGCTCGAGATCCACGACAGTCGGCTCGTGAACCACCTCTCGGCCGAGCGTTACTGGGAGGCGCGTGCGGCGCGCCGCGAGCCCGCTGGCGAGACCGCCGCGGCGAACGCCGGCGGCGGGCAGGCCGGCGCCCCGGCGCCGGGCTCAACGACGGCCTGCGGCGCACCGGCGGCAGCCTCTGCGACACGCTCCAAGGAGGCCGCCGAAGACGCCCGCCGCCGCCGCGCCCGCCAGCGCGCCCTCGAAGGCGACATCCTGCGCACCGAAAAGCAGCTCGGCGAGATCGACGCCCGCCTCGGCGACCCGCACACCTACGACGACCGCAGCGCCGCCGCCGCGCTCGCCGGCGCGCGCCGGCGCGCCGAGGCCAGGCTCGAAGAGCTCTACGGCACGTGGGACGAGACCGCCGAGTGAGCGGCGAACGACCTGGCCGGAGCCGCCGCGCCGCGGCCCGACCCGCGCCGCAGCGCAACCCCGCTGCCCCGTCCGCGCCCACGTGCCGCGCCTCGCCGCGACTCTCGCCGGCCCGCCTGGCCGCGCTGCACGAGAAGCTGCTCGGGTGGTATGCGACAAACGGACGCGACCTGCCCTGGCGCCACACCGTCGATCCCTACGCCATCCTGCTCAGCGAAGTCATGCTGCAGCAGACCCAGGTGCCGCGCGTGGTCGGCCGCTATGCCGCCTTCCTCGAGCGCTTTCCGACCCTCGAGAGCCTCGCCGCAGCCCCGCTGGCCGACGTGCTGTCGGCCTGGCTGGGGCTCGGCTACAACAACCGCGCGCTGCGCCTCAAGCGCTGCGCCCAGGCCGCGCCCGGCCACCGCCTGCCGGGCGACCTCGAAAGCCTGCGCGCCCTGCCTGGGGTCGGTCCGTACACCGCCCGCGCCGTGCTGATCTTTGCCCACAATGCCGATTTCGCGGCGGTCGACGCCAACGTGCGCCGCGTGCTCACCCACCAGCTCGACCTGCCGCGCGATCTGAGCCCTGCCGCACTGCAGGCAGTCGCAGAGGCGGCTCTGCCCCGAGGCCGCTCGCGCGACTGGCACAACGCTCTCATGGACTACGGCTCCCTCGTGCTCACCGCACGCGCCACCGGCCTCGCGCCGCGCACCCGCCAGACGCCCTTCGCTGGCTCGCACCGCCAGCGCCGCGCCCGGCTGTTGCGCAGCGTCCTCGAGCGCGGTGCGCTGTCGGTCTCAGACGCCGCCGCAGCGCTCGACCTGACGCCCGCCGACTGCCGCGCGGTGGTCGACAGCCTCGCCGCCGACGGCCTCGTGACCCTCCGCGGCGACCAGGTAACGGTGCGCCGGCGCTGACCGTCGCGATACGATGCGCCGGCGATGGACTACGAGATCGAGCTGAAACGGATCCCCGAGCAGGTCGTCGCCTGTCTGGGCGGGCGCGGCCCCGTGGCCGAGGTCGGCCAGCGCGCGAGCCGTCTGGCCGTTACCCTCGAGCGGGCCGGCGTGGCCGTCGAGGGCCCGCTCATGGCGCGCTTCTTCGACGCCGCCGACTACGACCCGGCCGACTCCGACTACGAGGTCTGCCTCGCGCTCGTGCCCGACGACGAGGGCCGCGTGCCCGACCGCATCGACGACCTGCGCAGCGCCCTGATCCCGGCCCACCACGCCATGGTCGTGCGCCACCGCGGGCCCTACGGTACGCTCGGCGAGGCCCACGCCACCCTCGCGGCCGAGCTCGACTCGGTGGGCTACCAATTGGCAGGACCGATCGCCGAGGTCTTCCTCGAAGGGCCCGCCGAGGGCCGCCGCTCGGCCGACTACCTGACCGAGGTGCGCTACCCCTTCGCCCGGTAGCGGCGTCGCCGACGGGTCGTCGGCCTCGCTTCAGGGGGCGAACGTCAGGGGGATCGTGACGGTGTGCAAGGGCGACCCGTCCTGCGCCGACGGATCCCAGACCACGAGACTGCCGCTGCGCGCCGCGCTCTGGACGTTTGCGTTAAACGAGAACGTGCCCCGCGTGCCGCTGCCCGAGGTCGCCGTCACCGTCGTCGTGTCCTGCGCGGCGCCACGCACGAGCCGGGCCCGGAAGGTCGCTTCGAAGACGTCGGCCGTGCCCGACGCGCGGAGCGTGCCTTGCAACGACATCGAACGCCGCCGGACTGTCGACGAAGATCGGCGACGTCAGCGACTCGAAGTCGGAACGCTGCTGCGCATGGCCCAGCGCCGTGCCATGGCTGCCGAACACGGCCACAGCGCTCTTGCCGTCGACCTTGCAGACCACGCCTTTGCTCACCGAAGGGAACTGCGTGAGCGTGTAGACGACCTCGGCGAGCCGGCCCATCGTCGACAGCTCACCGCCCGGCGCCGCGAACGTGCCCGAGAGGTCGACCGTGGCGACGCCGCCCGCGATGGTCAGACCGCGCAGCGTCGTGCCGGTGGGGATCATCGTGGTCATGCCGATCGCCCGCTCGCGAGCCACCGGACCGGCCAGGAGCGCTCGGATGGCCGCCGCGGCCGGCGCCGGCGTCGCCGGCATGTTCCGGGCGGCGGCCGCGATGAACGGTCCCCTGGCCGGCTGCGAGCCGCCGATCGGCCGCAAGAAGTAGACCCTGAGCGACATGGCGGCGACGACCGACGGCGGAGGCGACGTCGCCGGCGTCGAGGCGGGCACGGCCGACGGCGAGCCCCCCGCCGTGACCGTCGCCGTCGGCGCCGACGCGGCGTTGCCTCCACAGGCAACGATCCCGACGACAACCAGAAGCGCGGCGACCACGGCGGCCGATACGAAGGCCGACGACTGCGCCGCCCGACTCGCGGCTCGTGCCTGGCCTCTGCTCTTCCTGATCCTCATCTCAGACCCCTTGTCGCCGCCGTTGCGCGCACGACTGAACGCCTGCGCCGCCGCCGGGTGGCACCGTCACTTCTGTCAGGTGCGGAACATGGTGAGCAGAAAGACCAGGTCGTCCCGCGCCCGCACCGCGTGCCTGAGCTCGGCCGGCAGGTAGTACAGCATTCCGGGTCGCGCCTCGTGCGCCTGCCCCGCCAGCTCGACCGTACCCGCGCCGCTCACCACGTAGATCGTGGCCGGCACGCTGGCGGTGTGCTCTGAGAGCTCCTGCCCGGCAGCGAGCGTGAACAGGATGATCTTGTGATGGTCGTTCTCGACGATGCTCTTGCTGATAATGCCGTCTTGCGCGAACTCGCTCATGGTCGCGAGGTCGGCCGCCACCGGCCGGGGTTCGCTCATGCTCATCCTTTCGCTGGCTGCCCCCAGAGCGGTGGGCGTGTCCACCGCTACCGCTCCCAGTGGAGCATACGTCACACCAGCCGACCCTGGCGCCGCCCGCGGCGCACACCGTCCGGTCGGCGCGTCGGCGCCGCCCCTCTTGCCCGCCTCTTGGCAACCGGTAAAGTCCGCCCCCCCTGTCGCCCGATAGAGAGGCCATGACATCCCTCTCTTCGCAAACCGGGCGGGCCGGCGACGACGCCCTCGGCGCGGCCCTTTCGTTTCTGGGCGCGCCCCTCAGACGCTGCTGGCTGTACGCGGTCTGGTATGTCCTGATCTGTCTGGGGCTGGCCTGTCTGTGGGCGCTGCGCACCGCCCGGCCCATCGACGTCGCCCCGACCGCCGTGGCCTACCTGCTCTGCTGCGGCGTGGCGCTGTTCGTGCCGGGCATCCTGATCGGCGCAATCTCCGCGGCGGCGCGGCTCTCGCCGAGCCGCCACAGAGGGCTTCTCGACGGCTACTTCATCGCCGCGGCCGCGCTTTCGGTTGCCACCATCCTCTCCGGCCACCTCACGGCGACGCCGGTCTTCATTCTGCTGGTCGGCAATGCCATTCTGGCACTCGATGCTCAGGAGCGCGCGTCACGCCGGTCGCACGCGGCGGCGCCGGAGTCGAGCGGCAGCGCCACCTGACGGGCGCTGCCAAGGGTGAGCCCCGGGCCCGAACGGCTCCGGGGAGCGCCACTGCCGGCGTCAGACGGCGCCGGCGACCGCGAAGGCGGCCGGGAATCGGCGCACCGGCTTTTTGCGGCGCTGATACGTGCGGGCAAGCTCGAGGAAGATGCCGATGTCGCGTTCCATGTCGCTCTGCGTGCCGTCGAAATAGAAGGTGCGGATGGGCATGCCGTCGAGATCGCGGCTCACTGCCGGGTAGATGGCCTCGGTGACGATGCCGTTCATGCAGGTAAAGGGACTTACGTCGATGATCCCGTCGGCGCCCTTACCGTGCAGGTAGATCGCTGTGCCGGTGCTCAGCACCATCTCGCCGAGCGCCCCGTCGTAGGGCAGGTACGGGAAGCTCAGGTCGAGCAGTTCACGCACCGAGGGCGCCTCTTCGTAGCCCACGAACTCGTCGTGGAACGGCCCGAGCAGAGCGTGCTCGTCGCGTCGCTGCACCTTTGACTTGATGACGCGGATCAGGTTCTCGCGAGAAGCCTTGCGGCCCTCTTCGGCCAGGCGCCGCCCGTGCTCGTCGTCGACATACCAGACCCACTCGGCGATATCGGCCAGCCAGCACTCGCCGCCCTGCTCCTCGACCAGCCGGATGAGGTCGGCGTTGGCGAACTGGTTCAGGCGGCAGAAGATCTCGCCTACCACGCCGATCAGGGGGCGCGACCGCTCGAAGCGCGTCGGCACGGCGCGAAACCGGTCGCGAGCCGCCGTCATCGCCCTCACCGTCGCGGCGAGCCGCTCCTTGTGCGACACGTCGCGCAGCGACAGCGCCTTGCCGGTGTCGCGCAGGGCGTCGAGGTAGGCCTGATCGGCGGCGCCCGGCTCGAGCTCATAGGGCCGCGTACGCAGCAGCATCTTCATGAGCGCGTCGTGGGCCACGACGGCTCGCCAGGCCGTGCGGATGAGGTCCTGAGAGTACTGGCCGATCGACGAATATCCGTCGTTGGAGGTGATGGTGAGGACCGGCACATCGGTGTAGCCGAGGTCGTCGAGCGTGCGGCGGATCAGGTGACGGTACTGGCCAAAGCGGCAGGGTCCGTTGGCCTCGGGCATGAGAAAGGCGACATTGTCGCGTCCGACGTCGTCGAGCATGCGCAAAAAGTCGCCCACCGTGATCTTCTGCGGATAGCACTCCTCACCCGAGGTGACCTTGCCGCCCAGCTCGAGAGTGCGCTCGTCGGAGTGCGTCGTCGGCCAGCAGTCGAAGCCGATCGAGCGGATGGCGGCCGCCAGGAGGTACGTGCCGCCGTAGGGCATGTGCGGCAGGTACAGCGTACGCCCCTCGAGGCCGAAATCGCGGATCGCCTGGACGACCCGGGGGTCGGTCGGCGGGGCCGGCGCCGCGCCGCGGCCATCGCCCGTCACCACGAGTGAGCCATACTCGACCATGCCGCCGCCTAGATGATTGATTCCACGCACACAGCCTCAGGCGCAGTAGTCGACCAGTGCCCGGCTCGGCCGCCCCAGCCGGTTATTGAGGCTGATGCAGGCCGCCAGGCAGCAGAACCTCTGCAGGAC
>PLTW01000131.1 GCA_003164655.1 Actinomycetota bacterium
AAGTGGGCCTACATCCGCATGGAGGGTCGCACCTTCGGCGACGTGCCCCTGAACATCGAGCTCAAGCTCGAAGTCGTCGATTCGCCCAACTCGGCCGGCATCGTCATCGACGCCGTGCGTTGCGCCAAGATCGCCCTCGACCGCGGCCTCGCGGGCGCGATCGAGGGGCCGAGCTCGTACTTCATGAAGTCGCCGCCGGTGCAGCACCCCGACGACGAGTGCCGCGAGCTCACCGAGCAGTTCATCAGCGGCGAGGGTCGCGGAGCGACGGCGGTCTGTCAGGGCTAGCGACGGCCGCCGCCGGGGCCGCCGCACCACGGAGGGTCCGGGTCACGTGACGACGGACGCTCCGCAAGAGGCGGGGGGAAGGAGAGCCGGCCGGCGCCGCGCCGAAAGGCGAGCCTCGGCCGGGCCTTTGTCAGTGGACGGAGCGGGCTACAGGATCGCGATGCTCACGCCGTACGCCTGGACGGTGCCCGGCGGCGTGAACAACCACATCGAGGCGCTCGCCGAGCGCTTCACCGCGCAGGGCCACCGGGTCACGATCATCGCGCCCAGCGACGACAAGGTGGCCGTCAAGGCGGCCCGCGAGCGCGTGCGCGAGGTGCTCCTCGGCGAGCGTGACGGCCTGTTCGGGCCCGACGAGCCCTATCCGCGCAACTTCTTCGCCGGCACCACCTTCTCGGTGCGCCACAACCGCTCGGTCAGCTACATCTCGCCGCCGATCGACCTGCTCTCCAACGTTGACGTGGTGCTCGAAAACGAGGAGTTCGACGTTCTGCACATCCATGAGCCGTTCGTGCCCAGCCTGGGCTGGACGGCCATGAACCATGCCGAGTGTCCGATCGTGGCGACCTTCCACGCCAACTCCGAGCGCTTCTTCTGGTACTGGCTGGGCAAGCCCATCCTCAAGCGCGTGTTCCCGGTCTTCGACGGTGTCGTCGCCGTGTCGCCGGCGGCCCGCGACACCGCGGCGCGCTACTTCGCCGGCCAGTATCGGGTCATTCCCAACGGCATCGACCTGACGCGCTTCTCCGCCCCCGGCGCCCGCCGGCCCGGCCCGCCGCGCGTGCTCTACGTGGGCGGCGACTCGCGTCGCAAGGGCCTGGGCTACCTGCTGCGGGCGCTGCGCTACGTGAGCGCCGACCTGCCGCCCTTCGAGCTCGACGTGTGCGGCAGCGACGAGCACGCCGACAAGTTCGCCCGCCTGGTGCCCGAGCGCTTCACCGACCGGGTCCGCTTTCGCGGCCGCATCGATCATGACCGGCTGCCCGAGCTCTATCAGGACGCCGACATCTTCTGCGCCCCGTCGCTGGGCAACGAGTCGTTCGGCATCGTCTTGCTCGAAGCGATGGCCACCCGGACGGCGGTGCTGGCCTCGAATATCGAAGGCTATCGCGACGTCGTGGGCGACGGCGCCGAGGGTCTGCTCGTGCCGCCGCGCAACGCCCGCGCCCTCGCCGCGGGCCTCGAGCGGCTGCTGCGCGACGCGTCGCTGCGCGACGCCTGCGCGGCGCGCGGCCTGGCGACTGTGCAGCGCTACAGCTGGGAGATCGTCTCAGACGAAGTCATGCAGCTGTACCGCGACGTCATCCGCGGGCGCCTGAAGCGCCGTTCCGCGCCCCGCCGCCACCTCGAGCCCGAGCTGTTCGCCGACTTTCACGTGCACACCCACCACTCCAAGGACTGCGCCACGGAGGTCGAGGAGGTTCTCGAGAGAGCCTCCGACGTGGGGCTCGACGTGGTCGCCGTCACCGATCACAACGAGGTCGCCGGCGGCTTCGAGGCGCTGGCCCTGGCCGAGCGCTACGGCGTGCGGGTGATCGTGGGTGAGGAGGTCAAGACCTCCGAGGGCGAAGTCATCGGTCTGTTTCTGCAGGAGCGCATCGCGCCGGGTCTGACGTTCGCCGCGACCATCGCCCAGATCAAGGCGCAGGGCGGGGTCGTCTACGTGCCGCACCCCTTCGACCGGCTGCACTCCGTGCCCGGCAGCTCACTGCTGAAGGCCAACCTGACCGACGTCGACGTGATCGAGGTCTTCAACTCGCGGATCGCCTACCCGGGCTTCAACGAGAAGGCCGTGCGGTTCGCCGAGCGCCACCGCGTGCCGGCCGCCGCCGGCAGCGACGCCCACGTTCTGGCGGGGCTGGGCACGGCGCTCACCGGCATGGGCGAGTTCACGGGCCCCGACGATTTCGTCGAGGCGCTGAGCGGCAGCCATATCATCCGGCGCCCCAAGAGCCTGCTCTACCTGCAGTCGCTCAAACTCCTGCAGACGCCCCACGACAGCGGCGCCCAGCGCTGACGCCCCGCCGTCCGCCCCTGGGGCGGGCGCGCCCCGCGTCCGCCGGCCGGCGCGCGGACTCCCTCGCCGCGCCACGCCCGCACCGGCCGGGCAGCACAGGATCTCCCGCGCCGCAACGCGCCCGCGCCGGCCGGGCAGCGCAGGATTTCCTCGAGCGGCGCAAAATAGAGAGGTCAGGGAAACGGAGGGGCGACCGGTGGGACAGCCGAACGAGATCTACGACAAGTACCTGACTCGCGCCATCTCCGAGATCAACGATCTGACCGGCGAGATGCTGCGCTGCCGGTTGTGCTCGCACAGCAAGTCGATGCCGGTCATCGGTTCGGGCCATCCCCTCGCCGACATCATGCTGCTCAAGTATCGCGTGCAGCCGAGCGAGCTGCACGAGGGGGTGGCCTTCTTCGGTCGCGCCGGCACGGCGATCATGAAGAGCTGCCAGCGCCTCGGGATCGACCCGCTGCAGCTTTACGGCACCAATGTCCTGAAGTGCGGCAGCGTGCGCGACGACGCCAAGGCCGAAGCACACTGTCTCGAGTACCTGCGCCGCGAGATCGCCATCGTCGAACCCAAGCTCATCGTCGCCATGGGCGGCAAGGTCGTGGCGGCGCTCGATCGCCTGGCGCTGCCGACCGCGAGCCCAGTCGAGTGCGAGGTCGGCGAGATCGTCGAGCTCACGCCCGGCACCGAGGTGCTCGTCACCCCCGACATCGACTCATCGCTCGACGAGCAGCGGCTCAAGGCCGCCTTCTGGCGGGCCTTCCGCCGCCTCGGCGAATGGTACGAGGCGATTCCCCCCTACTGACCTCCGTGAACCGCTCCAGGGTGGCCGCGGTCACGATCGCGGCCCTCGCCTTCGTCGCCTTCATCCTCGCCAGCGGCCGCCTGCCGGCCTTCTCCATTCGCGCCGACGTCATCGTCTCCATGGCGATCGGCGTCGCACTGGTCGGCGTCATGGTGGGGGGTGTCGTGGCGGCGCGGCCGTCGCCGCGGCGCCTGCTCGTGGTGGCCGCGGTCGGGCTCGTCTGCGCCGTCGCCGGCTCGATCCTGGGCGTCGTGCCGCTGGCCGATCTTGGCAAGGTGGCCTTCGGCGCCGGCGCCGGCTACTGGCTGGGGTCGAGCCTCGCCGAGCTGACCGTCGACATCCGGGTCATCGTGGCCATGGCGGTGGCCGTGGGGGTGCTCGACGCGGCCAGCGTCTTTCTGCCCCAGGGGCCCACGCATCTGCTGCTCACCAAAGCGCCGCAGACGGTGTCGTACTTCGTGGTCGCCTTTCCGACGATGGGCTACTCCGTGCGCGACGTCTACTCCGGCCTGGGCACCAGCGACGTGCTCTTCTTCGGCCTCTACGTGGCGGCCGCCGTCGGCTACCGCTTGCGCGTGCGTCTCACTCTGGTGGCCATGGTGGCGTCGTTTGTCGTCACGGTGACGGTGGCGCTCTGGTGGCGGGCGCTGCCGGCGCTGCCGCTGCTGTCGCTGGCCTTCCTCGGGGTCAACGCCGACCTCATCGCGCAGCGCTGGACCACGCCGCCCGGCGGCGACGCGCCTACGCCTCTCTGAGAAAGGTCGCCACCGCCTCGATGTGGTGGGTGTGCGGGAACATGTCGACCGGCGTGACGGAGTCGAGACGGTAGCCGATCGTGGCGAGCTGGGCGGCGTTGGCGGCGAGGGTCGCCGGGTTGCACGACACGTACACGATGCGTTCGGCGCCCAGCAGCGCCATGCGTTCGACTGCCTTTCGGGCCATGCCGGCCCGCGGCGGGTCGGTGAGCACGACCGCCGGCGGCGCGAACGGGTGCGACGCCGGAGCGCGCAGGGACTGATGGGGCTTGCCGTCGGCCTGCACGAGGCGGGCGATGGCCGGATCGCGGCCGGTCGGCGGGTCGAGCAGCAGCTTGCGCACGTCGCCGGCGGCGAACTCGAGGTTGGCGGCGCCGTCGAGGCGGGCGTTCTCGGCGGCCGCCGCGATCGCCTCGTCCTGGATCTCGAGGCCGTAGACGTGCGCCGCTCGCCGGGCGAGCAGAAGGCTCATGCCGCCGATGCCGCAGTAGAGGTCGTAGGCGCCCCGGTCGGCCTGCGGGGCGGCGGCGCGCAGGGCGGTCTCGTAGAGCACGGCGCACATCTCCGAGTTGGTCTGCAGGAACGCGGCGGCCGGCACGCGCAGCCGCACGCCGGCGAGCTCCTCGTGAAAGCAGGGCGGTCCCACGACCATGAACGGGCCCACGCCCACCGCGGCGTCGGCCTGCGTCTCGTTCACAGTGACGGCAAACGACGTGTAGGGCTGCTGCGCGGCGACACGCTCGGCCAGCGCCGCTTCCTGCCGGAAGCGCTCCGTGACGAACAGATTGAGCAGCAGTTCGCCGGTCGCGGCGCCACGGCGCACGACGAGGTGGCGCAGCAGACCGGTGTGCGCGGTCTGTGAGTAGGCGGGCAGGCGGAGGGCGCGGCAGGCGGTCAGGACCGCCTGCCGCGCCCGCGAGATCTCGAGCGGCGCCAGATGACAGTCGGGGACGTCGACGATGTCGCGCCACGAGCCGCGGCGGTGCATTCCCAGGACGGTCTCGCCGTCGGTCTGGCCGAACGAGTACTCCATCTTGTTGCGGTAGCGCCAGGGGTCGGCCATGCCGAGGATGGGCGTGACCACCACGTGGTCGAGGCCGCCGATGTGGGCGAGCGCCTCGACTACCTGACGATGCTTGAACGCGAGCTGGGCGGCGTAGTCGAAGGTCTGCCACTCGCAGCCGCCGGCGTCGGGCGCATGGTCGCAGCGAAACGCCACCCGTTGCGGCGAGGGCACCACCAGCTCTACGAGCCGCGCCTCGGCGTAGCCGGACTTGCGGCGCGTCACCTCGACGCGGGCGACATCGCCGGGCAGCGCGCCGCGCACGAACACGACAAAGCCGTCGACGCGGCCGATCCCCTGACCGCCGTAGGCAAGGGTGTCGATGGCAAGCTCGAGGGTGTCGCCGGGGTGAGGAGGCATGACGGCCAGTGTACCGCAGATGCGGCGGGCGATTGTCTACCACTACGACGGCTGCCCCCTCGCGATTTCGTATTCATGGTCTGGTAGAGTGCCGTCACGGGCAGAACGTAAGCGGGCAGCGCCGCCCGTCCGGGGCGGCCCACCTCTTCCAAGGAGACACACGCGTGGCATCGTTCGATCTCGCCGACTACCGACGCCGGGCTGAAGAGTTCACCGGCGCTCTCGACCTCGAGGCCTACCACCATTTCGCGGGCCTCAAGCCCGACTGCGACTTCACCGCGGTCTACGACCGGTATCCCGAGCTGTTCACGCTCGAATCGGTGCGCACACTGCGCCGGTTGTACGACGCCGCCACGGCCGACGACGAGCGCCGCCGCCTCTCGTTCCTGCTCAACCTGGGCATCGAGGGCTTCCTCGGCAACGAGACCAAGCAGGTCTCAGACGAGATCGCCAACACCGAATCGCGCGCCAAGATCACCGTCGACGGCGAGCAGATCGGGCTGCGCTACTCGAGCGTCGTCCAGGCCAACGAGCCCGACCGCGAGCGCCGGCGGCGCATCCACGAAGCCCGCCTCGAGCTCACCGCCACCGTCTTGAACCCGCTCTACGAGCAGCGCTGGCGGCGCCTGCACGAGCTCGTCGGCGAGCTCGGCTATCCCACCTACTCGGAACTGTTCTCAGAGGTGCGCGCCGTCGACTTCGGCATGCTGCGCGGCGCTACCCAGATGTTCCTGCAGGCCACCGAGGGTCTCTACCAGCGCACCCTCGACAAGGTCGCCCGCGCCAAGCTCGGCCTGTCGCGCACCGAGCTCTGGCAGTCCGACCTGCCGTTCCTGGTGCGAGCCCCCGAGTACGACCATGTCTTCGCCAGCGCCAGGCTGCTGCCCACCTTCGAACGCACGCTCCAGGGTCTCGGCATCTCGCTCGCCGCGCAGACCAACGTACACGTCGATGCCGAGACGCGCGAGCTCAAGTCGCCGCGGGCGTTCTGTGCGCCGGTGCGCATCCCCGACGAGATCTACCTGGTGGTCATGCCCAAGGGCGGTCAAGACGACTTTCAGGCGCTGCTCCACGAGGGCGGACACACCGAGCACTTCGCCCACACGAGCCCCGATCTGCCGTTCGAGTACCGCTTTCTCGGCGACAACGCGGTCACCGAGGGCTTCGCCTTCACCTTCGACCACCTCACGCTCAACGCCCGCTGGCTCGAGACCTATCTCGACTACGCCGACTCACACGACTACCTCACCTTCGCCAACCTTGTCGAGCTGTACTTTCTGCGGCGCTACGCCGGCAAGCTTGCCTACGAGACCGAGTTTCACGTGCAGACCGGTCCGCTCGACGGCATGGCCGCCCGCTACGGCGCCCTGCTCAGCGAAGCCGTGCAGTTCGACGTGCCGCAAGCAAGCTACCTGGCCGACATCGACGACGGCTTCTACGCCTCGAACTACCTGCGCGCCTGGATGCTCGAAGGGGCGCTGCGCATGCTGCTGCAAGACAACTACGGCATGGAGTGGTTTCTCGACCCCGCCGCCGGGGCGTGGCTCAAGGGGCTGTGGGCGACGGGCCAGATGTACTCGGCCGATCAGTTGCTGCTCAAGAACGGCGGTGGCAGGCTCGACACGCGGCCGCTCGAGTTGCACCTCGAACGGGCGCTCGGCCGCTAGACCGGCGTCGGGCTAGGGTCGCGACCCCGCCAGTGGCTGCACCAGCAGCCGTCGCCGTCGCGGGCCGTCGAACTCGGCAAAGTAGATCCCCTGCCAGGTGCCGAGCGCGAGACGCCCGCCCTCGACCGGCACGGTCACGCTGCTGCCCACGATCGACGCCTTCACGTGGGCGTCCGAGTTGCCCTCGAGATGGGCGAACGGGAGATCGACGGGCACCAGGCGCTCGAGGGCCATGGCAATGTCGCGTCGCACCGTCGGATCGGCGTTCTCGTTGATCGTCACGCCGGCCGTGGTGTGAGGGCAGAAGACGAGCGCCGCGCCTTCGTCGAGGCCGCTCGTCACGAGCGCCTTCTCGACGAGCGCGGTAATGTCGACCAGCACCACCCGGGCGCTGGTCTGCAGTGAAAGTGAGATCAAGGTACGGCCCTCCGTCGGCTAACGTCTGAACAGGTCGAACAGGTGTCCGGCGCGGCGGCCGGCGCCCGGTGGCGCCACGGGCGTCACTGCGCCCGACTTGATGGCCGCCACGACGTCGGCGGTCGACCCCACCTCGGCTTCGATCTCGGTGGCACAGCGGCCGATACGATCGGCTCTGTGGGCGTCGCTGCCGCCGGTGGCGGGCAGGTTCAGGGTCTCGACAATACGCTGCGCCGCCGCCACGTAACGCGTGTCGGTCCAGTTGCCGTTCCACACCTCGACGGCGTCGATCAGCGGCGCGACCTGCTCGGTCAGGCTCGCGCGAAAGGCGGAGCCGCTGCGACCGCCGCCCGCGGCCGGGTGCACCCAGACGATGGCCGCGTGGTCGGCGATCGAGCCGGCCTGGGGCACGGCCTGCAAGTCTTTGAAACCGGCGAGGTAGTCGAGATCGGGCGAGTAGACGATGAAGTCGCCACAGGGGGTGGAGATCTCGACGCCGTGGACGAGCACGGTGCCCGCCTCGGCCAGAGGGCCCTCGAGCCGGCGATTGTCGCCGACGTCGCCGTGGTTGGTGAGGGCGATGGCGCCAAGGCGGCGCTCGCGGCAGCAGGCGATGAGGTCGCGGTAGACGATCGTCGAGCAGCTCGAGGCCGGATAGGTGTGCACGTGCAGGTCGACTCTCATCAGGGGCGAGTATACACTCGGGCCAGCCATGCACGGCACGCTTGACACGTTCAGCGTCGTCGAGGTCCTGCAGATGCTCGGCAGGGTGCGGCGGTCGGGCACTCTCCATATCGAGTGTGCCGAGCGTCAGATCGACGTCCACTTTGTCCAGGGGCAGATCGCCGAGACCCGCGACTCGACGCGCGCCTACGCCGACACCGTCCTGGGCAGCCTCCTGATCAAGCGGTCCCTCATCACCGAGGAGCAGCTCGATCTGGCCCTGCGCGAGCAGGAGAGCGATCCGCGGCCGATCGGCACCATCCTGGCGCAGCGCGGATTTGTGAGCGAGGACGACCTGCGCGATGTGCTGTCGCGGCAGGTCGCCAATACCTTCCTGGCGATCAAGACGACCGGCAACAAGGGCACGTTCATGTTCGTCATCGACCCCTCCGCCGAACCGGTCGACTACATCACGATCGATACCCAGAGCGTACTCATCGAGGTCTCGTCGGTGGGCGCCGACTACGTCGCCGCCTTCGAGATTCTCGGTGCGGCGAACACTGTGCTGGTCCGCAACCGCGACTACGAGACGCTGCCGCGCCACGCGCTCGCCATGGGGCGCGACGAGTTTCATGTGCTCACGCTCATCGACGATCGACGCACGGCCAGCGAGGTCGCCGGCGCCAGCCACCTCGAAGAGGTCACCGTCATCTCCATCCTCGGCAAGTTCTGCCAGGCCAAGGTGCTGCTCCCCACGGTCGAGCGGCCGGCCGCGCCGCTCGCCGATGGAGAGCTGCGCGCCCACCGCGACAGCGTGTGGGACGAGGTTTCCAGGATCGCCGTGACGTCGCCGCCGCCCGCCGCGGAGCCGGCGTCGCCACCACCACCGGAACCGCCGCGGCCCGCCGCCGAACCGGCGCCGCCG
>PLTW01000145.1 GCA_003164655.1 Actinomycetota bacterium
TGGGGAATTACGTGACGTTCGACAACCCTCGACGCGCCAGCCGAGGATAACTTGGCATCCAGCCAGCTCGCTCGGCCCGTGGGTCTCCTCCATTTACTACTCACTGCCGATAAGGGCGGCGACAATACCGCAGAGACGCGAAGACACGACGCGTTTGTTCGGCGATGTGGACGCTCTGCACCTGGGTGGATGCCCGGCCATGGGGGCTTGCGGGTGATGCGACTTCTAAAGAGGGGATGACACAGTGCCAATCATCAATCGCTCTCTGTCAGACAAGAACTGCCAGCGGGCAAAAGACGAGCTTGCTTTCCTTGTCGGCCACCTTGCCCGCTTCCGAGGGGAGCTTGCGATCGAGTTTCGCGGCCCCTCCGAGCTCAGCGTCTACGACCGAGGCTTCAGGCTGGCTCAAATCGCTTTCGGTCCCCGCTGCAGCTATCGGGTCAGCACCCACCGGCGATTCATCGGGGAGTCTGCGCGCCACAAAGTGACACCGCTGCACAACAACCCACAGTTCCCAGATGTCGGCGACCCCAACGACTCATATGCCACCTTCCACGCCGACGCCCGCTCGATTCGCACCTTGCTGCAGATGAAGCACATCGCCGCCATGCGCTCGCGCATCAAGGAGATCTCCCACCGGGAGGAGATCGGCGTCTCCCACTTCATCGCTGCCGACACGATGAGCGGCACCGACGTCGTTGTCATCGACCGCGAGGTTGGTGACAGTGCGCCCGAGCATCGCGGCGAGCGGCTCGACCTGCTGGCTCTGCGTGAAGCTGGGCAACAACCCGGAACTCGACACCGTGACTCAAGCCCGCACCGGAGCTCGGAGCGCGGTCGAGCAGGTCAAGGGCTATCGCGATCAGATTGAGCAGTACTTCAGCGACTACGCGGCCTGCTATACCAAGAATATCGCGCAGAAGCTCGAGCCTGGTCTGCTTGGCAACTGGAACGAAGTGCCGACCATCGTTCGCGGCACTCAGGCGATGCTGGTAGTTGCGGGATACAGCAGCATCGCTCGACCCCACCTGGATGTCATCGCGCAAGACTTTCGCCATCGCGACCTGTGGGTGAGGACGTTCGACTACAGATTGCACAGCGTCAACGGGCGTGTCACGAACCTGCGGACAGCCCCGTGAACCATGTCGTTCACCGGGGCAGAGACGAGATCGGCGGCATGTGCATCGAGGTCGCCGCCAACGATGGCACCCGCATCCTGCTCGACCTCGGAATGCCGCTCTACGACGCTCAGGGTGCCGACTACCCCTACGACACGCCCCAGCGCCCGACCCAGGAGCTGCTGGCAAGCGGCGTCCTTTGCGAGATCCCCGGTCTCTACGCGAACGACCCGTCCGCACCAACCTTTGCCGCCATCATCGTCACCCACTCGCATCTCGACCACTACGGCCTGGCCCATCACGCCCACCCCGCCATCCCCGTCTACGGCAGCCGCGGCACCTTGGCGATCTTCGAGGTGGGCAAGGTCTTCTTCCCCGATGCTGCCCAGCCGGCCGACCTGCGGCTGCTGCCCGACGGCGAGCCCCTGCGTATCGGCTCCCTTACGGTCACCGGCATCCCCGTCGACCACTCGGCTCCCGACGCACGCGCTCTGCTGGTCGCAGCCGACGGTCAGAGACTCATCTACTCCGGGGACCTGCGGGCCCATGGCCGCACCGGCTTTCGCTTCGAGAATCTGCTCTCAGACCCGCGCCTGCAGGGAGCCGACTGGCTACTGTGCGAGGGCACGACACTGGGCGCCGGCGGCGACAGCCACGGCCTGGCCAGCGAGCAGGAGGTCGAGGAGGCGCTGGTCGCCCTGGCGAGGGGCGCGCCCAGCAAGGCCGTCGTGGTCGTGGCCTCCGGCCAGAACCTCGACCGTTTGGTCTCTTGTTACAAGGCGGCGCGGCGTTCGGGCCGGCAGCTGATCGTCGACCCCTACCAGGCCTACGTCCTCATGAAGCTGGCTCCGCTGTCGGACAACATCCCGCAGTTTGCCTGGGAGGGCGTTAGCGTGAGCTTCACCCACCACCAGGTGGAGCGACTCAAGGCCGCCGGCATGATGGAACTCGCCCATGAGATGGGGCGCGCCGCCCGGGTCAGCACCGCGGCGCTGGCGGCCGAGCCCGGCAAGTACCTGCTGTGCGCCAGGGGCAGCCGGCGCACGACTCAGCTCATGACGCGCATCGGTTCTGCCGACGTCGAGCTCGTCTGGTCGATGTGGGGCGGCTACTGGACTCGCGACAACTGCGCGGTGCGCAGGTGGGCTGAGCGCGAAGGCGTGCAGGCTCACTTAAACGCACCTGGACCTGAGCCCGCTGCAGTGACTCACGGACCTCGCCCAAAGCGAGCTCGGGCGATCGCTTGCAGACCAGCTCAGCCAGGGCGGCATCGTCGGTAGTAAACAGGGTCGTCAGCGCGGCTCCCACGCGGCGATCGACGAACTGGCTCTGCCAGAGGGCGTCTAAGGCCGGCTTGCTCATCTGCGCCCTGGCAAGCAGCGAGAACATCTCAAGGCAGCGCTCGGTCTGGTCGGCCTGCGAGAGACGCACGTTGCGAAAGAGCTTCTCTTCGGCGGGCACCGGGGCGTTTGCGTTGTAGAGCCGGTAGTTGTCGCCGTTCGTCAGTAAAGACCAGCCCACACCGGCAGCCGAGGCGTAGCCGAGGACTTGCGTGGCGCATTTGTGCTGATCGAGAGGCGTGTCGAGCGACTTGGCCTCGATCAGCAGACATGGATGGCCGAAGTCCAGCAGGGCGTAGTCGACCGGGTTGTCCTGAGGCCTGAAGCGATACTCGTGGCGGACCTCGCCAAACTCGTCGGGGCGCCAACCCAGGGCGGCGAGTATCGGTTCGATGAGGACGGACTTGGTATCCTGCTCGCCGAAGTGTTCGCCGAGGTTGCGAATCTTCTCGATGCGAGTCCGCGCCGTGGCGAGAGCCGCGCTGAGGGTTGCATGAGCGGGTGCCGTCATATCGCCACTCTTCCTGTTAGTTCGCTGCCTGCAGCCTCGCTGTGCAGCAGCGCCCTTTGAGGAGCGTGCGGAGGATGCCATGATCGGGCGAACTCCTCGCGGCTGCAGATGGAAGACCCAGCAGCCGTCCCGTGCGGATCCGCACTGCCAAGGCTACTCGTGTTGTCGGCAGAGACGGAGGTGCGCTGAAGTCGGGAGTCCCACTGGCAGCCTGGCTGCCTATCGGCCGACCCGACTCAGCGCATTACTGTAGATGGTGTGCTGGACGCCAAACCAGCCAGCGTGCAGCAGTAACGCAGTAGTAGCCGACCGGTAGCCGACGCCATGTCAGCAGGCGGTTCTGCCTCCGCCCTCCAGCAACTGCCGCGCAAGTTGGTCCGGTAAGAACGCTTGGCGCGTCGAGGCAGCCACTGGCGCATGAGCAAGCTCGACGGCAGCTTGGACAAGGTCGGGGGTCGCCCTGGCCGTGTAGTTGCCAGCGCAGCAGGTTGGCGAAGTCGTTGAGTGTGCCAAGGTGGCAGCGACTGTTGGTCTTGGCGATCGCCGCCTCGCGCGTGGCCTCCACCTCACGCTGTATGGCGGCGGCGTCGATGCCGAGTCCGCAGCGCACCGCCAGAGACGGAGATGTCGTACCTGGTGGCGCCGGCCAGCCTGCCCCAGGTGAAGGTCGGCGAGGCGGTGGCGATGGTGTGCCAGGGCGCTTGCAGCGCGGGCGCACCGACGGTGAATCTGACGCCTCTGCTCCAGGCGCCGGCGTTAGCGGCTCTGGTCACACCAAGGCAGTCAAGCACCGACAGCGAGTCAGCATCCGGTCATCGCCACCCTGGCCTGGCTGAAGCCCGGCAAGCAAGGCGCCAACAGTGGTGCAGAGGGAGCGGCGGCGAACGGCCGCCGCGCGCTCCCGCCGTGATCTAGCCCGGATCTTTCACGAGCAC
>PLTW01000112.1 GCA_003164655.1 Actinomycetota bacterium
GTGCGGCTACTGCAACGCCGCCAAGAGCTTTCTGCGCGATCGCCACGTGCGATTTCGGGAGATCGATGTCTCACGGGACGCCCGCGCCGAGGCCGAGATCGCGCGCAGGACCGGCAAGCACAGCGTGCCGGTCATCGACGTCAACGGCCGGCTGTTCGTCGGCTTCGACCCGCGGCGCCTCGCCGCGGCCCTGGGCGTCAGGAGCTAGCGCGATGTGGCCGTTTCGCCGTGCGTCTCGTGCACCCTCTTCGTCGCCCGCCACGATCGACGTCCGTGAGGCCTGGGCCAGAGCGCGTAAGGGCGCGCGGCTGGTCGACGTGCGCTCGGAGCGCGAGTTCGCCGGGGGCCACCCCAAGGGCGCGCGCAACCTGCCGCCGGCGCGTATCAAGACCGGCGACACCGGCCTGGCGCTCCAAGACGAGATCCTGGTCATCTGCCTGAGCGGGCACCGCAGCCCTCGCCAGGCCAAGCGGCTGGCGACCATGGGGTATGCCAACGTCGTCAACGTGCGCGGCGGCCTGCTTGCCTGGAAGCACGCCGGCCTGCCCGTCAAAGCGTCGCGCCGATAGCCGCGGAGTCGCCGCGGGCGCAGGGGGCCGAGGCGCTCAGCGTGTTGTAGTAGGCTGTGCGGATCATGACGGTAGACAGCTTCGAAGGCAGGGTGCCCCAGATCGGCGCGGGGACGTGGGTCCATCCCTCCGCCGACGTGGTCGGCGACGTGCGCATCGGCGCACGCTGCTGGATCGGGCCGGGCGCCCGCCTGCGCGGCGACTACGGAACGATCGTGCTCGGCGAGTGCTGCGCCGTCGAGGACAACTGCGTGATCCACGCCCGTCCCGGCGAGACCTGCACGGTCGGGTCGTGGGTCACCCTGGGCCACGGTTGCGTGGTGCACAACGTGGCACTTCTGGCCGACTACGCCGTCGTGGGCATGGGAGCAGTCGTAAGCGACTGGGCCGATGTCGGGGAGTGGAGCGTCGTCGCCGAGGGAGCGGTTGTCACGCAACGTTTCGTCGTGCCGGCGGCGAGGATCGCCGCCGGCGTGCCGGCGCGCCTGCTCGACAGGCCCGTCGACGATGAGTTCCGCGCCACATGGCTGGGTTTCAAGCAACTGTATGTCGAACTTTGCGAACGCTACCGAGCCGGTTACGGCCGTTAGACGAGACTGAGCCTGACCAGAACGCCACCGCCGGCGCCGAGGCGATCGCGACAGAGTCGTTTCCAACAGGCGCGAAGGACCTCGCCGCGGCGGGAACGGTGACTCGGGACGCCGCGGCGGTCGTCGCCCAGCTAGTTAGTGCCATGTAGATCCTTCCGGCGAAGACTGGGTCGCACCCAGATATCCGGTGTGGGTGGTTGCGCAAGCGTCCCAGGCGCGGGACCTCGACGCGACGCGAGCAGCCCACGGGCCGACGACGCGGTTGTACTGCCGTGGCAAGGCAGGTCACACCGCATACGACGAGAGGAGACCGCGCCTGTGACCGACGAACTCGACAGATCCCGCGCCCTGGCGTCCACGACCGACTGCGCCTTGTGCGGCAAGCCCCTCGTCTACGCCGCCGACTCCGTCGCGCGTGTCTGCGACCTCTGCGGCACCGAGCAGACGACGATGATCTTCTGTCCCGAGGGCCACTTCGTCTGTGACGCCTGCCACGGCGCCGCTGCCATGAACGTTGTGCGCCGGGTGCTGGCCACCACGACCTCGTGCGACCCTGTGGCGATCCTGGAACAGGTCATGGCCCACCCCGCGCTGCCCATGCACGGTCCCGAACATCACGCCATCGTCCCCGGGGTCCTCATCGCCGCCGCCCGCAACGCCGGCGCTGCCGTTCCCGACGGGGCTCTCGAGACCGTCCTCGCGCGCGCCGCCAAGGTGCCGGGTGGCTGGTGCGGCTATTACGGCGCCTGCGGCGCCGCCGTCGGGGTGGGCATCGCCGTAAGCGTCCTGACCGACGCCACGCCCCTCAGGGGCGAGCAACGCTCACTGGCCCTGGCGGCGACCTCCCAGGCCCTGGCACGCATGGTCGACGACCAGCCGCGCTGCTGCAAACGGGCGTCGCGCATGGCCGTCGAAGCGGCCGTGGAGTACCTGCGCGAGCACCTCGCCATCGACCTGACGGCCGGCGAGCGCGAGCCGTGTGCCTACACAACACGCAACGCGCAATGTGCGCGTGAGCGCTGTCCCTTCTTCGGCGGCAGCGAGCAGCGCCGCTGACCTCAATGCAGGCCGATGGCCGCCTGCAGCAGCAGGCTGCTGATGCCGACTGTCGCCCACAGAATCGCACCCAGCGCCAAAGGCCGCAGCCCGGCGCTGCGGAGCTGCCGCGGTCGGGTCGATAGGCCGATGCCGCTGAGCGCCATGGTGATCAGAAACAGCGACAGGGTCGACAGCGGCGAGTGTGCCCCTTGCGGAACGGCGCCGAGGCTGTTGAGGCCCGCGGCGACCAGGAAGCCGATGAGAAACCACGGCACCAGCTGCCAGAGGCGGATCCGGCGACGGGCTGGGCGCCCTGCCGCGGTCTTGGCCGGAGGCTCGCCGGCTCGCTCCCGCGCCGCGGCCTCGGCCGCGCCGGCGACCGCCGACTCGCGACGCCTCGTCATCACGGCCAGGGCTATGGTGATCGGGATGATCATGAGCGTGCGCGTGAGNNGACAGCCCCAGCAGATGCCCCAGTGTCGGGTAGGTCAGCACCGCGATGACGTTGAAGGCGAAGATCGTGCTGATGGCGTAGGCGACGTCGGCCTCGGCGGCGCCGATCACCGCCGTGGTGGCGGCGATGGCGGAGGCGCCGCAAATGCCGGTGCCGACGCCGATCAGAGTGCGCAGATCGCCGTCTATGCCGAGCAGACGGCCGACTCCCCAGGCGGCCACGAGCGCCAGCGACAGGGTGCCCAGCATCACCGGCAGCGACGACAACCCGGTGTGGGCGACTTCAGCAAGCGACAGCCCCGACCCCAGCACGACGATCGCCAGCTGCAGCACGGTGCGGCTGGAGAAAGCGACGCCGGGCTGCAGCCGGATGTCGAGCGACCGTTTGCGCAGCACGACGCCGAGCGCGACGCCGAACACGATCCCGCAGACCGGAGCGCCGATCACGGGCACGAGCCGTCCCACGACCGTTGCCAGCGCGGCAATGCCGGCACAGACCGCCAACCCGGGCAGAAGGGCTAAGCCGGGCACGGTGTGCGACGGCTTAGACTCCAGCTGCGGCAGCGAGTGGCTCACACGGCATCCCCCCGGCTGACCAGTAGTCCTCGAAAGGCACCGGGCGCCCCTTTGCAGGCCAGGCGATCCACGAGAGTGGCCCGGCCGGCGACGGCGCCCCGAACACCGCGATCCGCGCCGCTCAGCCCAGAGCGGCGATGACGCGCGTGAAACGCTTCTTCACCTCGTCGGCGACCTCGTCGAGCACCGGGTTGGCGATCGCGCCGAGCATGCTGTGCGGATCGACGGCGTTGACGTGGGTGCCGTCGGCGGCTTCGTAGACGATAACGTTGCAGGGCAGAAACAGGCCGAGGTCGAGTTCGGCTGCGAGCGCCTTGTGGGCCAGGTGCGGGTTGCAGGCGCCGATGATGAGATACCTGCCGCGCTCAACGCCGAGCTTCTCCTTGAGCGTCGCCTGCACGTCGATCTCGCTCATCACGCCGAAGCCCTCGTCCTTGAGCGCCGCCTTGACGCGCGGCACGGTCTCATCGTAGGACGCGGCCAGCGTCGTGCCGATCGCATACTCGGGTACAGCCATGGAGCTCCCTCCTCAGAACCGTGGTGTCCAGATGACATACCCAGGCAGGTATGGGCGCAATCGCTGCGCACGCCACGGCTCGCAGCGCGCNNCCGCTGCGGCTCATGGCCGCGGCAGCCGACCACGTGGCTCACTTGGCGCGCAGCCGAAGCCAGCGGCCTACGCCGGCGGGACCAGACGGGTGAGGGCAGGCGGCCACGTGGCAGCCACCACCGCGCCCACCGTGAGACCGGCGACCACCGGCGCGTCGGCGGCCACGTCGACCGTGATCGCCGGCGTGCTGGCGACGGCCACGCGCAGCGTGCCGCCGCGGGGCGCGACGCTGGTGATGGGACCGATCAGGGCGTTGGCGTCGGGACTTGCGACTGCTGGGTCGCCGATGGCGACATGCCAGGGCTGGACCACGACCGCCACGCGTCCGACGGCCGCGTCGTCACTGACAACGCGGCCACCCTCGTCGAGGTCGATCACGGTGGTGTCGGCGGCGCGCCTGGCCTCGCCCAGGAAGTAGTTCGTGCCCACGAAAGCGGCCACGAACGCCGACGCAGGTGCACGCAGCAGCTCGGCCGTCGTGCCCGTCTGTACGATGCGGCCGGCATCCATCACGGCGACCCGTTCCGCGAGGCCGGCGACGTCGCCGAAATCGTGCGACACCAGGATGGTCGGCAAACGCAGACCAGTCAGGATGCGCGAGAGCTCGGCGGCGACGTGGCTCTTGGTGACGGTGTCCAGAGCCGACAGCGGTTCGTCGAGCAGGAGCACATCCGGCGAGGTCGCGACGGCCCGGGCGATCGCGACGCGCTGCCTCTCTCCGCCCGAGATCCGGGTGGGCCTTGAGTCGGCCAGCGGGGCGATGGCGAATCGTTCCAGGATCTCGGCGACCCGTGCCCGGCGCTCGCGTCTGCCGCCTGAGCGGGGCCGCAGGCCGTAGGCGATGTTCTGCGCGACGCTGAGGTGCGGGAAGAGCGCGCCATCCTGAAAGACCAGGCCCACCCGGCGTTCCTCGGGTGGCAGATCGACGCGCCGCTGCGTGTCGAGCAGCGGCCGGCCGTCGCACACGATGCGCCCCCTCTTTGGTTTCAGAAGGCCGGCGATCGCGCGCAGCACCGACGACTTGCCGACACCCGACGGTCCGATCAGCGCCAGCGTCTCGCGACCGACGGCGAGACGCACGTCGAGGTCGATGCGTCCCAGCCGGTGGTGCAGCTCCACGTCGAGATGCGGGTCCGTCATGGCTTCATACCCACGCCCGGCTGCGCAGGAGGATCTTGACCGTGATGAGGACCCCGAAGCTCACGGCGACAAGTAGCGCCGACATGGCCAGACAGGCGGTGAGGTCGGCGGAGTCGAAGGCCGAGTAGATGGCCAGCGGCAGCGTTTGGGTAATGCCCTGGAGGCTGCCGGCGAAGAGCGCCGTCGCGCCGAACTCGCCCAGCGCGCGCGCCCAGGCGAGCGCCGCGCCCGCCGACAGGCTCTGTCGCGCCAGAGGCACGGCCACCCGCAGAAACGTCTTCGAGGGGCCCGCCCCAAGCGTACGCGACGCCCTCACCAGCTGGGGGTCGATCGAGGCGAAGGCGGCCACGGCCTGGCGCACGTAGAACGGCATGGCCACGAAGGCCTGCGCCATCACCACTGCCACCCACGTGAACGGCAGACGGATGCCGAAGCGCTGTAGCGACGCGCCGAGAAGCCCAAAGCGCCCGAAGGCCACGAACAGGCCGATGCCCGCGACCACCGGCGGCAGCACCAGCGGCAGCTCGAACAGGGTCACCAGAACGCTGCGGCCGGGGAACTTCTTGGTGCCCAGAAGGTGGGCTACGGGAGTGCCGACGACGACGATGAAGGCGAGCGCCGTCAGGCTGGTCTTGAGGCTGATCAGCAGCGCGTCGCGGGCCACCGGCGAGTGCAACTGGGCCACGAGCGTCGAGAGCGGCACGCGCAGAAAGATGGCCAGCAGGGGCAGGCCGACGAAGGTCAGAAGAACGGCGGCGGCGATCCCGGTGATCGCCGCCGCCGTCAGGCGCAGAAGCCTCCCGTGTCTCATGTCGATTCCCGCCTGGCGCTGCCCGAGTCCTCAGACGGGTTCAGAGGGTACTCGGCGCCAGACAACGGGATTCGCTCAGGGCCTGAGGAACCCGTACTTCTTCAGGATCAGCTGGCCCTTCTTGCCCAGGACGAAGTTCATGAAGGCCTGGGCGATCTTGGGCTGCGCCGCGGACTTCGTTACGGCGATCGGGTAGATCGGCAGTGGATTGGTCTGATAGGCGTTCGGAATGACGATCGCCTTGACGCTCTTGCCCAGGTAGTGGGCGTCGCTTGCGTAGACAAAGCCGGCGTCGACCGCGCCGAGCTTGACCAGGGCGACGATGTTGCTGTCCTGGGTCTCGGTGCTGACCACGTTGGCCATGATCTTGGTCGAGTAGCTGGCGCCGTATTTCTTGTCGAGGTTAGCGAGCACTTTCTGGGTGTACTTGCCGACCGGCACACCGGAGTCGCCGATGGCGATCATGATGCCCGACTTGGTGAGGTCGACGAGCGAGTGCACGTGCCCGGGATTGCTCTTGGGCAGGATCACTTCGAGCTTGTTCTTGGCGAAGTTCTTCGGCTGCTTGATGTACTGCGGGTACATGGGATCGACGTCTTTGTTGTTGGCTCCGGCAATGAGGTCGGCCGGCGCACCCAGCTCGATCTGCGTCACGAGCGTGCCCGTGCCGTTGAAGTTAAAGACGAACCTGGTGCTCTTGTACTGGGGGTAGGTCGCCTTGAACGTGGGGACCATCGCCGGGAACACGTTGATGAGCGAAGAGGCGGCGAACACGTTGAACCTGGGCGCCTTGGCTTTCGCGGCCTGCGCCTGCCCGGCGCCGAAGGCCGGCGCTGCGATCACCAGCGCCAGCACGATCGTGAGCATGACTACCGATAGCTTGCGTTTCATACGAATACCTCCTGGGCGAGCGCGTCGCCCCATGGCTTGCTTTGTGCGACGGCTTGCCGCCGTCTCGAGTGCGCGTTGGTCCGCCCGACTGCGGATGAGCATGCGTTATTTGACACGAAGTATAGCGCTCTGTCAAACGCTACACCGGCTCGCGCGACCCGTGCAGGGCCGCGCCGAGCGCCCCCACGGTCTGCGGCTCGGGCGCGGCCAGAACGACGCCGTCCAGGCCGGCCCTGATGAGCTCCATCAAGGCGGGGTTCCGGGCGCCGCCGCCGGCAAACAGCAGCGGCGGCAGCGCCCCCACGCGGCGCAGGGTCGTGATCGTGCGCCGCGCGATGGCCTCGTGCAGGCCGCGGGCGATCCTGTCGCGCGACTCGCCGCGATGGATGAGGCCGATGACCTCGCTCTCGGCGAAGACCGTGCACATCGAGCTCACGGCGGCGGCCGAGTCGGCCGCAAGGGCAGCCGCGCCGAGATCGTCAAGCGCGACGCCCAGCGCCCGCGCCATGACCTCCAGGAACCGGCCGGTGCCCGCCGCGCATTTGTCGTTCATCTCAAAGTCGAGCACGCGACCGGCCGCTCCCAGCCGGATCACCTTGGTGTCCTGGCCGCCGATGTCGAGGATGGCGCGTGCCTGCGGAAACAGGTGCGCGGCGCCCAGAGCGTAGGCGCCGATCTCGGTGATCACCGCGGCGCCGAAGCGCTCGGCGGCGGCGTGGCGCCCGTAGCCGGTGGCCACCAGCCGATCGCTGGGACGGCGCCCGACGAGCCTGGCGGCGACCTCCTGCGGTTCGCAACCGGCGTCGAAGACGGCGCGGTCTACGACCGCGCCGTCTTTCAGCCACACCGCGTCGACGGTGCGCGAGCCGACGTCGAGACCCAGAACCCGCATCAGCCCTGCAGCATCTCGAGGAAGGCTTCGATACGCGTGCCAAGCTGGCCGACGTCCTCCATCGAGTAGTCGGTATCGACGCGCAGCACCGGTATGCCGGCCTCTCGCGCGGCGCGCTCCACCGTGGTCGCCTCGATCTGATAGGGCGCGCAGAACTGCAGCGCGTAGTGCAGGATACCGTCGGCCTTGTACTGGCCGGCCAGGCGCAGGACGTCGTCGATGCGGCCGGGATTGGGCGTGAAGCAGGCGCAGTTGATGTCCAGGTACTTGGTGGCGATGTCGTCGAGCAGGCCCTCGACCGTGCTGGCGTCTTCGGCGACCAGCTTCTCGTAGTAGCGCGCCCCTGTGCAGAGCTCCTCGGCAACCACCACGCCGCCGGCCTTCTCGACCAGGTCGTGGACCTTCCAGTTGGGCAGGCTCATCGGGCTGCCCGTCACCAGAACGCGTGGCGCGGCGCAGGGCGCGACGCCCTTCCCGGCAGCCACCCGCTGCTCGAGCTCGTCGGCGATCCTGTTCACCATCTGGGTGAAGCGCGGCACGTCGTCGTAGAAGGCCACCTGTACGGCCAGCAGGGCGTCCTTACCGCTGATCGGCGCCGGCCTGGCGGCCCGCGCCGCGTTCAGGCGCTGCAGCGCGCGGCGCTTGTCGTTGACCTCTTTGGTGGCCTTCTGCAGGGCCTCCAGAGTGAGCGTGCGGCCGCTCACCCTCTCGAGCTCCGTCACCAGGCGGTCGAGCTCGCTGCGCCACAGGCTCATGTCCTGCGGGCGCTTCATCTGCGGCAGCTCCATGACATACACGGGGGCAAGCTCGCCGAAGAGCTCGTAGGCCTTCTTCTTGCCGTCGCAGGTGGTCTCGCCGATGACCAGGTCGGCCGACTCGACGTAGGGGCAGACCTTGCCCATTTTGAAGCCCATGGCCGACTTGATAAGGGCGCAGGTGTTGCGCGGCAGGAGCTGCTCGACCTGGTCGTAGGCCCACTCGGCGCCGGCGCACAGGCCGACCGCCAGGCCGCCCAGGGCGCGGATGATCTCCTCGGGCACATACAGACAGAACGTGCCGATCACGGTGCCGCCCGCGGCCTTGTGGTCCTGGAGCTCCTTGATGCGCAGGCCGTGGATCTCGCTCAGGACGAAGTCGAAGTAGGCCATGCCCTCAGGCCTGTCCGACTGACTCAGGTAGGCGTCGGCGTAGAGCTGGGGAATGGCGGTCAGGAGCATGTCGTGGGCCTCAAGGTCGAGGCCCAGAGCCTGCCACATGGGACGATAGTCGACGGTTGCGTCGCTCACGCGATGTCCTTTCTGAGGTACGGCCGCCGGCGTGCGCCGACCGACCGACAGATGCCGGCGCCGCGTGAGCTGGGGGATCGCACCGTCGCGCCGGGCGGGCGCTACGGCAGGTTCGGCCAGGCCAGGCTCGCGACGCCGAAGAGCACGGAGCCCGGACCGGGCTCCTGCCACGAGCGCCGCACAGAGGCGCCCATGGCGGCACGGGTCATTCAGACCCGGCCTTGCGCCGGGAGCTTCACGTCGCGGCGTGCCATGGCCACCTCCTCTCCTGTCGTGAGAACCAGGAAAAGTCTAGCACGCGCCCGCCGCGAGGGTCCGCTGCGGCGCCCGAGCCGAAGTTCAGAAGATCAAGCCGGGTTGCGAAAGACATCTGTCAGGGGGATCCGTCGTTTCGAGGAGGTGCCGATAGCCGTGAAGCCGGCCTCGTAGAGCATCGTCTTGCAGTCCCTGATGTCTCGTCCGCGATGCCCGGTCGTGTTCTCGCAGGTGTCTCGTGGGTTGGCTCCGGCTTCGGCGAACAGCGAGTTGGCGCCTGCCGTGAGGCCAAGGAGGTTGGGTTCGTGGACGCCGATGGCTCTCGTGTCCGGGCAGGCCAGGGTCGCCAGAGCCACCACGGCCGTCACCTGGGCGAGCCGCAGCTCCGAGATCTGGCCGCGGGCGGCCAGGGGCGACGACGGCAGATGCACGCGTCGCATGGCGGCGTGACCGACACAGCCGTACCGCACTCCCAGAAAGAGCTGCTCGGCGAGCTCCCGCGGGCTGTGCTCAGGCCCGATCGGCTCGCAGCAGTACCACCAGTCCAGTCCGGCCTCCTTGATCGCGCGGATGGTCGCCTTACGGGCTTCGGGGTCGAGCGCCGTGTCGCTGCCCTCGCCCAGACGCACGACGTGGTAGGCGCCGGTCACCCCGGCAGTCTTCAGGGCCTGCGCCTGAGCGCCGTCGAAGTCGCCGATGTTGACGACGAGCTCGGTCCCCTGGGGGATGCGCTCGCGCACGATCTCCACGATGTGCGTGAGCCACTCGATGTCGAAGGTGTGCATGGTCATCAGGAAGAGCGCGTCGAGCTCCCCCGAGGCCGTGAAGCCGGCGACGTTGCCCAGAATGTCGTCGTCGCTCATGACGCTCGCCGCGAAGGCCGTGTGACCGGCGGCGAAGCTGCAGAAGCGGCACGCGCCCGGACACGATGCGATCTCGATACCGATCTGGCCGAAGATCAGGCCGGCATTGCCGAAGCGCCGCCGCGTGATCGCGTCGCTCGCAGCGCGCAGATGCGCGGCCTCGAGTGAGGTCTCGGGAAACTCGAGCAGAAAGGCGCACTCGTCCAGGCCGGGAGCACGGCCCGACTGAGCCGTGTCCAGCAGGTTCGCGACCTTGCTGTCGATCCTCATCAGCACCTCCCTCGCGCAACCGGGGCCCAGCCGTGACCGGCCCCGTGCACGGCAGCGTACGGCGGGTTCACGCGCGCGCCGTGCGCCGCAGCAGACGGCGGGTTCACGCGCGCGCCGGCGACCGCCACGTCGCCGGGTCATCGCCGTGGCGCCCCGCGGGCGCCCTCGCCAGGCTTGTCAGCAGTCCGGCGAGGTCGCCGCGGGCGACCACCCGGTCGGCGACCGCCGCCGCCGCTTCGTGACCCTCGGCGATAGCGACGCCCAGGCCGGCCCAGCCGATCATGCCGGTGTCGACGGCGCCGTCGCCGCAGGCCACGACGGCGCTCGGCGGCACGCCCAGCCGTCCGCAGAGCGCGGCCAGCGCCGTGCGCTTGTCGGCCCGGGCGTGGTGGACTTCGCAGCGACCGCCGGGCGCCGCGCTCACCGCCAGCTCCGGCCAGCGCGCAGCCAGAGCGGCGAGCACACTCGCCAAGGGCTCGTGCGGCCCAGCGCCGAGCTCGGCAGCGCCGGCCTCGGCGATGATGCGCGTGACCGGCCGCCCCTCGAGGGCCGCCGCCAGATCAGTGAACCGCCGGACCCCCAGGGGCAACGCACCACCGGCGGGCGCGGCGCCCGCCAGGGCCGCGGGGCCCGGGTCGCCCTGCACCCAGCGCTCGTCGTCGACGTAAGCGGTGAGCGTCGCGCCGGCGTCGTGCAGCGCCGCGACGATGGGCCCGACTGCCTGCCGCGGCAGGTCGAGACGCTGCCGCCAGGCGCCGTCTGCGAGATCGACCACGACCGCGCCGTGATAGCTGATCGCCCAGCCGCGTTCCAGGCCGAGCCGAGCGGCGGCCGCGCGTGTGGCGCCCGCGGTGCGACCGGTGCAGATCACGACGCGCACGGCGGCGGCGGTCAGTTCGGCGACGGCCTCAACGACACCGGGAGCCGGCGCCCCGTCGTCGCCGAACAGCGTGCCGTCGAGGTCGCAGGCGACCAGCGCCGGGCGATCGTTCACAGGCGCGCCCCGGCGGCGCCGCCCGCGGCCATCGCCAGCGCCCGGCGGGCGACCGTCTCGGCCGGCTCGCCGATGAGGCGCTCCACGCCGTCGGCCACCGCGAGCGCCCGCTCGAGCCGGACGCGCGCATGTGTCTGTCCTTCCGGCTGCGCCTGCAGCTCGCCGAGCCGCGCGGCCAGCCGCTCGCGCAGCGCGACGACGCACGTGCCCGCCACCAGCTTGTCGGCCAGGTAGAGGATCTCCGCCTCGCCGGGCACGGTCTCGACCTCAGCCTCATCCTGAAGGTCCATGTGGTGGACCGTCACGGCCGCGACCCGGCGGTAGCCCAGCCCGCCCAGCAGTTCGGCGCCGGCGCGGGCGTGATCGGAGCTCGTGCGAGCGATGTCGTGCAGCAGCGCCGCCGCCTCGATCAGGCGAGCGTTCAGGTGAAGCCCGCGCTCGTTCAAGCGCTCGGTCAGGCCCGCGGCGACGTCGGCCACGGCGCGGGAGTGGGCCACCACGGCCGGCGGCACACAAGCGTCGCGCAAGATGCTCAGGCAGCACCCCGCGTCGGGGATGCACTCGCCGGCGATGTAGTCGCAGGCCCGCCGGTAGTCGGGCGGGGCGTCCATGTCGAGCACGACACCTTCGTCGTCGACCTCGACCTCGACGGCGGCGGCGTCGCAGGCGGCCAGCAGACCGCGCAGGCCGCCGGCCGGCTCCCATTGCCGGTTGGCAGAGGGCTCCCACCGCAGTTCGGCCGGCAGCGCGGCGCGGGCGATCAGCGGCGGGTGACCGCGGCGCCCACCGTGGGCCGGATAGACCACGGGCGCCGGCTGTGACTGCGCCTCCGCCAGGCGAGCGAGGCGCCCGATCGTCTCGGAACGCACCACCGCGCAGTCCGCCGGCAACAAAAAGAAGGCCTCGACGTCGGCGGGCAGGCTCGCGACGCCGACGGCCACCGACGAGAACATGCCGCGCTCCCAGCCGTCGTTGACCACGATCGCGACACCAAGGTCGGCTGCCGCGGCGGCGACTTCGTCGCCGCGCCAGCCGACCACCACGCGCACGTCGGCGATGCCGGCCTCGAGAAACGAGCCGGCGGCGCGGGTGATCGCCACGGCGTCGCCCAGCGGCAGCAGCGGCTTGAGCTCGCCCATCCGCGACGAGCGGCCGGCGGCCAGAACGATGGCGGCGAGTCGGGCCATCGGCTAGGCGCTCTTGCCCGCCCGCACCTGGATCATCTCGGCGACGATGCTGACGGCCAGCTCCGCCGGCGTCTCGGCGCCGATCGAGAGGCCGATCGGCGAGTGCACGCGAGCGAGGGCGTCGTCGCCGAGACCGGCCTCGCGCAGCCCGTCGGCGATGCGTTTGCGCTTGGTGCGACTGGCCATCAGACCCA
>PLTW01000207.1 GCA_003164655.1 Actinomycetota bacterium
ATCTCGTGGAATCAATCATCTAGAACTCCTGAGGCAGAGCCTTGATCTGCGCCGCCGTGAACACCGGGCCATCCTTGCACACGTACACCGAGCCGATGTTGCAGCGCCCGCATTTGCCGACGCCGCACTTCATGCGGTTCTCGAGGGTGGTGAAGATGGCGTCGTCGGCGAAGCCGAGGCGCTCGAGCACCGGCAGTGTCAGCTTGACCACGATCGGCGGTCCGCAGAGCACCGCCACGGCGTTGTCGGGGCTCGGCGCGGCCTTCTCGACGACCGGGGTGACGTAACCCACCTCGCCGCTCCAGTCGGGTGTCTCGCCGCCCGGGTCGACGGTGACGATGAGACGCACGTCGGCGCGCGCCGCCCAGTCCTCGAGTTCGCGCTTGTAGACCAGGTCGGCCACGCTGCGCGCTCCGTAGACGATCGTCACCTCACCGTAGCGGTCGCGCAGGTCGAGCACGTTCCAGATGACGCAGCGCACCGGCGCCAGGCCGATGCCGCCGGCGATGAAGAGCAGGTTGCGGCCCTCCCACTCCTCTACCGGAAAGACGTTGCCGTACGGCCCGCGAAAGCCGAGCACATCGCCGACGTCGACCTGGCGCAGGCTGCCGGTGACCTTGCCGGCGGCCTTGACGGTGCACTCGAGGTAGCCCGTGCGGGTCGGCGGGCTGGCGATGCAGAAGGTCGATTCGCCGGCGCCAAACACGGAGTACTCGCCGAACTGGCCGGCGCGGAAGGCGAAGCTCGCGGCCTTTGCCGCGTCCGTGAAGCGCAGCCGGTAGGTGCGCGTGTCGGGCGTCTCGTCGACGATCGCCTCGACGACCACGAGGTCGGGTTGGTAGATGGTGCCGGTTCGCGGCAAGGCCTGAGCGCCGCCCTGGGCTGTCGGGGTCGCGCTCATGAGGCGGCCTCGTCGGCAGCGCCTTCGTCGCCCACGGCCCCAGCGCCGGCGTCGATTGCGGCCCTGGCATCGATGTCGGCCAGGATCTCGGCGAGATCCTGGCCCGTGGGGCAGGCGCGCGAGCAACGGCCGCAGCCGGTGCAGAGCACGTCGCCGAACTTGAGCGGGTAGACGAGGAACTTGTGCTCGACGCGCTGGCGGAAGCGGGCGTTCTGGTCCTGCCGCGGGTTATGGCCCGAGGCGTGGAGGGTGAAGACGCAGGTCTGGCAGGTGTCCCAGTTGCGTCGGCGCACGCCGCGGCCCACGCTCTCGGGCTCGTCGACGATGTCGAAGCAGTGGCAGGTGGGACAGACCGACGCGCACACGCCGCAGCCGTTGCAGCGCGGGCCGAGGCCGGCCCAGAAGGGATCGTCGAAGTGGTGGTCGAGCCAGTCGCGCAGGCGGCCGTGGTCGACTGCGAGGTTGCCCGCGACGCGCTCCCGGGCCGTGGCGCGAAAGCTCTCGGCCTGGACGGCGAGCACCTCGCCGCCGGCGCCGGCGGGCAGGTCTGTAAACGACTCGCGGTGCGCGGCGACGAAAGCCTCGCCCTTGTCGCTGAACGTCTCGACCAGGTAGCCGCCGTCGACCGGCGTCAGGCGGCCGTCCGAGCCCCTGGCCGCGGCCGGCTCCAGGAACACCGCGCTGCAAAAGCACGAATCGTCCTCGACACCGCAAGCGAGGCTGAAGACGGTGGTGGCCGCGCGCCGCGCGTTCCACAGCTCGTCGGCGTAGTCCCAGTTCATCACCTTGTCGACGATCGGCAGAGCGGCGGCGTCGCAGGGCCGCGCCCCGAGCACCACCTGGGCGGCAAAGTCGGTGGGCGGCGGGATAAGCTCGACGCCGCCGCCGACGCGCCGCCACGAGAACAGCACCTCGGTCGGGGGCAGAAAGAACTGCTTGAGCGAGAGGCGCGGCAGCCGCTCGCCGAAGGCGAGCTCGGCCGCGCCCGACACCGTGCGGTACTCGGTCTCGCGGGCGGCGGCCGACGCGCCGGCGGCGCGGCCGGCGTCGCCGGCCCACGCCGGCGCCACCGCCGGCGTGCCCGCGGCGGCGAGTTCCTCGACGAGCGTCGCCAGACCGTCGTGGGTGAGCAGCAGGGCGCGCTCGCTCATTCGATGAAGTCCTGGGTATCGTCGGTGGCGTAGGCGCCGATGGGCGCCGGCACCGCCGGGTCTTCGGACACGGTGTAGCCGTACAGCTCGTACACGACCTGCTGCAGTTTGCGGTTGATGAGGCCCAGAGGAATGCCGACCGGGCAGGCGCGCTCGCACTCGCCGCAGCCGACGCAGCGCCCGGCGAGGTGCTGGGCGCGTGTCAGATGCCAGGCAAAGTTGCCGCGCGGGTGGGGCGAGGTCTCGATCCACTGGGGCTCGGTCTTCTCGACGATGCAGCGCTCGCAGCAGCACAGAGGGCAGGCCTGGCGACAGGCGTAGCACTGCGTGCAGCGCGAGAGCTCCTTCGTCCAGAAGGCGAAGCGCTCCGCCGGGCTCAGAGCGTCGAGTGCGGCCACGCGCTCGTCGAGGTCGGCCGTGACCGGCGGCTCGGGCTGCGCCTCACCCACGAGCATGTCGACCGACTCCGGCTCACGCACGTCGCAGCCCCAGCAGCGCGCCGAGACGGTCTCGGCGCTGAGCGCCGGCGGCGCGAGCGTCGCGGGCTCTCCGGCGACGCCGCCGCAGCGCACGCCGATCAGGACAATGCCGGCGCGCTCGAGCTGCGCCTCGCGCAGCAGCCCGGCGACGGCCTTGGCGTCGCAACCCTTGACCACCACCGCGGCCTTGCCGAGAGCGGTGATCTGGGAGCGGCGCGGGTTCAGGAAGGTGGCGAGGTTGTGCACGCAGCGCGCGTCGAAGATCAGCCGCTCGCAGTCGGCGGCGCTCGTGACGAACACCGGGCGGGCGCCGCGAGGGCCCTCCTCCCAGCCGATCACGACCTGCACCAGGCCCTCGTCGAGCAGGCGGCGGGCGGTGTCCTGCAGCTCGCTCACGACGCGTCCCCGGTGCCCGACGGCGCTTGCGAGGCGGCGTCGTGGCCGTCCGCCGGCGCGGCGGCGGTGCCGCCGGTCGCCCCGGCGGGCATCTCGAATCGAGCGAACGGGTCGTCGGCCGGCGTCGCCGCCCCGGCTAGGCCGTGGTAGGAGTCGAACGGTCCCAGGCGCCGCACGCGCTCGATGGTCTCGTTGACGACGTCGGCCCACTTGCCGCCCTCGGAGGCCGAGACCCACGAGAACGTGAGGCGCTCGGGATCGACGCCCAGAAACGAAAGCAGCTCGCGGAACACGCCGAAGCGCCGCCGGGCGTGGTAGTTGCCGGCTGTGTAGTGACAGTCGGCCGGGTGACAGCCGCTGACGATCACGCCGTCGGCGCCGCGTTCGAAGGCCTTGACGATGAACACGTGGTCGATGCGCCCGGTGCAGGGCAGGCGGATGATGCGCACGTTGCTGGCCATATGCAGGCGACTCGTGCCGGCGAGGTCGGCGCCGGTGTAGGTGCACCAGTTGCACACGAAAGCGGTGATGCGCGGCTCGAACTCGGCGGTCGCCCGCCCGCTGTCGTCGGGCGCGCGCTCGCCGCTGCGCTGCGGCTGGTTCACGACGCTCACCAGCCCGCCAAAGCGTTGATCTCGGCGTACACCTGGTCGTCGGTAAAGCCGGCCAGCTCGACGCTCTTGGAGGGGCAGACCGCGACGCAGGTGCCGCAGCCCTGGCAGACGCCCGGGTTGACGTAGGCGACGTGGCCACAGACGTGGCCCTCCATGTCACAGACGTCGCGATGCTCGATCGCCCCGTACGGGCAGACGTGCTCGCAGTTGAAGCAGCCGATGCAGGTGCGCTCGTCGACGAGCGCCACCGAGGGGTCGCGCTCGAGCTCGTCGGCGCTGAACAGACCGAGCACCTTGGCGGCCGTGGCGCCGGCCATGGCCACCGACTCGGGGATGTCGCGCGGCGCCTGGCAGGCGCCGGCCAGGTACACGCCGGCCGTGTTGGTCTCGACCGGGCGCAGCTTGGGGTGGGCCTCGTTGAGAAAGCCGTCCTGGTCGTAGCTCACCGAGAGCTTCTGGGCGAGCTCGCCGATGCCGGGCTGCGGGCGCACGGCGGTGGCCAGCACGACCATGTCGGCGTCGACTACGACCTGGCGGTGGGAGAGCGTGTCGTAGCCCCAGACCTTGACCTTGTCGCCGTCGCGGAAGATGCGGCTGACGCGCCCGCGGATGTACTCGGCGCCGTCTTCTTCGATCGCCCGCCGCGAGAACTCGTCGTAGCCCTTGCCGGCGGCGCGGATGTCCATGTAGAAGACCACGGCGCGGCCGTCATGCACCTTGTGCTTGTAGAGCATCGTGTGCTTGGCGGTGTACATGCAGCAGATCTTGGAGCAGTACGACATGCCCTTCTCGGGGTCGCGCGAGCCGACGCACTTCACGAACACGACCGTCTTGGGCTCGGCGCCGTCGGAAGGCCGCAGCATCTCGCCGCCGGTGGGCCCCGAGGCGCTGGCCAGGCGTTCGAACTGCAGGCCGTCGATCACGTCGGGCACCTCACCGTAGCCGTACTCGCCGTAGCCCTTGAGTCCGGCGGGCTGCTCGCGGCCGATGTCGTAAAGCTGAAAGCCCGTCGCCACGACGATCGCGCCGATCTCTTCGGTGACGAAGGTGTCCTGCCCGTCGTAGTCGATGGCGCCCTTCAGGCAGGTCTCCTTGCACTTGCCGCAGGCGTCCTTGGCGAGGCCCTTGCGGCGGCCCTTGAACAGCGTGCAGTGCTCGCGGTCGAGCACCGGCATGTTGGGCACGGCCTGTGGGAAGGGCGTGTAGATGGCGGGGCGCCGGCTCAGGCCGGCGTCGAATTCGCTGTCGATGCGCCGGCTCGGACAGGCTGCCTGACAGTCGCCGCAGCCGTTGCACAGGTCTTCGTCGACCGAGCGCGCCTTGCGGCGGATGGTCACGCTGAAGTTGCCGATGTAGCCGTCGACCTTTTCGACCTCGCTCCAGGTGTAGAGCTTGATGCGCGGGTGCTGATATGCCTCGACCATGCGCGGCGTGAGGATGCACTGCGAGCAGTCGAGGGTGGGGAAGGTCTCGGAGAGCTGGCTCATGTGGCCGCCGATCGAGGCCTCCTTTTCGACCAGCACGACCTCGTGGCCGCCGTCGGCGATGTCGAGCGCCGCCTGGATGCCGGCGATGCCGCCGCCGATCACCAGGGCGCGCTTGGTCACCGGTATGCGGATCGTCTGCAGCGGCTTGTTGTGCTTGACCTTCTCGACGATGGTGCGGGCGGTGTCGATCGCTTTGGCGGTCGCCTCTCCGCGGTCGTCGTGGATCCAGGAGCAGTGCTCGCGGATGTTGGCCATCTCGACCACGAACGGATTGAGGCCGGCCTGCGCGGCTGCGCGGCGGAAGGTCTTCTCGTGCATGTGGGGAGAGCAGGCGCAGACCACGACGCCGGTGAGGTCGTTGTCGGCGATGGCCTTCTTGATGAGCTGCTGGCCGGGGTCGGAGCACATGTACTTGTAGTCCTCGGCGACGACCACGCCGGGGTGCTCGCGAAGGGCTTCGGCGACCGCGCCACAGTCGACGGTGCGGGCGATGTTCTCACCGCAATGACAGATGAAGACGCCGATACGGCTCACGACGCGCCCGCTTTGGCGGCGGCCCTGGCGGCCTTGGCCGCGTCGCGCTCGGCGGCCGCGGCGGCCGCTTTCTCAGCCTCACGGGCAAGGCGCGCGAACAGCGGCTGGGTGTCGACGAAATGGCGTTCGAAGCCGAGCGCCGCCATGGGCAGGCCCAGAGCCAGCCCGACGAGCTGGGTGATGTAGAGCACCGGCATGGGCGGCTCGCCGCGCAGGCTCATGGCGCTCTGGCGAAAGTCGAGGTTGGCGTGGCACAGCGGGCAGGCCGCGAGGATGGCGTCGGCGCCGCAGTGGCGGGCGTCCTCGATGATCGCCCGGCTCAGGCGCAGCACCGAGCTCGTGCGCGACACCGAAAAGGCGCCGCCACAGCACTCGACGGCCATGTTCCAGCTCACGGGATTGGCGCTGCAGGCGCTGATCACGTCGTCCATGCCGGTCGGTCGCTCGGCGTCGTCGAAGCCGGTGATCGCGGCGGGGCGTACGAGCAGGCAGCCCCAATAGGCGGCGATGTTCAGGTGCTCGAGCGGGTTGGGTTCGAGGCGCGCCGCGACGCGCTCCTCGATGACCGGCGCCAGGCCCTGGAGCAGCTCGACGATGCTGAGCACGCGGACCGAGTTGGCGAACGCCCGGCCGAGCACCTCGGGCACCTTGGCGGCCATGCCCGGTTCCTCGGCGACCGCGTGCACGGCGCCCGAAAGGCGGTTGTAGCAGGCCGCGCACGGGGCCAGCACTTCGTCGGCCCCCTGCGCTTCGGCGAGCGCCAGGTTGCGGGCCGGCAGAGCCACGCCGAGCAGGTGATCGGCGGCGTGGGCCGAGCTCGCTCCGCAGCAGCTCCAGTCGGCGATCTCGGTAAGGCCGAGCTCGAGCGCCGCGGCCACGGCCAGCAGGCTCTCTTCGTATTCGCGCGAGGTGCCGTGCATGGAGCAGCCCGGGTAGTAGGCGAGCGTCATCGCGCGTCCTCGCCATTGTGGTGGCCGCCGGTGGCGCCGGCACCGGGGGCGGCCGCACCGCCTGCGGCCGGCGCCGCGCGAGCGCCGCGTTCGCGCTCGCAGGCGGCCATGAGCGCCTTGACCTCGCCGACGCCCGCGATGCGCTGCGGGCGCAGCGGCAGCTTGCCGCGACGCAGCATGGCGGGGGCGACGGCGACGTCCTGCAGCAGGGCGCCGCTGCGCAGCTTGTACTGCATGATCAGGCCCACCTCGGATAGCCGGCCGGTCGAGCGGATCTGCTCGAGGAACGATTCGTGAAACGCGCGGATGTTCCGCGGCGCGTGCTCGGCGCCCTCGCCGGCGGCCAGCTCGCGCAGCGCGTCGATCACGCGGGCCGGGTCGACGTCGTTGGGGCAGCGCGCGCTGCAGGTCTCGCAGGTGAGGCACAGCCATAGCGAGTCGTCGTTGAAGAGACGTTCGCGGTCGTTGGCGATCGTGAGGCGCATGATGTCGTGTGGCGGCAGCGCCATCTCGGCGCCCATCGGACAGCCGGCCGAGCACTTGCCGCACTGGTAGCAGCGCGCCACGTTGATGGCGGTCGTGCGCCGGACGTTGGCGGCGAGAGGTTCGCGAATGCTCGCGGTGCGGCTATCGGTCGAGGTGCTCGTGGCGCCTGCCTCTCGTTCAAGAGGACCGTGGGCGACGGTCTCGCTACCGGGCGATGAGCTGGCGCGGGCCGCTCGACGCCCAGGAAAGGGCTACGTTCGTAGTGTAATCGTTGCGCCGAATTCGGGCAATAGTTGTCCGTGTTCTCACAGGCGTCGTGGCGGGCGGTCGCCGGAGTCGCCCGGCGGCCTCTCGCCCGTCTGCTTCAGCGTACTCGATCGGCGGCCGGTCAGGGGAAGCGGATCGGCGCGACTGCCCAGGCGGGCCAGCTACCGCCGCTCAGCAGCAGGTGCCTGTTGGAGCCGTTAGCGTTGACGATCCACAGCGAGCTCTGCAGGCCGCTCGACTGGGCCACCGCGTAGGCGATCTGCGAGCCCTTGGGCGTCCAGGCAAGCGACGTGATCGGCCGTTTGACTCCGGTGATGATGGGCGTCGCCTTGGCGGCGCCGGCCGGCCAGACGAGCAGCGAGTCGTGTTCGCCGCTGCTGCTGCCCGGACCTCCGCCGAGGGCCAGGCGCGGGCCGTGCGGCGTCCACGAGACAGGAGCCGGCCAGACGAGGGCGCCCGACTGCAGATGCTTCGTGCCGTCGACTCCGTACACCGTGATGCCGAAGCCGATGTCGCTGCCGGTCTGCTGAGTCGCTACGAGCGTGCCGTCGGGCGAGATGCTGGGGTAGGTGAACTGGTCGCCGTCGGCTTCGGTCGGCGCCTGCCCACTCGCCACGGTCGACAGGCCGAGATTGTTGGCATCGTAGACCCGCAGGCTCTCGGCTATCTGACCGGTCGTCTTGGCGCCGTAGGTCACGAAGGCGAGGCGGATGCCGTCGGCCGACGCCGAGACGCCGACGCCCTTGACCACGTGGCCGGCGCTGTCCTTGACGACCTGACCCGTGCTCTTGGCGATGTCGCGCAGGTAGAGCGTGCCGTTGGCGTGATAGGTGGGGGCGCCGAGCGGAAAGTACGACTCGATGAGCCGCGTCGGACCGACCCAGGAGTAGCTGTCGATCGTGGCCGGCGAGACGCCGGCGCCCACCTGGTACAGCAGGGCTCTGCGCGCGTTGTACACAAAGAGGCTGCTGGTGGAGTTCGTGTCGCTGACCGCCCGCAGGAACGCTAGGCGCACGCCGCCGGGCGCCCAGGAGAGGTCGCTGATGGGCCCGCCGCTCGGGGGGACTATCTGCTTCACCCTGCCGGTCGCACTGATCACGCTGATGCCGTTGGCGTGGGCGCCGCTGGCCACCGCCACGACGAGCTGCGCGGTCGTGGCGCCTGCGGACGAGCCCGGCGACAACGAGGCGCTGGGCGAGGCGCTCGGCGCGACGGTGACGGTCACGGTGGCGGCGGGCGCCGGCGAGCCGCTGCCGCCACAGGCGCCGGCGCCGATCGCCAGGGCGACACCCAGGGCGACACCCAGGGCGGCGACCGCCGCGACGACCGCGTGCCGGCGTCGTCGTGTCTTGCCCTCGGCTGTCGCTGTCGATCTCATCTCGGCGGTCTCCTCGGTCGGCGGCTGGGCCGCGGCTCCCGGGCGGCGGCGCCCCGCGGCCCACGCGGTTTCTCAGGCTTTCTGCGGGCGCTGCTCTATCCCTCGTGCAAAGAACATCAGCAGCACGGCGGCGAGGGCTGCGGCGACAGCTCCGAACGTGAACGTCGCCCAAGGCCCGACGATCGTCCACAGAAGGCCGCCGACGGCGCTCGCCGCGAAGCTCGCGAGACCGATCGCGGTGTCGAAGAAACCCATGGCCGAGGCACGCTCGGCGTCGGGCGCGGTGCGGCTGATCAGCGCCTTGGTGGTGCCCTCGGTCGCGGCGATGTAGAGGCCGTAGGCGGCGAAGAGCACGGCGACGAGCGCCATGCTCCTGGCCGCCGCAAAACCCGCGTAGACCACTGCGAACACGACGAAGCCGCCGGCGACCACCGGGAGCTGCCCGATGCGGTCCGACAAGCCGCCCAGCGGCAGCGAACCGGCCGCGTAGGTCAGGTTGTACAGCACATAGACGAGGATCACGCCGGCGTAGCCGTAACCGACCGCCGACGCCTTGAGCAGCAGGAACGCGTTGCTCGAGTTGCCGATGGCAAAGATCAGCGAGGCGACAAGCAGGCGGCGGAACCGGCGCGAGGCGGGCAAACGCAGGCGCCGGCGCACCCGCGCCGCGGTCGCTGAATCGGTTTGCCGGCCGCCGGTGTCGCCTGCCGTGTCGCGGGGCGCCCCTGCGATCGCCGCCCCGGTCTCGGGTGCCGCCTCCGCCGGCCGCGGCGCCCGCTCCCGGACGCTCTTCCAGATCACCACGACACTGAGCGCGCCCGGCACGACCGCCAGCGCAAAGACCCAGCGCAACGAGACGCCGAGCTCGAGCAGGAGCAGCGTCGTGAGAGGCCCGACGACGGCGCCGGCCGTGTCCATCGTGCGGTGCAGCCCGAACGCGAGGCCCCGGTCCTGGTCGCGGACGTCCGACGACAGCAGCGCATCGCGCGGCGCCGTGCGCATGCCTTTGCCGACGCGGTCGAGAACACGCCCGCCGAGCGCGACCGGCCAGACGAAGGCCAGGGCCAAGACGAGCTTGCCCAGAGCGGCCAGGCCGTAGCCGCCCAGCACGAACGGGCGTCGGCGCCCGGTCTCGTCGGAGAGGCGGCCGAACGGGTAGCGGGTCAGGCTCGCTGTCGCTTCGGCCGAGCCTTCGATCAAGCCGAGAACCGCCGCCGAGGCGCCCAGCACGCTGGTCACGAAGCCCGGGAACACCGGGTAGATCATCTCGGAGCTGAAGTCGGCGACGAAGCTGACCACGCCCAGCGCGACCACGTTGCGAGGCAGCGCCGCCAGACGCCGGCGCATTGAGAGTGAGGTGGTCGATCGCCGCGCGGTCATGAGGGCGATGCTACCACCGCTCTACCGCCGTCCGGCGGTCGGACGGCGTCGCAGGCGGCCTTGGCCGCCCACGGCGCTTACTTGATAGTCAGAATGGTCTACGCTTCCACGTAAGCGACTGGCCGCGACCGGCCGATACGGTCCGCAGAGGGCCAGCCGAGAGCAAGGGGGGGACCAGCGTGAAGGCGACGCACCGCAGGATGGCCGCCGCGAGACGGCGCTGTGCCAGACGCCAAGACGGCACAGCCGCAGGCCCGCGGCCCGCCGGCTGCGCGAGTGTCGCCGCACGCCGCTTGCATGCGCCGGCCGCGTGCGCGCTCGGGCTGGCCCTCGTGCTGCTCTGTCTCTGGTGGCTCGGAGCGGCGCCGCGCGCCGGCGCGGCCGACATTCTGGGGCCCAACGTCGCCATCCCCTTCCCCCTGTTTCCCACCGACAACCCGTGGAATGCGCGGGTCGACACCCTGCCGCTCGACCCGCACTCGGCCGCGTACCTGAAGAGCATCGGCCTGGACACCGGCCTGCACGCCGACTTCGGCACCGTCTGGGACGGCGCCCCCAACGGCATCCCCTACGTCTGCGTCTCGGGCACGCAGAAGAAGGTGCCGGTCTCGTTCGATTACGCCGACGAGAGCGATCCGGGCCCGTACCCGATTCCGGCCGACGCCCCCATCGAGGGCGGCCCGAGCAGCGACGGCGATCGCCATGTGCTCGTCCTGGACGTCGATCACCAGGTGCTCTACGAGTTGTACGACGCCTACCCGCTGGCCGGCGGCGGCTGGCGGGCGGGGTCGGGGGCGATCTTCGACCTGGGCAGCAACGCGCTGCGACCGGCCGGCTGGACGTCGGCCGACGCCGCCGGCCTGCCGATCCTGCCGGGACTGGTGCGCTACGACGAAGCGGTCACCGCCGGCGTCATCGACCACGCCCTGCGTTTCACGGTGGCGCGCACGCAGAAGGCCTACGTCTACCCGGCGACCCACTACGCCAGCGACTCTACCGACCCGGATCTGCCGCCTATGGGGCTGCGCCTGCGTCTCAAGGCCGGATTCGACATCGCGGGCTTCTCGCCTGAGGTGCGGGTGATCCTGCAGGCGCTCAAGACCTACGGCATGATGGTGGCCGACAACGGCTCGAACTGGTACGTCTCGGGCGCGCCCGACCCGCGCTGGAGTGACGACGACCTTCACGAGCTCTCGCAGGTCAAGGGCAGCGATTTCGAGGTGGTCGACAGCCGCTACCTGCAGGCCGGGGCGATCGTCGTGACCGCCGGCGGCGACGCCGCGCTACGCGAAGGACAGACGTTCGCCCGCAAGGGATCGTTTGTCGATGAAGGCTCGGGCGCGACGCGCTGGACGGCCACCGTCGATTACGGCGGCGGAGCGGGCGAGCAGCCGCTCGCCCTCGCCGCCGACCACTCGTTCAGGCTGTCACACCGCTACGCGGTCGCCGGCGTCTACGTGGCCAAAGTGACCGTTCAGGCCGACGGCGGCACGTCGGGGACGACGCGCTTCGAGCTCATGGTGCGCAACGTGGCGCCCCGGATCGCACGGCTGGCCCGAGCTGCCGCACGCCGCGGCGTCGCCTTCAGGCGCCGGGTGGTCTTTACCGACCCCGGGGCCGACACGTGGCGGGCGCTGATCGTGTGGGGCGACGGCTCCGCACGGAGCCGTCGCCCCATCGGCGCCGCGCACAGGTTCATGATCGGGCACGTCTTCCGCCGCGACGGCGTGTTCACGGTGACGGTGCGCGTGCTCGACCGGCACGGCGGTTCGGGGACGGCCCGCTTCAGGGTGACGGTGCGCGGCTGACGGCGCCGGTGGCGAGCTCGTCGCGCACCACTCGGGCAAGCGCCGCCAGGCCGGCGCACTCGGGTCTCGCGGCCGCCAGGCCGGCGAACTCGCGATCGAGCACGCCCATGATGACGAGGTCGTGCCAGAGGCCCTCGAACGGTACGCTCTCGCGCTCCCGGCCCTCCTCGACGAAGCCGCAGGCACGTAGGCAGGCCAGTGCTCTCTCATTGAAGGACAGCACCCGCGCGGTCACCCGGTGGAGCCCAAGCACTGCAAAGGCGTAGGTGAGCACGAGACGGGTCGTCTCGGTGCCGAGTCCGCGGCCAAGGTGCTCGCGCGCAAGCATCGTTACGGCGAAGCGGGCGTGCCGCTCTCCGGGCTCGACGGCGCTCAGCCGGGCGAGGCCGACCAGGCGGCCGGCCTGTTCGATCACCCAGCCCTGCGTGTCGGCCGGACCGCTGAGACGCGCCAGGGCCGCGCGCGCCTCACCCGAGGTCAGGCCGCGCCGGGCGCCGCGCCCGGCTCCGAAGAGGCGCTCGATTGCCGGATCTACCCCCAGGCGGGCGACCACGCCGGCGTCGGCGGGCACGGCTGGGCGCAGCACCACGTGCGGCCCGCGCAGCACGGGCACGACGTCGGGCAGCGGCAGTCCGATGGGCGTCACCGGCGGCCGCAGCGCTCAGAACGCCCCGGGCCCGAGGTATGCCTCGAGGTCGGCGCCGGGGTCTTCGTACACGGTCCAGAACTTCTTGACCGGGCTCAGGTTCTTCCAGTAGCCCTTGCTGCCCTGCGGCGTGATGAGGATGTCGCCGGGGCCGGCCGTCACGAGGTTGCCGTCGTCGTCGGTCACCTCGACCTCGCCCTCGAGGATATAGGCGATCTCGTGGTAGGACCGCTCGAAGTAGCGGCGCTGAACGTCGCGCTGCCAGAGGCCGCAGCTGAAGCGCTCGTCGCCCGACTGCGCCGCGACGCACTCGCGACCCGGCGGATCGCTCTCTTCGGGGCCCACGATGGCCGGTTCCCAGCGGACATCGTCGGGCCTGATGACACGGATCTTCTTCGACCGCTCGTCGGCGCACATCGCCATGACCTCCTGGAGCTCGTCGACCTGGCAAGGGGAGTCTACAGCAGCCCGGCCCCGGCGGCCCAAGGCCGCCGAGGCGGCGATGGGGGCCGTTCGAGGCCGGCGCCGCGACCAGGGTCGGCGGCGGGCTGCTAGAATCGCACGACGAACGCACATCCGGCACTGACCGCCGGGCGGGTCGCCGGCCCGCCCGGCAGCCACGAGCGAAGGCAGGCAACGTGAGCGCCGAACGCACCGTCCTCGAAGAGCTGGTCGTCGCCGACGTGCGGGCGCGCCGCGACGAGCTTTGTGACGTCGTCGCCCGGCTCGTCGCCCTCGACACCACGGCGCGTGAGCCGGGCGACCCAGCGCGCGACGAAGCCGCCTTGCAGATGCTGCTGGCGGAACGGCTCGCGGCGCTCGGGGCGACCGTCGACCTGTGGGAACCCGAGCCGACCGGCAAGGGCAACCGGTTCGTGCCCGACGACCTCGACTTCGTCGGCCGGCCGCAGCTGGCCGCCACGCTGCCGGGCGCCGGCGGCGGCCGCAGCCTGCTGCTGAACGGCCACATCGACGTGGTCGGCGTCGAGCCGCGCGAACAGTGGTCGAGCGACCCGCGGGTGGCCACCGAGCGCGACGGCCGGCTGTACGGCCGCGGCGTGAACGACATGAAGGGCGGCATCGCCGCCATGGTGGTCGCCCTCGAGAGCCTGCAGCGCGCCGGGGTGTGCCTGCGCGGCGACGTCGTCTTGTGCACCGTGACCGACGAAGAGTCGAGCGGCGCCGGCGGCCGCGCCGCCGTGGCCCGCGGAGTCGGCGCCGACGCCGGCCTGTGCGCCGAGGCGACCGATTTCGACGCCTGGGTCGCCTGCCGGGGGACGGTCACCCCGACGATCTCGGTCGAAGGCCGCGCTGGCCACGCGGAGATGCCGCAGCCGCACTGGAGCGACGGCGGGGCGGTGAACGCCATCGAGAAGATCGTGCCGGTGCTCGAGGGCGTGCGCGCGTTGCGCGAGGACTGGCGCACGCGGGCCGACCATCGTCACCCGCTGCTCGCGCCGGGCGACATCGTGCCGGTGCTGATCGGCGGCGGCACCTGGATCGTCACCTATCCGCATTCCTGCTCTCTTACGTGCGACATCACGTACCTGCCGGGCCACGTCGACGAGGCCGGCACGGGCCGGCGCGTCGAAGACGAGGTCGCGCGCCGGCTGCAGGCGGCCGTGGCCGCCGACCCGTGGTTCACCGACCATCCGTTGCGCATCCAGTGGAGCGACGATGTCGTGCCGGCGGAGATCCCCGGCGACCATCCGCTGGTGGAGCTGGCGCTCGAGGTGGCGCACACTTTCGGACACGCCGGCCGGGTCGCCGGTCTCGACTCGTGGCACGACGCCGCCAGCTTCACGCGCGGCGGCACGCCCTGCTTTTCATTCGGCCCCGACGGCATCGGCAGCGCGCACGCGGTCGACGAATGCGTGACGATCGACGCCCTGGTCGACTTCTGCGCCGCTACGGCCGTCACCGCCATGCGCTGGTGCGGCGTGGCGCCGTGACCGTGCGCGGGCCGGACGCGGCGGCGTCTGCGCTGGAACGGCGGGTCGTCGAGACGGCGCAGGCGATGCGCGGCGAGCTCGTGACCCTGACGAGCGCGCTCGTCGCCTTCGACACGACGGCGCGCGACGCCGGCGCGCCGCCGCGCGCCGAAGCGGCGCTGCAACGCCTGCTGGCGGCGCGCCTCGCCGCCCTGGGCGCCGAGATCGACTTGTGGGAGCCGGAGCCTACCGGCGAAGGCGGTCAGTTCGTGCCGCCGGGCCTCGACTTCGTGGGGCGGCCGCAGCTGATCGCCCGCCTGCCATCCGACCCGGGCGCCCGCCCCGCTGTCCGCCGCGGTCCCGCCGATCTCGCCGGCACGGCTCCCCGCAGCCTCCTGTTGACGGGCCACATCGACGCCGTGGGCGTCGAGCCGCGCGAGCAGTGGACGAGCGACCCGTTCGTCGCCACCGAACGCGACGGACTGCTGTTCGGCCGCGGCACGAACGACATGAAGGGCGGTCTCGCGGCCCTGATCGTCGCCCTCGAGGCGCTGCGCGCGGCCGGCGTCGCGCTCGCCGGTGAGGTCGTGTTCGCTGCGGTCACCGACGAAGAGTCGTCGGGCATGGGCAGCTGGTCGGTCGTGCGGCGCTTCGCGGAGCGCGGCCTGCATCCCGATGCCGGCCTGTGCGCCGAGCCGACCGAGTTCGAAGCCTGGGTCGCCTGCCGCGGCATTCTCAAGCCCCGGCTCACGATCCCGGGACGGGCCGGCCACTCGCAGGAGCCCCAGCCCGGCTGGCGCGACGGCGGCGCCGTGAACGCCATCGACCGGCTCGTACCCGTCCTCACCGAGGTGCGCCGCATCAACGACGACTGGCGCGCGCGGGCCGACCAGCGGCACCGGTTCCTGGCCCCGGGCGATATCGTGCCGGTGCTGGTCGACGGCGGCACGTGGGACGTCACCTATCCCGCCTTCTGCCACCTGACGCTCGACTGCCATTACCTGCCGGCGCATTGGCATCCGACCCTCGGCGCGGCGCCCGTCAAGGCCGAGATCCGCGAGCGCATCGATGCCGCCGCGGCGGCCGACCCGTGGCTTGCCGAGCACCCGATCGCCTGGGAGTGGGAGTGGGAGGTGCCGCCCGCCGAGATCGCCGCCGACCATCCCCTCGTGACGACGGTGCTCGACACCGCCGCCGCTCTCGGACGC
>PLTW01000144.1:0-6312 GCA_003164655.1 Actinomycetota bacterium
TTCTTCGTGAAGAATCCGGGCTAGGATGACCACGCCGATCACGCCGGTGCCGGCTGTGCCATCCGCACCCGCGACGCCGGCCGGACACAGCCCGCGCCGTCCGTACCCGTGACACAAGCCGGTCACAGCCCGCGCCGACCGCGGCCGGGCGGCGCCGGGGGTGCCGGGCGCTCGACGACGTGAGGGGAGCAAAAAGACGCTCAGCGACGCACTGATCTTCGATATCGACGGGACCCTGTGGAACGCCTGCTCCTCGAGCGCGAAGGGCTGGAACCTCGCGCTGGCGAAGCTCGGCGTGCCCGAGCGGGTCAGCGCCGGACAGGTGGAGAGTGTGTCCGGCAAGCCGTTCGAGCGGTGCGTGGATGCTCTTCTGCCGGGGCTGAGAACGCGGCACCCTGAGTTCCTCGACACCCTGAGCGGCTGCGAGCAGGCCGCGGTCGAGCGCGACGGAGGCGAGTTTTACGAGGGCGCCGTCGAGACCGTCACGCGACTCTCTCACGACTTCCCGGTCTTCCTGGTCAGCAACTGTCAGGAATGGTATCTGCGACTGTTCCTCGACTTCTCGGGATTGGGCCCGTTGCTCGACGGATGTGACTGTCACGGCCAGTCCGGCAAGCCCAAGAGCGAGATGCTGACCGACATCAAGCGCGGCAAAGCTCTGAGCGCGCCGGTCTACATCGGCGACACCGCCGCCGACGCGGCCGCCGCCCGGGCGGCCGGCATGTCCCACATCCATGTCTCGTGGGGCTTTGGGCAGCCGGACGCCGAGGCCGTGGTCGTCGATTCGTTCACCGAGCTCCTCGCGTGCCTGCGTTCCGCGACGCCCGGCTGACCTGACCGGCAGCGGCGGTGAGAGGTCCATGCCCGGCCGGGTATGTTCGCTCGAAGCGGCACGACCGCAAGCCATCGGCACTGGAGATCGACCATGATCAACGCGGACGCCAAGGGCTCGGGAACCCGTGAGGATCCCTGGGTCTTGAAGACCCCCAGCGGGTCCTCCGAGTATCAGATGTATCGCGATGAGGCCGCCGACCCGCCGGCCCTGGTGTGCGTGGTCGGCAAGACGGTGCTTTTCTACCGGCTGACCTGCATCGAAGAACTGCACGCCATGCTCAGGGCGCGCGGTGACTGGGTGCCCCTCGGCAGCGCCGATGAGCAGAAGGCCGCCGCCGACGGCACGGTCGAGGCCTGGGGCCGCTCCCCTGATAACCCGGTCGGCGGCTGGTACGGGCTGAAGAAGGGCTTGCGCGGCCGGTTCGGCATGTACGTGCCGCCGCTGCTCGAGGCGCTGGGGCTCGCCGAAGTCGAGCACAACCCCCGCAACAACCGTATGCGGGCCGTCTGACCCGGCCGGCGGCTGCCGCCGGTCGGCGCCGACCGGCGCGCATCGTCGCGGAGTCCGCGCCGCGCGCCGTCAGGGTTCCAGCAGCTCGAACCCGGTGGCCGCGTCGGCGCGCCGCACGGCGCCGCTGCCGGTCAGCTCGATGACGACGACCTCGCCGACGACCCAGGTCGTCACGCCGCGCCGGATACAGCCGGCGGTGACCCTGTCGTCGCGCCCAAAGGCGGCGTGCAGGTGCAGTGTGGGCCGGCCCCTGGCATCGGGGAACAGCGTGCCTACCCCGGCCATCTCGTGGACGCCGCGCAGCACACGCTCCATGGGTTCGATCACCGTCGCCCGGCCGTCGTGTGGCCCCACCACGACCCGGCTGCCGTCATCGGCTCCGCCCAGAACGAGGACGGCGGCGCGCAGCACGCCTTCGCCGGCGGCCAGCTCTTCGATCGACTCGTGGACGACGTCGCCGTCTTCGAGGCGCACGACGAAGACGCGTCCGAGGCCGGCTGTCGAGTACTTCACGGCGTCTGCCCCTTTGGTCGATCGCTACCGGTATCGCCGCTGTCGCGAGCGGCACGTGCCGGCATGGTAGCACGGCGTCGCGCATGTGCTAGCGTGAAACCATGGCACGTGATTCCCGCGACAGCACCTTGCGGTTCTTCGCCACGGCGGCCAAGGGCGCCGAGATGCTGCTCGCCGACGAGCTACGGGCGCTTGCGGACGATCACGGTGTGAGCGACGCGAGTGTCGCCCAGGAGCACGGCGGCGTCTCGTTCGCCGGCCCCTTGGCGCTCGGCTACCGCGCCTGCCTCTGGTCGCGGCTCGCCCAGCGTGTGCTGTTGCGGGTGGCGAGCCTGGCGCTCGACGGCGGCGCCGACGCCTTCTGGGAGGCTCTGAGCCGGATCGACTGGCCCGCGCACCTGTCGCCGGACGGCACGCTCGCCGTGGATTTCGCCGGGCTCGGCACGGCCGTCGGGGTGACCAACACGCTCTTCGGCGCACAGCGCACTAAGGACATCATCGTCGACCAGTTCCGGGCGCGCTTCGAGCGCCGCCCGTCGGTCGACCTGGCGCGCCCCGACCTGCGGGTCAACGTGTACGTCGGCAGGCGCGAGGCCGTCGCGGCCATCGACCTGTCGGGAGAGAGTCTCCACCGACGCGGCTATCGCACGCCGGGGGAGCAGGCCGAAGCGCCGCTCAAAGAAACGTTGGCGGCAGCCATCCTGGTGCGCGCAGGCTGGCCCGCGATCACCGCCGCAAAAGGCAGCCTGGTGGACCCGCTTTGCGGCTCGGCCACGCTGCCCATCGAGGCCGCCCTGATGGCCGCCGACGTCGCCCCGGGGCTGTTGCGCGAGGCCGCCGCACCCAGCGGTCCAAAATGGGGATTCTCCGGCTGGCTGGGTCACGACGCCGGCCTGCGGGCGGACCGCGCCACGGCAAACGGCCGCTCTGCAGGCGCGGCCGGCGCCATCATTCCCGTCGCCTTCGGCTTCGACCGCGACGCGCGAGCGGTGACGCTGGCTCGGGCCGACGTGGCGCGTGCCGGCCTTGGTGAGCTCGTGCACATCGAGCGCCGTGAGCTCTCTGAGCTGTCGCGACCGGGCGGCGTCGACGCCGCCGCTCCCGGACTCGTAGTCGCCAACCCGCCGTACGGACACAGGCTCGGGGCGGAGGCGCGCGGCAGGCGGCGGTCGCCCGACTTCGGCGGCACTGCGAGTCACCCGAGCGGGTCGCCGGGCGAGCGGCAAGAACCGCGGAGCGGCAAAGAGCGGAGCGGCAATGAAGCGGCAACTTCAGCAGCGCTCGACCCGGCGCTCGCCGCGCTCTACGGCCTGCTTGGAGAGCGCCTGCGAACGCAGTTCGCGGGGTGGACGGCGGCCGTCCTGGTCAACGATCTCGAGCTCGGCAAGCGTCTCGGCCTGCGCGCCCGCCGCGCCAACCGCTTCATGAACGGGCCCCTGCCCTGCACGCTGCTGCGCTTCGAGATCGACGAGCGCGCGACTGTCCCGCGACGGCCGATCGCCCCCGAGCCGGCGAGCCGGGTTGCGGCAGGCGGGGCTGCACTCCTCTCACCGGCCGCCGACCAGTTCGCCAACCGGCTGCGCAAGAACGCCCGCCGCTGGAGCCGCTTCATGCGCCGCGCCGGAGTCACCTGCTACCGCGTGTACGACGCCGACCTGCCGGACTTCGCCCTGGCGATCGACGTCTACGAGCGCTGGGTGCACGTGCAGGAGCATGCGCCGCCACCCGAGATCGACGAGGCGAAGGCGGCGGCGCGCCTCGCCGAGGCCCTGCGCATCGTGCCCGAAGTACTGGAGGCGGCGCCCGAGGATGTGTTTCTCAAGGTGCGTACGCGGCAGCGCGGCGCGGCGCAGTACGCGCGCCGCGCCGCGCTCGGCGTCGAGCATGAGGTCCATGAGCGCGACCTGTCGTTTCTGGTCAACTTCACCGACTACCTCGACACCGGGCTGTTTCTGCCCGGGCGTGAGGTGCGCCGCCTGCTGGGCGACCTTGCGGCCGGACAGCGGTTCCTGAACCTCTTCGGCTACACCGGCACGGCCAGCGTCGCCGCCGCCAAGGGCGGCGCCACGAGCACCACGACAGTCGATCTGAACGGTCACTACCTCGAGTGGGCGCAGCGCAATTTCGCCGCCAACAAGCTCACGGCGGCGCGCAATGCGGCCGTCGAGGCCGACGTCCTGCAGTGGGTCGCCCAGACCGACGAGCGGTTCGGCCTCATCTACCTCGATCCGCCGACCTTCACCAACTCCAAGAAGATGGGTCGGGCGACCTTCGACGTGCGCCGCGACCACGCCGACCTGATCCGTCTGGTCGTGCGGCGACTGCTCGCCCCCGGCGGCGTGCTCGTCTTTGCCTGCAACGCGCGCCGCTTCGCGCTCGACGCCGAGGCCCTCGCGCGCGATCACGAGCTCGAAGACCTCTCGCGCGCCACCCTGGCGCCCGACTTCGCGCGCAGCGCGCGGGCCCACCACGTGTGGCGGATCAGCGCCCGGCAGTAGCGCCCGGGACTAACACGCGTCAGCGCCGGCGGGCCGCCGCGGCGAACAGTTCGGGCAGCGACACCGCGCGATAGCCCATGGCCCGCAGGCCGCTCAGGATCTGCGGCAGGGCAGCGGCGGTAGTGGGCAGCGTGTGCATACAGACGATCGCGCCGGGATGCACGTGCGACAGCACGCGCTCGGCGATCTCGGCCGAGCCGATGTGCCTCCAGTCCTGGGGGTCGACGTCCCAGAGCATGACGTGTTCGAACCCGGACGCACCGGCAGCCGAAAGGACGGCGGCATCTTTGGCGCCGTACGGCGGCCTCATGTAGGGGACCGGCGTGGCCCGGGCGACCCGCCACCAGGCGGCGGTGCTGAGCGCGAGCTCCCGCCGGATCTGCGCCGCGCTCTGGAGCTCCATGTCGGTGTGAGTCCAACCGTGTGAGCCGATGGCGTCGCCGGCGGCGACCGTGCGCCGCGCGAGCGCCGCATAGGCCACGACCTTCGGGCCGAGCGCGAAGAAGGTGCCGTGCACTTGGTAAGCACGTAGCGTGTTCACGATGCGCGCCCAGGCTGCTTCGTCGTTGCCGTCGTCGAAGGTGAGCGCCACGCGGCGGCCCGCGCGAGGCAGGTCGAAGGTCACCGTCGCTCTCACGGGACGGTAGTCGCGAAACGGCGCGAGACTGGTCACTGAATGGTTACCCGCCTGGTCGGTCAGGGTGAGCTGCAGCCGGTAGAGCCCGGGGGTCAGCGGCCGTCCGGCGGCGCGCAGAAGCACGGCCAGCGACCCGGCGCCCGCAGCACGTCGTGGCCCTGCGCGGCGCAGCACAAGCGCGCCGTACTGGTCGTAGACGCACAGCGCCGTGGCCACCGAGCCACTGGCCTCGCGAACGAAGAACCGGGCGATCAGCGCCTTCTGGGTCGTGACCGGCGACGGAGAGACTCCCTTCCAGCGCAGGACCGGCGCCGTCGTGTCGATCTTGACCGTCACCTGCTGGGGCGTCTCCCGGTTGGCGGCGTTGTCGATCGAGAAGAACGTCACGAGATGGCTGCCGTCGTCCTTGTGGTCGGCCGACGCCGGTACTACGACCAGCGTGCCCTGCTTCAGCGGCCCGGTGTCGATCCGATACCAGGTCGAAGCGACGCCCGACCCTGCGTCGGTGGCAGTGAAAGCGATGGCGACTGGCTTGCGATGCCAGCGCGTGTCGGCGCCGCGGGCGACAGTCACCGGCGGCGTCGTGTCGCTCGGCGAGGGCGAGGGCGAAGTCGAAGGCGAAGGCGTGTTCGAGGGCGAAGGCGAATCGCCCGGTTCAAGTATGCCGGCGCGGCCCGCAGTGCCCGACAAATCGTTCGGCAAGACGGCCACGCCGGCGACAGCCGGCGGGCCTGCGACCGGCGGTCCGGCGGGGAGCGCCGCCATGTTGTCGGCCGTCGTCCACGCTGTCACGCCCAGCGTGGCTGCGACGGCGGCTGTCAGCATCAGGGTTCTGATCGGAATCAAGTTGCCGCTCCTCCCGGCTGGACCCCATCCGACCGATCGTCTCGCGGTTCGTGTCGACGGCGTGGGCTCCATCCTACAGGTCTTCGACGACCTTGCGACCGCCGGGCGAGAGGCAGCGCGCGAGCCGCCACTGAGCATGAGCGCCGGTGCCGAAGGCGCTTCCGGGGTGACATCGCAGCGGTGGTCGGCGCGACCGGCCGGTTCGCTCCGGGCGATGTGCTACGCTCGCGCCATGTCGCCCGACCCCCAGTCGGCTCAGCCGTCGTCCGCACCCGCCCCTTCGGCAGCCGCAGCGTCCGCCGCCGCCTCTCCAGCCGCCGGCTCGGCGGCGGCCGCCATACTGCACCGCGTCTTCGGCTTTCGCGAGTTCCGGCCCTACCAGCAGGAGATCGTCGACCACCTGGTCGCCGGCGGCGACGCGTTCGTACTCATGCCGACCGGCGGCGGCAAGTCGCTCTGCTACCAGATCCCGG
>PLTW01000144.1:6360-6526 GCA_003164655.1 Actinomycetota bacterium
GTGGCGCCGGAACGGCTCATGACCGACGCCTTTCTCGAGCGCCTGCGCGGACTCGGCGACCGTCGCGGGCGCCCGGGCAACGACGGTGGGCTCGATGGCGGCCACGCCCAGGCGGGCGGTAGCGGCGGGCCCGACGGCGGTCGCGGCGGGGGGGGGGGGGGGGGGG